>JADQBR010000005.1 GCA_016278515.1 Bacillota bacterium
CATTGCAATGATGTTTTTAGATTGGTGCCTGATGCAATATTCAGTCAAATTAAATGTTATGCGGTGGGATTGCCATGGGGAGAAAACCAAGAGTGAATCTAGGGGAGGGCATTATGTGGCTTCTATTGTAAAAAGCTTTGCTATCTCAGGGGTAGAAGGTTACTTAGTAGATGTAGAGACAAAAACCATAGAAGGACAGCCCATGATTTCTATTGTTGGGCTGGGAGATACAGCGGTAAAAGAAGCAAGGGAAAGGGTGGAAGCTGCATTACGGGATGGAAGGTTTCGTTTTCCCGAAATGAAGGTCGTGATTAACTTGGCTCCCAGCGATATGAAAAAAAGCGGCTCTCACTTTGATTTGCCTATCGCTTTAGGGCTTTTAATGGAAACAGATCAACTTAATACAAGAAGATGGAAAGACTTCGGATGTATAGGCGAATTATCCTTGAATGCGCGGCTCAGACGCTGCACAGGGGTACTTCCCATGGTAATTGCCGCAAAGAAAACAGGTATTACAAATATCATTGTGCCTAGGGAAAATATTCATGAAGCTTCTTTGGTTAAGGGAATTAATGTGATTGGGCTTGATTCCTTAAGGGAAGTAGTTGATTTTCTGGCAGGGGACACTGAATACAATATCCAACAACAAGAGCATTTTGCGTCTCCAGAAACAGATCCTTATCCGCTGGATTTTAACGAGGTTCAAGGGCAAGAGGCAATGATTGAATATATCGTTGTGGCGGCAGCTGGAGGACACAATTTGCTTATGATTGGTGCTCCGGGCTGCGGGAAATCAATGATTGCAAAACGAATTCCCACTATTCTTCCCAGTATGACGGAGGAGGAAGCTCTTGAGGTAAGCAAGATATACAGTGTGGCGGGAATGTTAAACGGAAGGGGGCATTTGGTTGCGGAACGCCCATTTCGCGCGCCCCACCACAATGCCTCCACTAACGCCTTAATCGGGGGAGGAAACCATGCTACCCCAGGAGAAATATCCCTAGCGCATAATGGGGTATTATTCTTAGATGAAATTGCTGAATTTAGCAAGAAAACACTGGAAGCACTAAGACAACCTATGGAAGATCAACAGGTCACTATATCCCGGGTGAAATACAGTAATACATACCCTGCAAACTTTATGTTAGCCGCGGCCATGAATCCCTGTCCCTGTGGCTATTATGGTAATATAAAATGTCGATGTACTGACTATGAGGTTATAAAATATAGGCAGAGATTATCAGGACCGATATTAGACAGGATGGATATTCAAAAATATGTTCAGCCCGTTAACTTCATTAGTTTATCAAGTAGTTTTTCCGGAAAAAGCTCTAAGGAGCTGCGAGAAAGGGTTGAATTTGCTAGAAACATTCAGAAAAAAAGATTTGCAAAGATTAAAGGCATCAATTGTAATGCGCAAATGGGTCATAGCCTCATCAAAGAATGCTGTCAATTGGAAAAGGAAGGATATAGACTATTACAGTTAGCCCATGATCGATTTAAGTATAGTGCCAGAACTTATCATAAATATCTAAAGGTGGCTAGAACCTTTGCAGATTTGGAGGATTCCTCTAAAATCCGCAAAAAAGATGTAGCATCGGCTCTGATGGCCAGGGATTTAGAGAAGGAAAGGGCGGGCATGATGGTTCTTTAGGGAGGTTAATATGAAGTATTGGATATGGTTGAGACAACTTAATGGTATCGGAGCAATCATGGAAAAAAGATTATTAAACCGTTTTAAATCTCCTAAAGCTATTTATGAGGCATGTGAAGAAGAACTGTTATCTGTTGAAGGAATAGGAATTGTATTAGCAAAAATCATTCGGGAGCAGCGAGACTTAGATAAGGCAGAAGTTTTATTAGAAGAGGCCATGAGTCATGATATCAAATTATTAACCTACGATGATCCGTTATACCCTGTCTTAGCTAAAAAATATTCTAAAGCTCCAACACTATTATATTATAGAGGGAAGATCAGAAAGAACAGCATAGGTGTGGTGATAGTTGGTTCCCGGAGATGCACGGCATATGGGAAAAGGGCAGCAGTAGAGGCAGCTGGTTTTTTAGCTGCCCCATGAAATCTATAATGTAACAGGCAGGGGTGCAAATCGTCTGATTGTAGATGGCGCTCGTGTATATTCACACCCTTCACAATTACTGCCGGAGCATGATTCAATTAATAATGAACTAAATGAACTGGATGATGAGTTAACACCTAGAAAAGAAAGAGTTCCTGCTAAAGAAAGTGAATCACAGAGTCTGAATACGATGAATCTAGCCAACGAGCAGTCTGATAAGAGGGATGGCAACCTCACAAACATTGAGAAGAAAATACTTTCCAGCCTCTCTTTATTTCCTAAAACCATTGAGGAGATAGGTTTAGATACGGAGACAGGTCAACTTCAATTAATTGAAGTTCTTTCAATGATGGAACTTAAAAGTCTGATTGAAACATCTCCTGGTGGAAAATTTCGGGGTAAAACATAGGAACAATCGGTGCAAGGGAGAAAATGGCTAGGTATTAGGTTAAACGAGTTGGATGAAATTATGAAAGCTTAACCATTTTAACATAAAGCATAAATGACTTCTATGCAAAGATTTTGGTATCCTTAGAGATATACGGCCGTTGTATTCGTCAGGCTCAGGTATGCTGATATTATCTTCGTACGCTGCTCTTATCCATTCTTCTTTTGCAGTTATAGCATCTTTAATAGCATCATCCGTTGTGTCTCCGGTGCCAACACAATAACGAAGATCGGGAAAGTCAACAATATAGCCACCATCATCAATATCTGGCCTTACGGTAAAAGGATATGCAGCATTAAGGTAATAATCCAATTCTTTTTTCATGGGTAATGCCCCTTTCTAAATTAAGTTTGGTTAAGTCGACGAATTATATTCCCATTCGTTCCAAGTGGTCTTTAACATTTTCTAGATATATTCGTTTAACTTGTTGGCCGTGTTTGGCTATTCCTATTACATAAGGTGCATTTGTGTAAGTATAGTGAGATGTTCCATTGTTCCGGCTTTTAAAACCTAATTGAGTTAGAAGTAGATTAATATCGTAAAAATCAGCGGTTTTGGCATGTTTGATTTTTGCTATTAATTTATTGCGCCGGCAAATGTTTGAGATGGTGAATGTTTATTACATAAGTCACACTAAAAGATAGAAGGAAATAATGTAAAACTGTAGAAGTAGAAAGTATGTCAAAAAAGTGAGTGTGATTATTATGAAGTGGAATGAAATAAGAAAGCAATACCCAAATAAGTATATTTTAGTTGAAGCATTAAAAGCCTATTCCTGTGACAAAAAACGATATATTGAGGACATGACAGTGGTATCTTGTTTCGAAGGTACAAAAAAAGCTTGGGAAGAATATAAAAAGATTAAACATGATTCTCCATCAAGAGAGTTTTATATATTCCATACTTCCAAGGAAACTATAGAAGTAGTTGAACAAGCGTTCACAGGAGTTCGTGGTGCAATATGAAATTCTGTATAAAAAATGGTCTGCCAATTGTATCAATAGATTTTACTTACCAGGGTAGCAATGTACATCTGGAAAGAGTGTTAGTCGACACAGGTTGTGCAGTATCTATTTTTGATGTTGATGCAGTGGAAGTAACAGAGCTTACGATTGATCCGATTGATGGAATCGTTAAACGCATGTATGGAATAGGGGGACAAAGTGAACTTTGTTATGAACAGAAATTACAAAATATAAAAATTGGCAGCTTTAATTTTTCTAATTTTACACTTCAGTTAGGTATGACAAGAGAACCTTATGGGTTTGATGGCATTCTAGGCTCTGATTATTTCCTGAAGTCAAAAAGCATGATAGATTATGCAAATTTAAAAATTTTTAATGATAAGAAACATATAAAATAGGCATGAATAAAAGGGGAAGACTACTAGTAGGATTTAACCGCTGCCAGTAGTGCCAGTGCCTAAGACAAGAAGAATTGTTAGCAAACTGGATAATGGCAATGAATAGCGAATTGCCATTTAAAATAGAACCATTGAAGTAGAGGTGAATTCATGTATATAGCTATTATTGATGTGGAGCCATTGCAGGACTATCAACTGATTTTAACCTTTGAAAATGGAGAAAAGAGAATATTTGATATGAAGCCTTATATGAATAGAGGAATATTTAAAGAATTGAAAGACGAGAAAATATTTAGATCAGTTCGAGTTAGTTTTGATAGTATCGAATGGAGTAATCAGGCTGATATTGACCCAGAGGTTCTTTATGAAGATAGCGTAGTGTACAAATACAGATAAATCACATGTTGTATTGCCGGCTGACCCCAATTTAGGTCGCACGTTGCCTGAAACAAACTTATCAACTATTTTAAAAAATAAAATATTAACAAACCTTAACAAACCTTAACAAACCCCTGGTGAGAGTACCAGGGGTTTAGAAGTTTTAAGAATTAGTAGTTATTTTAGCGATAAATATAGTTAAATTTTAACATAATTGATAAAATAAATAAGAACTTCTAATGCCATCTAATACATTGAAGAGGTGCTATCTGGTTTATAATTTGATATAATAGGTATCGCAGGTAAAATATAGGGAAAAGGTGTGTTATTGTGATTATTCAATGGTTGGGTCACGCATGTTTTAAGGTTACATTGGCGAATGGTAAGGTGCTTTTGACGGATCCATTTGATGAGACGTTGGGCTATCCGGAGTTTAGTGAAAGGGCGGATTGGGTGACGGTCAGCCACCAGCATTGGGATCACAACGCGGTGAATTCCGTCTCAGGAGAACCAAAAGTATTTAGTGAGGAAGGTCAATCTTCCGAGGGAGAAGTAATTGTTAAGGGCGTTGGTTCTTTTCATGATGCCCAACAGGGTGTTGAGAGAGGTAATAATATTATATTTGTTATTGAAGCAGAAGGTCTGAAGATTTGTCACCTGGGTGACTTGGGACACATGTTGGATAGGAAGCATGTGGAAAAAATCGGCAGTGTTGATATCGTGATGGTACCCGTTGGCGGGCATTTTACCATTGACGCGGAACAAGCCCAAGCAATAGTGGGAATGCTTACTCCAAAGTATGTTTTGCCCATGCATTATAAAACTGATTTCATTGGCTTTCCTATTAAACCGGTTGATGAATTCTTAAAATACTATCCCAAGCATTCTGTGCAGAAGGAATTAAATGTTGAAAAAGGTAGTTTACCGGATTCATTGGAGACGATAGTTTTAAAATAGGGGAAGGAAGTGTTAAGGCCCTAGCAGAAGAAAATATTGAATCACGGCCGGTTTGGAAGCCAATGCACCTGCTAGTTATGGAAAAGTACCAAGATGAAACTGTAGCTTTACAGGAATGCATTCGCCCGGTACATGGGAAACGAGCTTGGGACCATGTTCTCAAAATAAATAACGACTATTTTCTGATTCCAGGCTATTCAAACATTTCTTTTAAACAAGATGTGGCAATAATATGTGCTGCTCATAATGAGAATTTTGAATGAATACCTAATAATCTGACTTCGGACACAGTAAAAGGAAACTTCCCTCTTAATTGTCAACACATCGCTTTGCTTCTTAGAATAGCAGATTATTTGGATATTGATGAGGAAAGGGCACCATTGTATTTATATAAATATCTAAATCCGAAAGAGTATGGTGACTTGGAATGGAAGCAGCACTTTGTTATTGAAAATAAAAACAAGATTAGAACCAATGAAAATACTGGACGCAAGAATATTGAGTTTTTCGGAATGAGTCGAATCCAAGCATTCATAGAAAGCTGCTAAAGTACTTGATGCATTGAACGATGAACTAAAAAAGGCTATTGAATACTCAGAGACTTTTCCTGACCAGAAATATTTATTAACTTTGAAACCAAATGTTCACAATAAAATAAGAACAGAAGGATTTAATTTTTCTGACTTTAAATTGACTTTAGATTATACCATTCTTACACAGAACATATGTTCCTGTATTTGCAGGAATTCAAATTATTCTGTGGAAATGAATAATAATAGTCACACTTTATTGGTTTACGGAAACTATACATGTAGTGAGGTGAGAAAATGATTACATATGTTGTATCAGATTTATTGCAGAGTCCGGCCCGGGTATTAGTAAATACGGTTAACACGGTAGGAGTAATGGGCAAGGGGATAGCGAAAGATTTTAAAAAGGTTTATCCGGAAATGTTTAGTGAATACCAATATCTCTGCGAAACTAAACAACTTGATATTGGCAAGCTTTGGCTATACAAAACAAATCACAAATGGGTTTTGAACTTTCCTACAAAGAAACACTGGCGTGCTCCTTCTAAGCAGGAATATATCGAAGCAGGCTTAAAAAAGTTAGCTAGTACTTATGCTGAAAAAGGGATTACTTCCATAGCTTTTCCGATGCTTGGCTGCGGTAACGGAGGCTTGGACTGGGAGTCTGCAGTTAAACCGATGATGGAAAAGTATTTGTCCAATTTACCGATTGAAATATTCATTCATTTGTACCGACAAGATCCGTTTAAACCCGAGCATCGAGATATTATGGAGATAAAGGAATGGCTTCGCAACCAACCAGAAACATTAGCTTTTAATGAAGTTTGGGAAGATATTAAATTGTTATTAGTTGAAGGAAAGCAATTTCAAACATATATAGATAGAAAGTTGTTTTTTGCTAGTGTAATCAAGGCACCTGAGCAAGGATTGCGAATAACCATAGGGGAGAAGGAAATGTTCATTCATGTAGATCAGTTAGTTGACTTATGGCAGCATTTAAGGGGCTTTGGATTTTGCATGGATGGGACAATGCCTGGGGGCTTGGAGATATATAAACCTTATTTAATTCCGGTATTGGCTGAACTACCCTATTTGAGGCCTGTATTATTAAGTAAACAGGACGTTTTAGGTACCAATATGGAAGTAGGGCTACAGTTTATCCCGCGTGCAGATTATTTTCAGCAAGGTCTATTAGAACCAACTATGGAGGTACAGCCGAATGAGTTATCGGAAAAAACAGGATGCAGAACAGATAAGACAATGTTTGAATGAGTTAGAGTCTGCTTCCTGGTTGGGTGAATCACGTCGTTGGTGGCCAAAGTTTGTGTATCATTATACCGATATTAAAAACGCGGTGAACATATTAGAAAATAACGAACTATTAAGTCGGGCAATATGCGAACAGAATAATTTGATGCAGACGGATAATGCCAGTCCAGAAGTCATCTCTCAAACTGATTCCAGATGGAAGAACTATGTGCGTTTATATTTTCGACCCAGGACTCCTACTCAATATCGTAACGAAGGGTTTCGTCCTGAAAATCAGAGATTGCTTGGCGGGGCCCATTGTCCCGTGCCTGTTTATTTTCTTTTTGATGCGAAAAAAACTCTTTGTATGAATGAAACTATGTTTAGTGAAGGCAGCCTGGCAGCGGATACGGAACCTTTCGGTGATGCTTTGAGTTTTTCCAATATTCCTTTTCAATCGGTATATCATGATGGTTGGTTTGACCAACTTCAAGGACATGTAATTAAGTTTCATAGGCACGCTGAGGTTATTGTACCGCAAAGATTAAGCTTAGATTACTTAAAGTACATATGGTGTAGAAGTTCCGCAGAGTATCAAATGCTATTACACTTGTTACCTGCAAGGTTACGTCGAAAATGGGTCAGAAAAATTGGACTTGGATCCAAGCTAAACTTATTTTTTCGGAAGTGGACGTACGTTGAGGAAATAAGTTTGTCTGAAGAATTCGTTACATTTAGATTTAATTCCAGCTCTGAAAGTTCTGGACCTTTTAAGGCGCATGTTTTGATTCAAGAAGATTTAACTAGAAAAACATATGTTTGGAAGAATGATGAGTATTATGCCGAAAAGAAGTTAGCGATTAATTTAGAGGCGTGGGTAATGCCCGAATTCCAATATTCCATTTATGGGAGGAGTGAAACTATATGTTTTGCTCCTTTTTCGTTAGAACGTTTCTTATAGAAAGATTAAATATGGGAGGGAATCTTCCGTTGGATATTCGTTGCTACTGTATATGGTCTAACTAAAGAGTAAGTAAAAATAAGTAGCTCATCACTACAACCGGTGGGGGGCGATTTTTTTAATGTAATAACGGATTAGCCGGTTATTTCTTCTATATTAAATCCTGAAACAATTAGTTGGTAGCTTTTTATGAGCGAAAGCTTTCATTTTTGCAGGATAAGGGAAAATAGGATAAAATAGTTAAGTAAGTTTAGTAGGTATTAGATAATTTGAGGTGAGGATTATGGGTAGCATTGCAAATGAGATATATGCAAAGGTAAAGTCTGAAATTGAGAGGTTTACCGGAGCCTATATTCTTTTGGAACAGCTACAGTCTTGGCCGGAAGGTATAGATGAAGACATGCTGGTATTTATGCAAAGCCCTGAGGGTCTTGATGTTCTCCGTGAAATAATAGAAAGACTTATCAATGAGGGGAGCATTTCTGCTGTTGGTAAAAAGAAAAACCATTATGGTTTACCACTAAAATTCAGAAAAGTGAAACAGGCAAGCGATAGTTCTGTAGAGGTAGCGGAAATTATTAGAAGTATTATACATCCGGCGGCGGTAGATTATTATATTAGAAACATTGAAGATTATAACCGTGATAAAGAAATTATTGAGAAAATATGTGCTTTTTTAAAAGATGAGTGCAAAGAGATTATTACAATTAATGAGCGTGCTTATGAATTATTCGGGGATGAGAAGTTTTTTAGGGGAGATGAAGCTGGTAGAAGCAGGGGGGAGGTCGTACTCAAGAGGTTGGGTCTGGATTATTCTCAGATTGGTTGTGAGGAGACCTTTGAGCCTTTTTTTAGTTTTTGGCAGAGTGGTTATGATAAAAAGGTAAAGAGGAATGTTTATATTATTGAAAACCGGGATACCTTTTGGTCATTTAAAAAGTATATGATGGATAAAGTGGACATGCTGATTTATGGTGAGGGGAAAAAAATAGTAAGTAGTTTTAGGTATATGAAAGAGTATGGGTTAAATGAAGGTGATGGATTTTATTATTTTGGTGATCTTGATGCAGAAGGCGTCAATATTCTAGGTAAGCTGCAGGATGAGTATAGTGGGTTTAAGATTGTACCATTTCGAGAAGCTTACCTTGCTTTGTTGGAGATTGGATTTGGTAATGGGCTTGTTAAGTCTTTTAAAAACCAGAGAATAAATGAGGGTTACTGTAGAAGGTTTGCGGGTTACTTTGATAGTAGTGATGCTAAAAAGATAATGAAGGTACTTGATGGAGGATATTATATACCGCAGGAAGCGTTGAGGGGTACGGAGATGAGAGAAAGGTTTGAGGTATTATGGTAGATCAAGATCACGTGTTAGCCAGGGAAATTATTGAGGAGCATATGGTACATAAAGGCGGGGCGTCGTCTGTGGTGGAGGAGTTTATTGATGATATTGAGGTTAGGCTGGATCAGGTAAAGATCTTTTATCCGATATTTGAAGTACTTAGAAAAAGACAGCTTGGTGAAAAGAATGTGTGGGTAGTTCCGGAGCTATGCTTTTTGCTGCTTACTTACTTGATTTATGAGGGGAAGTTAAAGTATAGAGGTCTTTCGTATGAAGAGTTAGCTGGGTACTTTTTGCAGGGGTTAAAAGAGATAATGCCTGAAAAGGTTGATGAGGGTAGAGGTTTGCTGAGTGATATTTTGGATGGGTTGCAAAATGGGGGGCGTAACTTTGTACTTAGTACTTATAGTTTTAAGACCAAGGGTTTTAAAGAGAAATATATTAAGTTTATAGAGATAAAGCAATCTGATGAAGGAGTACTTCTTTACCATATTACTGAGCAGGGTGTGGAATTTTATCTGAAGACTAAAGAGTTTCCTGAAGAGACTAAGATTACGATAAATTTGTTATTGTTTCAAAAGCAGATGGAAAAAGGTGCTTTTGGGTTTGCTTATGAGACGGTGCGGCGACTTAATATGGAAGTACAGAAGAAAAAAGACAGGAAGCACTCCTTGCTGGAGAATTTAATGTATGGAGCAGGAGATAGTGAGGCTTATATTGGGTATCATCGCAGTATTAATTTGCAGTTTGAGGAGGAAGCAGAATTATTTAAGGCAGCTGTGAAAAATGTAGGGGATGCTTTTGGTGAATATGTTGATAGAATTAATAAAGGCGAGGCTGACAGAAAAGATAAGAGAATCTTTCAGCTCATTAAAATTATTGAAAAAGAAATCAGTCTGGCTCAGAGGTCACATTTGGAGTTATTAAAAGAGGCTGCGGCATTTACAAGAGAATATGATGAGGTGCTTAAAGTTAGGAGAAAGGCTATTTTTTCAGAGAGGTTTAACTTTATCGGTGAGTTTGAAAAAGTAGTTGATAAAAATGGTAATCCAGAAGTGCTAAAGTATTTGTTTGAGCCACTTTTAAACCCTGCCGTCAGGAAAAGCTTTAACCCCCTTCAGATACTTGATCAGCAGCGGATATCTTTTGTAAAGGTAGATGATAATGAAAGCGTAGAAGAGGATCGGGATGTAGATAGGTTGACGTTAGATATGATGGCGCGAAGGAGGGTCAAGGGGAACTTTGTTTTTTATGCTCGGGAGCTGCTTGAGGCTATGGATGAGATAGATAATGAATTGTGTTTAAAAGATTACTGTGAACGAATGGTTGAGATACACTCAGAAGATATTGTTTATAACGGGGACTTCCTGGCTTTTATTTTAGAAATGAACCGTGGTAAAAAAACAGGAGAGCAGATAAGAAATATTGAGTTTGCCGAAATCACCCATGAGGCAGCGGAGTATGAATCTATTGAAGAGGTGTTCTCTAGGGCACAGAGTATGGTAGGGATTAACAAATTAAAAGGCATTGTTGTCAGGAGTTTTCCGGAGGATGAATTACAAATATTGCTGGGGCTAAAAATTACTAATATACTGTTTACAGGGGTGATGAAGTCATGAATAAGTACTCCTTAGAAACAATGAATGAAGCTTTGGAGATCCTAAAAGTTCTTTTGCAGGGAGAGGAGATCAGTAAAAGCAAAAATGTGCTTTTATTTGAGAAATACAGATACAATACTGAAATTGAAGAAATGCTTCATCATATTGCTGGGAAGCTGGAAATAAGGGTCTATCTAGGGCAGGACAAGCTTTTTACTTGCCCTGAAGCGGGCAGCAGATTATTCGGTTGGACCAATGAAGAGTTAAGAAGTCGTATTAGTTATGTGTCTAGAAATGAAGAACTCTTCCTGTGCTACTTTATCATCATGGTCTTGATTACTATGTTTTATCGGGAGGCCTATCCGGATACACCTGTGGCTTATGTAAAAATCAGTGATTTGATTGAGAACGTGAGAAAAAGGTTTGACACATTGGTTAAGCTTGACAATTTGGAGAAAATTAGTGTTGACAACAACTTTAATTTTGTAGAGGTTGCAAGGGTATGGAGAGGCTTGGCTGACGCAAGGGAAGGTGTCAGTAGTGGGAAAAACGATAAAATTAATTTTGTTGAAAATGTTTGCCGCTTTTTAGAAGGTGAGAAGCTAATTATCTTTGATAAGGAGCGAAGGTTAATCTTTCCGGATGATAGGTTTAAAACGATTATTTGGCATTATTATGAGGAACGCGACAACAGGAGTGACTTACTCTCATTTGTTTCAGGTCTGGAGGACTAGTAAATGCCCCATATAAAAAGCTTAAGGCTTGTAAATGTGCACTTTAATAACTCCACTCAGTTTTATGATAACTTTACCCTTGACTTTAACGGTTATAATGTTACATATGACTTAGAAAATGGGGGCGGTAAATCTCTTTTGCTTCTAATGATCTTGCAGACTGTATTACCAAAGTCTTACCTGAGACGAGAAAAACCTGTTAGTTTAATATTTCAGGGTGGAAAAGACAGAACATCCCACTCTGTGGTGGAGTGGGCTTTAGATGAGGGTAGTAGGTATAAGTATATGCTGACCGGTTTTGCGGCTAGAAAGCGTAAGAATCGAAGTGAAGTAGTTCCAGGTGATGGTGATGAAGAACAGATTTCAGCAGGAGATATTGAACATTTGAGCTGGTGTATCTTTTATAATAATGAGCTGAGGATTAAAGATGTTCCTCTTGCTAAGTCAAGCGCTAAAGATGTTAAGGAGTATGCCGGCTTTGAGGACATCCGCAATTATATACGACAGATTAAGCAAAAAAACATGGCTGCTCAAACCTTTGATAGCATAGAAGAATACCAGAGGTACATTGCTGCCCATAATCTGATCAGTGCTGAATGGAATATCATTAAAGGAAATAGCTATGGAAAAAGAGCTGTCTACATTACAAGAGAGGTTGGCACAACTTGAGAAAAATGAAAAAGAGCTGAATATAGAACTGACTGAGTTAAGGGATTACTTTTTAGGGGTTGCAAAGGTTGAGGCGATTTTTGAGCCGGAAAAATTTCTTGGACGCCTTAATTGCCAGGTGTGGGAGAGCAGACAGCAGCAAACCGATTTAAAAGAAAGGTTGCAACAAATTGATGAAGCGATAAAGCTGTTGACTCAAAAGGTGTTAAAATTACAAAATGAGCTCCAGAGAAATAAGGATAAAAAGGATGATGTCAAAAGTTGGCTTAATGAGTATGAACAAGAAAAGGCAGAGTTAGAGGAGTTGGCTGTAAGCTTTGGTAAAGAGAGTATTCATGAGCTGCAAAAAGAATTGGATCTACTGATAAACAGAGAAAGTGTCAATAAACTGAAGAAAGAAGTAGAGCTGGGGAGAGTGAGGCAAAAGAAGGCTATCTCCGGGGAGAGAGGGTGCTACGTTCCTAACCAGGAGTTACTTCAACTCTTTGAGGTTTTAAACGAAACATGTGATTTTGTGCAGCCTGGAGTGGATTGGCTTGCAAGTGTTGATTACGAGGAAAAGATAAAGCTTATCCACAGGATGCCGTTTCTTCCTTATTCGGTGATAGTAAACCAAGAAGCCTTTGCTAGAATCAAAAATGGGAAGCTTAAATTTACTTTTACCAGTGATTTTACAATACCCATTGTCAATGTTGAAGCTCTCCGCAAGGCAAGAGAATTTAATACTGAGGACATCTTCTATACATGTGACTGCGTGGACTTGGTAACTGACCAACAGCGATTTACACAGTACTTAGCCGGGATTAATGGTGACATAAAGAAAATAGAGACAGAAATTAATAGTACAGAGGAAAAGATTAGTGAATTAAAAGAACTTAACTTAAAAGTAATGACTTTTGGCAAAAATTATCCAAATGACAAAGTAGAGCGTTACAGTGCTGATGTGCGCAGTTATGAAGAACGGATAGCTTCGCTTGTAGCAGAAATAAAACAGAGTGATCAAGAGAGTGCAAGACTTAATGATGAAAAAAATTCTACAGAGGGCCAGGCTGAAACTTTAGAGAAAGCTATCAATAATGGTGAGGAAGAGATAGCTAAGGTTGAGTTAATTATTCAGAAAAGTGCTCTGTTAATAAGCTTAACAGAAAAAATCAGTAATAATAAAAGAGAAAGCACTAATATTAACAACAAACTTGTCTTGATTGGTGAGAAAAAGAAGCAGGTTGAGGATAGTTTGAATGAAGTGGGAATACAAATTGAAGAAAAAGGCAAAATGGCCTGGGAAGTAGAGCGAGATTTAAAGGAGCTCTTGAGCTTCGAGAGTATTGAGGCTGAAGTGTTTCTTGATGATGCCAAGGCATCATATACTGCAAGCCATGATGCTGTGGCGGGTAAAAATATACAAGAGAGTGATCTAAGGGATAAGATTGATATTGGAGAAAATCAGTTAGAAACTTTGAAAAACAGAGTGATGGATGAGTATGAAACTGATGTGAAGAAGGTTGAGCACAGGGAAAAAAACGGAGAAGAGATAAATATACCCTCGCGAAGTACAATATTAGCCTTTGGCCGTGAAAGACGTGACTTAAGTGAAGAATTGACGGCTAAAGGTAGAGAGGTTAATGATGTAACAGTAAAGATAAGAGTTGAGGAAGAAAAGCTTAAGCTTAAACTAGAGAATGTGCCTAAAGAGGAACAGGTGGAGATTCCCTGCTACGAGCATGAAGGTCAGTATAAGAGAGAGATAGAGGATGCTAAACATTTAATAAAGAGCCTTAAACTAAGGGAAGATGGGCTTAGGGCAGAATCTGAAGAGTTAAAAGAGCAGCAAGGCAAGACTGGAAATCAACTAGTCCTTTATGAAGGTTTTCTAGAGAGGGAAGGTATCGTAATTGATGCAGTTCAGAGTGAAGTTAAAGAATATAGAGTTTTTGAGCGGGAGTACCAGGCGCAAACAAGGCAGCTGCAGGGTTTGCATGATAAGTGGGTAGAAAAGCTAAAAGTTGTTGAGAAGGAGACAACGACATTTGTAATACGTGAACCGTTGGAAGAACTAAGTAAGATTGGGATGCCTTTAGGCGTGGTTGAGTGCCGTAAAATGCAGAATCAGTTTGCTGAATACATTCTGAATCTAGAGGAACAAATGCAAAAGGTAAACAGTGATATTTTGCAGTTGGAATCTTATCAAAAAGAGTTTTCCAGTCGCTGTATCAAGAGGGCAGAGCTGATTTTGAATGATTTAAACAAACTGGAATCGTTGTCGAAGATTGATGTATATGGGCGGCGTGTGGCAATGATTAAGGTTAAACTAAATGAATTTGAAGAACAGGATAAGCAGCTCCGTATGAAAACGCACATAGATAATATAGTGAAAGAAATTGAACAAGAGGGGGCCGTTGATAGGCAGCGAGTTGCGACTAGGTTGGCAACAAGGGAACTCTTGGCACAGATTGTTGATTTGGAAAAGGCGTCTGTAAAACTTTATAAGGTTGAAAGTATCCCTGAGCATTCAAAGCACTATCGCTGGGAAAATGCCCTGGGGTCGGAGGGACAAAACAATTCGCTGTACTTTATATTTGCTGTTTGTCTGATTTCCTATATAAGAATGCTATCTATCAACAATGTTTCAGTTAATACAAAAAAAGTTATCATTGCAGATAACCCTTTTGGTTCAACATCTGCAGTTTATCTGTGGGACCCAATGTTTAAAATCTTAAAGCAGAACAATATTCAGCTAATTGCTCCAGGTCATAGAATCCCGCAAGAAATTACTTCTCGCTTTAGTGTTAATTATCTGCTAAATCAGGAGATCATGCAGAATGGAAAGACGCGGGTAGTTGTTAAGGATGTACGTGTCGAGGAGGATGATGAATATCTTAGGTATATTGAGCCTGAGCAGATGGGTTTGTTTGATTAAGTGTATAGTAAATATACGATATTCTTAAAGAAAAAACTGAACAGGTCCTTACATACTATAATGCCATGAAAAAGTTTTATATTAACTGTCTGCCATAAAGGAAAAGAAATGTTAAAACAATTTATAACCGCTGATGGAATCAGAATGACGATTGAAATTAATGAGGAAGGTAAAGTGACCTATTCAGTAGGAAAAAAAAGACCACCTTTGACTTAAACAACTGTGATGCTGTTACTTATGAGTATTCGTGTAGTGAGAATGAAAACACCGTAATTACTAAGGACATGATTTCAGCAACAGATGAGCGGTCATAAATTATATTGAATACTAGATTGAATTTATGACAAAACTATCATATAATATTAGTAAAGCGGAGGTGTAACTATGTCAAATTTTGAATTAGTTGGCAAAAGGTTTAATGAGTTACGAAAGATGAGTGGGTTTACTCAAAGCCAAATTGCAGAATATTTGCAGGTAGATCAAAGTTACATTTCGAAATGTGAAAAGAATGAACGTCAATTCAGTACCGATATCCTTGAAAAGGCAGCAAATCTTTTCGGTTGCTCTATAGAATATTTTACAAACGAAGATAGCGCATATTCTCCCATGTCTGTTGCACTACGAGCAAAAAGAGTTGCTACTGAAGATTTGGAAACCATAGCAGCTATGAATAAGATTGCCTTAAATTTACGTTATATGGAAGAATTGCTCAAGGGGGAATAGTACATGAAGGAGAAAATAGAAATAAATGCAGATGCTATAAGCTTGCGTGACCAGCTTGGAGAAGATGGCTATTCGCCTATAGATATCTTTTCCATACTTCATAGTAACGAAGACCTAACTGTTGTATTTTACCCGATGAGCAATCGAGTAAGTGGAATGTGTATCCGAGATGGAAACAACAAAATAATCGGCATTAACTCCACTTCCACTTTTGGCCGTCAACGATTTACAATGGCCCACGAGTTATGCCATTTGTTTTTTCATGAAAATTTTAAGAGTATAGTATGCGCTAAAGATCTAGAGAAAAATAAAGACCCGCAGGAAAGAGAAGCCGACCTGTTTGCCTCATTTTTTTTAGCGCCGTATGAATCTTTAAGAGACTTTATTAAAAAAACATTGGGTAAGGAAAAGTGTTCTCTAGAAATTGGTGATGTAGTAAGAATTGAACAACATTATGGATTAAGTCGACAGGCCACCTTATGGCGGCTAATAAACGACGGATATTTATCTCCTGAAAAAGCAGAGACCATGAAAACAGGGATAATTGTATCGGCATTAAGACTTGGTTTTGATAACAAACTGTACCGCTCAGCTCCGGAGGATAAGCAATATATAACTTTTGGTAAATATATAAAACTGGCTGAAGAATTGAAAGAAAAGGACCTTATTTCAAATGGCAAATATGAAGAAATATTATTAAATGCATTCAGAGGGGATATAGTATATGGTTTAGCCACAGAAGGAGAAGAGAACTATGACTGATAAGTTGTTTTTTGATACGGACTGCAAAGGTGAAAAAAAATTGGTAAGGGCGAAGCGGTGGCTATAGCTTTAGCAAAAGTATACGGCGGAATTCTTGCCAGCAACAATTTGAAAGATATTTCTAAATACGTGGAGAAATATAATTTAGACCATATAGCTACAGGTGATATACTGGTAGCAGCTTTAGAGGCGGGATACATTGATGAGAATACCGGAAATCAAATTTGGAGTAATATGATTTCTAAACGTAGGATTTTACCAACCAATTCGTTTTCAGATTATCTTCACTTAAGCAAATAAGAGTGAATCGATTATATAGCCATGTCGGGAGGGATTGTGGTGAGTTACTTAATTGGAAGAAACATCAAAAGGATGCGAAAAAAACTTAATGTAAGTGAAACCACAGTGGCTGAGTATTTAGGGATAGACATTCGAAAATATATTCTAATAGAAGCAGGTCAAGCTGATATTTCATTTTTTACTATAAAGAAAATTGCTGATTTGTTTGGTGTGGAGCCAAGAGAACTATCCAGCTGCCATGGACCTACCGGTGGCGAAAGGCCAGTAAGGTTTACTTAAAAGAAAATCCTCTCTGCGTCCACTGCCAGAAGGAGGGCAGGCTAACCCCGGCAACGGAGGTGGATCACATTACTCCCCACAATGGCGACATGAAACTTTTCTGGGACAGGAGCAACTGGCAGGCTCTCTGTAAAAAGTGTCACAGCATAAAGACAGCATTGGAGGATGGCGGGTTTGGGAATGCATGTAGATAGAGTAAACTATTCCTAATAATAAACCTGAGTTATTTAGAATATTTTACCAAAAAAAAGGTGGTAATGCTTTGCGGAAATGATAAAATAGAAACATATAGATGTTTCGGAGGTTTTAGATATGCAGTATCATCTAGATAATAGTATAGTTAGTCGTATTCAAGAACTCGGTCGGAATTATCGTATCAGGAAAATAGTTCTCTTTGGCTCGAGGGCACGAGGGGAGCATAAATCAATTAGTGACATAGACTTGGCTGTTTTTCCGCTACCTGAGTTTGAAGGTAAAGGACGCTTTTGTGCGGAAATTGATGATCTAAATTCACTTTTAAAAGTGGATGTTGTATTTGTCAATGAGGATACCGAACAAACATTAATTGATAATATCAGAAAGGACGGGGTTGTACTTTATGAGCGACATCAATAATAAGCTTACAAATTATAAAAGAGCACTAGCGAGACTTAAAGAAGGGATAGTAAAACTTGATGATGATAATGACTTATTAAGAGACGGACTTATTCAACGTTTCGAATTTACTTTTGAACTGGCTTGGAAAACACTAAAAGCTATTTTTGAGGATGAAGGCTTGAGAGGCTTGAACTCACCGAAATCCGTGCTTCGTGAAGCTTTTGCTGCGGAGTTAATTGTGGACGAAGAAATGTGGCTGGAAATGCTGAGCGATCGCAATTCAACTGCTCATGTTTATAATGAAAAGTTAGCCATAGAAATATGCAATAATATTACAGAAAAATACGTTATGGTATTGGAACGCTTGGATGACCGAATAAGCGAACGTAGCTCAAACTTATAGCCTTTTTCTTACAAAAGTCAATAATTAAAGATGTTCAGAAAAAAAGGATTACTTTGTATCAATCAGTACGTTCATGTTTTTTCAGGCGCTCATCTCTAGCTTCTTCTATTGATGCATTAACTGGCAGGATGCCAAGTAAAGAGTCTATCGCAGAAACTTTGTCCTCAGCTATGCTAGTTAACTTAGCGATGCTTTTTCCATTTTTGGTGATAATAATGTCTTCATCAGCAGCAAACATTAGGTATTTACTCAAGTTGTTTTTTAATTCGTCAGCAGTAATAAACACCTAAAAACCTCCTTTGGAATTAAGCCGTTTATTTTATTATAGCAAATAACGAACGATATTTGCGGATTAACTAGCGTGAAAATGCTTATGACGATTAGGCGGTAGGGGGTTCACATCTTACGAAACCCTTCAAACCCGCAACGCGCCAGGGTCTTGTGTGATAATTCGCGAAAATCGCAAGGGGGGTTATTAAAGGATTCCGGCGGAAAATAGAAATTCCGAAAAGCGAGTGAAAAACCCCATAAACACTGGGGTTGCTTAAGCAGGTAAGTATGAATAACCAAGTGACATACTCTCACCACTTATAGAAGTGGGAGCTTCCTAGTCAAGCAATCTAATGATTACAGTATCACTAGGCTATCCCCGTATGCCCTACGGTTCTATTTACTATGTCATTAAGAAAAATGCAACATTTTCCAGGGCGGGGCTTCGGCAATTCATCTCCTACCTTAGAGGATAGGAGTATTCTTGCTGGGTTTTAGATAAATACCATCCTGACAACAGCCATTTTCAAAGGTGTTTTCAGATGGTTTTAAGGCTCGAAGACCTATGTTTTCGGGCTTTTTTAATGCACAAATATCAATTTCTAAGGAGCTGAAAAGATGAACCAAGAAATGATAATCCGCAAGATCCCGGTTTCCGATATTGAACCGGCCAAATATAACCCACGTAAGGATTTAAAACCTGGAGACCCAGCCTATGAAAAGCTCAAGCGTTCCATGACCGAGTTTGGCTATGTAGAGCCCATCATCTGGAATGAAGAAACAGGAAATATCGTAGGAGGCCATCAAAGATACAAGGTTCTCGTGGCAGAAGGACATACGGAAGTGGAATGTGTAGTGGTGTGCCGCCTGAAGAGAACGTGGCACCGGGTGCTTCTGCTTATGTATTTCATGCCGATACCGAGGGGCTTAATTTTAGAAAAGCTTTCATTGACGCAGGGTTTCATCTGAGTGGCGTCTGCATTTGGAAAAAGAATTCTCTGGTGCTAGGAAGAAGCCCATACAACTGGATTCACGAACCCATCCTTTTTGGCTGGCTAAAAGGTGGCAAACACCGGTGGTACACAGGTCGCTCGGAAACCACTGTCTGGAGTTACGATAAACCGAAGAAAAATGGCGAGCATCCGACAATGAAGCCGGTTCCACTGCTATGCTATCCAATTAAGAATTCATCCCAGGTCAATGGCATCGTATTGGATACCTTTGGCGGTAGTGGTTCAACGCTGATTGCCTGCGAGCAGATTGATAGAATCTGTTTCACCCTAGAGCTTGACCCCAAATATGCCACTGTTATTGTAAAAAGATTTATTAATACGGTGGGAACTGATGAAGAGGTATATGTATTTCGAGATGGCACTAAGATTTCTTATGCTGATGTACCAAAGCCTGAAGCAGAAGTTGGGGAGGAACAGTCGGAAGAAACTGTGCTTTAAGTAAATGCGGATGATGCATTTGCTTAACACTCATTTTTATGGCAATATACTATTAATATTAAATGGCTGGGCGACAATAGGTTAATGGAGCAAATAGTTGAGGTGCCAGCATCTAAACGATATAATATTAGTAAACAATTTCCTGGAACAATGCCAAGGAGATGGTTGGATGGCTAAGAATATGTATAGTAGAGAAATTACCCCAAGAGAAAAAGTAATATCTCTATTAAAAAAAGCCAGTGAAGAAATTACACGGCAAATTCCTTTAGATGCAGTTTTTTTATATGGATCTTATGCAAACGGAACACCAAAGTATTATAGCGATGTTAACTTAGCCGTTGTATCGCCCGAGTTTGGGAAAGACATAATAAACGAAGCTGTGAAATTAATGGAATTATATGAAAGCACTGGGTTAATGGTAGAATCAAGAGCGTATTCAAGTCAGGAATTAAAAGAATCACGTCCAGGAACATTTTTGCAAGAAGAAGTAATTAAAAAAGGTATTCGGATATTATAGTAAAACAGTTGCTTTTTTCCATAGCTCCAATAAAATATAACAAGAAGCAAGCCGTCATTGGTTTGCTTTTTTCAATTTAACCTCGTTGGCATAAAGCAAATTGAAAAAGACTAAAGGTGGGCCACAAAGGCCTGCTTCTTTAATAGAAAAATATACTTTTTTAGACACCATAATTACTTGCTAGCTTCTGTGCTTTTGAGCCATATATGGTATGGTAGTACCAAAACACAGGGGGTATGAAACATGGAGCGAAAAGAAATGGTTAAAAAGCTAGGCGAGTTTACAGGAGTAAAACCTAAGTACCTTGGAGCACCAAGCTTTGCTTACGAAGTTGCAGCAGAAACAGAGCTTTTCACTATTGACAGGGAGGGGACAATAACTACTGGAGACGGGAAGGCGATTACTTTGGAAGAAATTTTAACTGCAGAACAGCCAAAAGAAATGGAAGCATCGGAAGAATTGAAGATTTTAAAACTGCACTTACGGAACTGGGGCCAGAAAGGTGTCCAAGCTTAGCATTTGATTTTGAAGAGGAAACCCTTACCTTTAAGTTGGCGGCAGAGAACTTGGATGTAAATAAAGTAACTGCTTTTCAAGACCTGGCGGCACTTATCAATCAAAATGCCAAGCAGCTAAAGCGCTCATCCTTTAAGCCAGCTCAGGATGAGAATCCCAAATATTCCCTTAGGACTTGGCTCACTCGATTGGGGATGAACGGCAAAGAATATAAAGCTACGGATTTACAGTAATACTACGGAACCTTGTGAATTCTGGACAGCAGATAAAAGATTAGTTAATTCTTTAAGCGGGCAGAAAGACTTCGTTAATTTTCTCAAGGACTTGTAACTGGAAAGCATGTGCTACGGATACAAAAACTTTATGGCAACCTAAAGTCACTGGTACTGCACAGTGTCTCTAAAATTTGCAAGAGGTGTACCGAAATTTGGTTTAGCCTTACCATAATTCGCCATATACAGCTTCGTGAATAGCAAGGTTAGGAAATGCCCTAAAAACCGGATCTAACCACACTTTTTGAAACGTAGAAAAATTGAAACTATTTTTAGCGTAGCGGCTTCTATCGGGTGGAATAAGAAAATTAGCATCCAATGTAATCATTTGTTCGGGATGCTTAAATATGCTGATTAAAACTGGATTGGGGGAGGTTAAATTAACTTCCATCATTACCCTCCCCGCTAAAGAAGTTTTCGAATTTCTCGATATCCTCTTCTGAGATTATAATTTCATATCCGAACTCTTCCGGGCTTTTGTTAAACTGAATGAGGGTATCTGCAAATTTATCTTCATCAATTATATTGTCTTCAAAGTTGCGGATAATAGTCTCGATGTGTTTGGGCGAGGTGCCAACTGTATTTGTAGCAGTGTTGAGTTTTAAAAAGACTTCGTTATTGATAGCCTTTCCTATACGGTAATACTCTCCATCCATTTCACGCTCATTAACAGCGTAGAGTTCTTCGTATTGCGCCTCAGTTATAGCGTTAATTTCTTTTAATCTTTTTACCAAAGAGCGATATGGAAGCCACCAAGTGCAGTGCAATCTAGCAATAAAACGGATTAGAGTTTTGCTTTGCACTCTCTCAAGACAAGCGGTCTTAAACTCATCAAAAACGATATTTTCCAACACGTTTTCAGGAAGTAAAAATTCTGCTGCAAACCGATTGGCTTGTGCTTCAATTAGATTGCTCTCCTCATCTTCTAAGCGACTAAGATGAGAACCCGTCTTCGTATAATAATGGTAAAGTTCATGGGCTAAAGCAAATACTTGCTTATCATAATAGTCAGCAGTATTAAGGCCTATGAAAGCAAGCTCTTGACCGCATTCTTCTGAATATATAAGTGCAGCGGAAAAAGCTGGTCTATCACCTTCTGATTTGATTGGATATTCCAGCAACATGATGTTCAGATTATCAAGAATAGTTAAGATATCGTTTGCTATGGGTGTCTCACCAGTAAAACCTAATTCAAAGCGTTTATTTTTCGCTAGCTTACAGATATCTTTGATTTGAAGCTGATTAAGAGCGATTGATTGATTCATTTTCAAATTTACTCCTCAATAGTATTTGCTGTCTAAGAGATAACATCATAGAGAAAAGTTTATCTACACCTTCTTTTTCATTTTCACCTAGTGCTTCACTAAGAAGTGCAACAAATGAGTTTGTTTTTTGTTTTTCAACGAACATATCGGTAATTTCAAAGTCAAGTGTATTAGCCAATGCTTCAAATTGAGTTATGGAAGGAGTGAAATTCTCCCGCTCTATACGGCCAATCATTATTCGATTTATTCCGGTACGATTACTGAGTTCCTCCTGAGTTAGGCCTTTTTGTTCACGTTTTGATTTTACGGTTTCTGCTAGTTTAGTAGTTGATAACGTTTTCACTTTTGGGCCTCCTTTCCATACATAGTATGCCCTTTCTTAGTAATATGATACTCTAAATAACAAAGAGTTGTCAAATATAAGTAATAATCTATAGTATGAAATTTTTAATAACATTAGAGTAAAGTAAGGCGCAGACCCTACTTTTATTGAAGGGGACGTATTTAAAACTGTGGTTCCGCTTTTACCAAGCCGTAGTGACCAAGATGGTGATCAATGGGCCATGGGCCACGGGGACGTTTTGTTTGCCAGGTCCATTCCATTCGGATATACCACGCCCAGCAGAGAAGATTTGGATAAACCCAAATGCAAACTGGTGGGGGAGGACGGCAGGGCCACGTCAAAGTCAAACATAACAAAGTCATAGCAACAGATTAAAAATATGACTGACTTTTTCCTTTATGGACTGTTAGAATAAGGATAAAGATATAAAACGGTCCAAAAAGGAGCCTAAACATGCCAGCACAAACCGAGCTTAAATCGTTGGTCGTTCGCCCTATCCAGCCGAAAGAGGAACCACAATGGAATCAACTCATGGCCACCCATCATTACTTAGGATTTCGCAAGTTAGTAGGGGAATCCATTAAGTACGTGGCAGAACTAGAACACCAATGGGTTGCTCTGCTTGGTTGGGGGACGGCAGCTTTCAAATGCGGTGCCCGAGATCAGTGGATTGGTTGGTCCAGAGAAAACCAATGGAAACGCCTAATTTTTGTGGCTAATAACTTACGTTTTCTCATCCTCCCAGGCGTTTGCATTCCCAACCTCGCCTCCAAAATTTTGTCTTTAATGTTAAAAGATTATCGGAGGACTGGATGGCGGTATACGGACATCCTATTTTATTAGTAGAAACGTTTGTAGATCACTCCCGCTTTGCTGGAACATGCTACCGTGCAGCAGGATGGCTTAAGTTAGGGCAGACACGCGGCTATGGTCGTAATGCCGGCCAATATTATTACCACGGGACATCAAAGACCATTTATGTGTATCCGCTACACCGAAAGGTAAGACAACTGTTATCATCTCCTTTTTTGGCTCCGGAACTAAGCGGAGGGAAAAAATCTATGATAAATCTTAATGCAGCGAATCTTGACCAACCTGACGGATTACTGGAACGGCTTGAAGAGCTGAGGGATCCGCGTAAACCGCGAGGCATCAGGCACACGATAGTCTCCACCCTTGCAGTAGGAATCTGTGCAACGTTATCTGGTTGTCGAAGTTTTTTGGCCATTGGAGAGTGGGCTGAGGATCTATCACAAGACCTCCTTAAAAGGCTCAGTTGTCGTTATCATCCTGAGCAGAGAAAATATATCCCACCGAGTGAACCAACTATTCGCAGGCACTTGCAACCTGCATTCCCGCGGATCTTACAAATATATAACGAGGCAATCCTTTGAGACTCTGTAATAACAACACTTTTAGGAATTCGAGCATTTTAGACACATAGTTACACATATAAAATATGTAAACGGAAGTAAACGAGTCAAGCGGAAAACCAGCAAGAAGAAATACAAAGCGAGTT
>JADQBR010000039.1 GCA_016278515.1 Bacillota bacterium
TTCTAGGGAGGGCGAGGTCAACCCGTAATGCTATATCATGTCCAGAGTTCTGAACATAAAGGTCTAGGTCCGAATCAGCATGCGGAGTACCGCCTGCATATGAACCGAACAGGAAAATCTGTTCTACAGAAACAGTTTCTACTATGATATCTTTTAGAATATTCAATTCATCCTGTATTCGTTTTTCCATATTGACACCTCAATCTGTTAAGCAATTCTTTTTAGCTTAATTATATCACATAACTTTCCAAAAAGTTAAGTGCCTGGCACGTTCTCTTCCCTCTAGCAATCGGCTTTTCTCCTAGCGTTTACAAACATCTGCCCATTGGCAGCCAAGGCAAAAGTCTTGCAGCCATTTCTCTGCGTTATCCACTTTGTTTTTCAGATCCAGCCATTTAACTTGAATACCGGGTTTAAGTCCTAGAAATTTTAACGCCTTGTCGTCTAACTTCAGGATTTCAACCTCAGAGTCGTTCTGCTGGTTACATTGGTTATTATTCAGGTACGGGCAATTCTGGCAAACATCATCGGGGCCCGAAACAATATTTACAGTTTCACCTTCATTAGCTCTGGCAACTAGTTCAGATAAGCTATCAATAAATTTCTGTTCATATCCCTCACCTTCATAAAAATGCAGACATATTATAGGAATAGCCAAACACGGTCAACAAGTTAAACGAATATATCTAGAAAATGTTAAAGACCTCTTGGAAAGAATGGGAATGTAATTCGTCGACTTAACCAAACTTAATTTAGAAAGGGGCATTACCCATGAAAAAAGAATTGGATTATTACCTTAATGCTGCATATCCTTTTACCGTAAGGCCAGATATTGATGATGGTGGCTATATTGTTGACTTTCCCGATCTTCGTTATTGTGTTGGCACCGGAGACACAACGGATGATGCTATTAAAGATGCTATAACTGCAAAAGAAGAATGGATAAGAGCAGCGTACGAAGATAATATCAGCATACCTGAGCCTGGTACCAATGACGAATACAACGGCCGCATATCTCTAAGGATTCCAAAATCTTTACATAGAAGTATTGCCGAGTCTGCAAAAAAAGAAGGCATTAGTGCTAATCAATTTATTTCTCATTTAATCAGCGTGGGCATGGGAAAAAGAACCAAACAGTCATAACCGGCTTAGGCCAAATAACAATAGTCTTATTCATCATTAAACCTATTTGAAATTTCTTCTATTAACTGTTCTGTGGTTGAAAAGTCACTAGCTTTATAAGCTGCTCGGCTCTCTGCAATCATTTTCTTTAATTCACAGTCATTAGCAGCTTCCTCTGAAATTGATACATTGCCTTTTTTGATAAATCCTAGCTGTCTAATAATTTCTTCAAGAGAAATATCACTTGGAAGACCTTTGATTAGGTTTATTGCCTTTTCCCTTGCATTTTCCAACTTAAACACCTCCTATTGACTGGTGTTAGATTTATTTAAATTATATCTTAATATGAATAGCTTCTCAACTAAATTTTGGTTCCTAGAAAGTTCTCAAATAAACCCATCAAACTGCTTAAATCGAGCGTTATTTTTCACGTTTAACGGTGTTTCCTTTGCTTTAGCATTACTAATGCTTAATCGTCTTTAGTGTTCATCAACGTCATTTAGTTTGCATTACCTCTTCTGCATTTGGGATACCAGCCAGTAAAGAGATTTATATATGAACGCAAAAAAAGAACCTCTTAATGAAATTCCCATGATTGCGGTTATTTTCGATTTTCTTTTCTGCATACTATAAAGGTTTTATGCATAAAATCAGACCCTTGAATATGCAGATTATGATTTGAATATGCAGTTTATTCTTGTGATTCGTGATTACGAATATAAGCTGTGCTGCGGCCTGCACCAATTTTTATAATATATTCCTCTTTTAGTAAATCGGAAAGTGCCTTTTCAATTGTTGTGATACTTATATCCGGACAAAGGGTGGCGATTTCTGCCTTGGTTATCTTACCTACTTTATTTGAAAAAATGTGCCGGATGCGCTCAGATTTCGTTAACCCCTTATTACGAATTGTTTCTACCCTACTTGCAAATTCTTTATAAGCACTTAGTATGACACCTAAATAATATTTAGCAAAAAGAGCGTAATCATTATTTCCTTCATGCCATCCTTTGGAGCTTTGCTCAAGCACCTCATAGTAGCTTTCCTTGGTTTTCTCAATAATCATTTCGATACTAATATACTTCCCAACAATATAACCTTGCTGATAAAGAAGTAATAGCGTCAATAATCTGCTCATCCGTCCATTGCCATCATTAAAGGGATGAATGCAGAGAAAATCTAAGATGAATTTGGAAATAAGGATTAATGGATCTGTTTCGCTCTGGTCAATAGCTGTTAATAATTCTTTGCTAAGCGCTTCCATAGCACCGGGTGTTGCATTGGCCGGTAAAGGCTGAAAACGTACCCTGCGGTTTCCTTCACTGTCCACTTCCTCAATAACATTATCTGTGTTTTTAAAACGACCACCCACTGATGAAGGGCTATAAGCGTATAAGTCTCGGTGTAACTGCAAAATAACATTTGGTTTTGGGGTGATATACTCATAGTTTTCATGTATAGTATTTAATACTTCACTATATCCTGCTATTTCCTGCTCATCTCTATTCCTTGGTTCAGCTTTTTCAATAACTAATTCATTCAACCGTGCTTCAGAAGTATGGATTCCTTCAATTCGGTTTGAGGCACCAGTACTTTGTATTTTTGCAACCTTAAGCATAGCTTCTAAAATTTCCGGTTGCGCCTCTATAAATAATTCCTGTTTGCCTTTATACTCATGGATAGCAGAAAGAAGATTAACAATATCAGGCGTGTAAAACTCAGAATCTACCGCAAGGTAATTAAACTCTCGCATAGTACTCCTCCTACCCTATTTACTTCTAATCTGCATAAATTATACTACTATTTTGTGCAGAAAACAATGCTTTAATGCTAAATTATTCAAGTATTAACATTTAATGTAATATTCGTTCAGCTTTTTCGCCTATCAAGCATCCTAAATTTCCCCCCGGGAGAAGTTTCAATCAGACTTTTAAGTTCCATCATTGGCCGATTGTTCGATAATATTCGATAATAATATACATAGTTGTCCTCTACTGTTTCTCAAGAAAATTCAATAACCCCTGGCATTCTCGCCAGGGGTTATTTTTAATATTTTATTGCACTAGTTTTTATTAAGTCTTTACTAAATGCCTGGCACAATCTATTTGCTATACCCTGTAGTGGGACAAGGAACCTGTCCCCACGTCCCCTCACTATACCAGTTCCAGCAAATATGTCTTATAATCTCTATGCTCAAATATGTACTCTCGGTTATTGCCTCTTTGAATAACGTGATACACTCCACCCTTATACTCTATCCTCGGTTTTCGTCCCAATAAAAAACACCTCCTGGTCTCATCAAGTGTCTCTTATATATAAAGGTTTATTCTCTTTTTTTATTTTGCTCACTTTTCTTTAAAAGTTTATCAAAATCACTTTCAAATAATCTATCTTGTACAATTCTATATTTTTCAAATTCACTTTCTGCAAAAGCTTTGGCAATTTCAGCAGTAACCTTTCCTGAGTTGTTTAAAATTTCATATTCATTAAACTGCAAAAAAGCATTTAATTTGCTAGCCCAATCTTCCATTGTCATAGGTATTTTTCTTTTGGCTTGATTTTCGGCATAATCTAAATACATCGTAACAATCCTATTTAATGAATCCATTTCTTCTAGTGTTAAATAATTCTTCGCAATAGAAACATCACTTTTTAATATTTTACCTTTAGGTGCATTTTTCCAGGTGGATAAATCCATATTTTGTTTTTCAGCATTGGCTCTATCCACAATTACTTCTGCTGCAGTCTTTCCATGAATAGCAAAATGCAGTTTATTTTGTACTGTTTTAAAAAATTTCTTGGTTGTTAGCGCCTCCACTGTATAGTCCATTGCAGTTGCATAAATATCAGTTATCTTTTGATAAAACTTCCTTTCACTTGCCCTAATCTCCCTAATTTCTTCAATTAGGTGATCAAAGTATTCTTCATTAAGAAACGCTCCATTTTTAAGCCTTTCTTTATCGAGAACATAACCCCTAATAGAAAAATCCTTTAACACCTTAGTTGCCCATTGACGGAATACAATTGCTCGTTCTGAATTTGTTCTAAACCCAACTGCTATCACAGCTTCTAAATTATAAAATTTGGTCTTATATTCCTTACCGTCTGAACCAGTTCGTCGGAATTTCCGACATACTGATTCCTCATTTAATTCCCCCTCATAGAAGATGTTCCTTAAATGCTCAGTGATTGTAGAGCGACCTTTTTCGTAAAGCGTTGCAATCATTTCCTGTGTTAGCCACACATTTTCCTCTACAACCATAACTTCAATTGATTGATCATCAGTTTGCGAGGTAAAAATAAGAAACTCTACAGTACTATTACGTATTTGAATTTTTTTACTATTCTTATCCATAGCCATTAATCCTTCCATGCGAAAAATTCCAGCAGATATACTTTGTTTTATCTTTTTTCTCAAATATGTTTCCCAATAAAAAACACCTCCTAGTCTCATTTTACCAAAAGATGGTATCATTCGAATAAGTTAATAAGTTAATAAGTTAATAAGTTAAGTGCCTGGCACCGCCTCTTCCTGGCCTCGAAGCACCATTTTCTCAGTTGCTGCACGAATGGCGTCAAGTTTATAATCCCTGTTTTTTCGGGTTATACCGATTAGATCAAACCGTTCTGACCGGAGATGCCCGAACAACCTATCCATATAAGAAAGACAGGTAAGAGTACCATTACCGGTCCCACCGGCAGCAGCTACGGCAATAAATGGTTTATCTTGTGTTTTATTCTTTCCATCTCTGTTAATTGCTTCGCACCGTCTTAAGCGATCTGTGAACATCTTTCCTGATTCACTCATTTCTCCCCAGTATACAGGTGTGACCATTACGTATCCGTCCGCCTCATCTACGAGTTGATGCAATTCCTGAAAATCATCTTCTATTTTACATTTATGTTGGCTGCGGCATATTCCCCAGCCGTTATCGCAAGCCTCACATTGAGATATTTCTAAATCATTTAAACGCACAATGAGAACTTCTCCCCCGGCAGCTTCCACCCCCTGCTTGGCTGCTTCGCCGCAGGCCGCAGTGAGGCCATCCTTATTAGGACTAGAAGTAATAACCATTATTTTCATTGATAATACCCCCTTCGCTGATTTAGCAATTTACTCATTTATTCTTCATCATATTTTAAAACCCTTCTTCTACCCAGTATAGTCAGATACCGTTTCTACTAGAAGCTTTTTTCACCCAGCCCCACCAAACTAATCTAAAATTGGTAGTTTAGTAAGAACTATTTTTCCATATCACTGTTTACCCGTAGGGGCAGCCATTCTCGTTCTACGTTACCGACTGGAATCCCGGAAAATAACGCTGACCCTATGGGGGGTTATAGCGCCAAAAGATATCCGCAGCATTTGTCTGACCCTACCTCACCATAGGATATTGATATTATCATAATAACCTACTAATAATCACAGACACCCAAATTCCCACACTCGCCCCGGCACTATCAATAAATACATCTTTCACTCCCGGGCCTCTACCCTGAATAAATAACTGATGTACTTCATCTGATACGGCATAGAGAATACAAATCCCAAGGGCTATAAGCACGCTCCGAGTATCGATTTCCCCACTTCTTTTCAAGGCGTTTATCACCAACATCCCAAGTACTAAGTAGGCAAAGAAATGGGCACTCTTCCTTATTATATGATTGAAACTCTCTATATCAAAATTTGTGTTAGGAACAACTTTCTTCACAGTTTTTACAACAACCTTTGTTATCCCTGTACTCAGTTGGTTGGACTGCTCTGCTACCTGGGAAGACAGATTAAAAATGAGTGCCATCCAAAGAAGCACAGCTATCCACGATAGAATTTTATGTATTGGCATTTGTATAGTTCCTTTTTCTTCGATTATAGTGGCTAACCTTTTCCATTGATCTTTTTGAACCCTTGTTAACCCTTGTTTACTTCTACTTCTACAGTTTTACATTAATTCCCTCTATCTATAAGTTGGGTCAAGTAGGCGGAACCTTGCGATCTCTCATTTATCCATTTAGCTGATTTCAGCTACAAGGTACATCCAACGCCCTGCATGGCAAAATATGTGATGTCTACTTCCCAGACGTGATTGGGGTGAGATGGCTTTACATCTCGCAACAGATAGGGGCAGGCATATTGAAATGGGCCCCATTGCAAGGCACGTTTTTAAGATTTTTAAGCGACATGGGGCAAAGAGTGAATGGAAAGGCCTTTCCGAGCCAGGGTAGATGATTCAAATACCTGTTTTTCCCAAAAAAGGACAAATGTCCCTCGTCATCTTACATTCGGTATGATAGAATATACTAAATATGTCAAAACATTTAAAATAATGAAAAAATAGTAAACCTATTAGCAACGTGGCATCAATTTTTTCCCATCTTCAGGAAAAAGATGTCACCTTTTTTGCAAGGTACTGCCTTGTTGGTCTCAAGCTTGTTATTCAGGATTTTTGCAAAAATCTTTCCAAAAAAGGGGGGGATGATGACACTCAAGTTTTTTTACGGTATAAAAGTTGGAAGAGATGACATTTTGGAAAGGAGAGGAAACGGAAATGGGAGTGTCTAGAAGAAATTTTCTAAAATTAACCGGTCTAGGCTTTGGTACAGCAACAATAGCTGAGCTGGGATTTGATCTTTCCCGGGCCGAGGCGCAAGTGGAGAATTATCGCATCGAATATGCCAAAGCCACCCCAACCATCTGTCCTTATTGTGCGTGTGGTTGCGGGCTTTTGGTGCATACAAAACACGGTAAGGTAATTAACACTGAAGGAGACCCGGATCATCCGATTAATGAAGGCGCTGTCTGCAGTAAAGGGGCGACCGTCTATCAGATTCATGATAACGAGCGTCGTCTTACAAAACCACTGTACCGAGCGCCGGGAAGTAACAAATGGGAAGAAAAAGATTGGGGCTGGATGTTGGAGAAAATAGCCCAAAATATCAAAAAGACCAGGGATAACAGTTTTATTCATCAAGAAAGAAATTTAACGGTTAACCGCACGGAAGCCATTGGCGTTATGGGCAGCGCGGCAATTGATAATGAAGAATGCTATCTGCTGCAAAAGTTAGCCAGATCCCTGGGTATTGTCTACATTGAACACCAGGCACGCATCTGACATTCCTCTACGGTCGCCGGTCTGGCGCCAACATATGGTAGGGGAGCAATGACCAATCATTGGATAGACATGAAAAATACGGATTGTGCGCTTATTATCGGTAGCAACGCTGCAGAAAACCACCCGATGTCCTTTAAATGGCTGACGAAGGCCAAGGAAGAACGCGGAGCAAAAATTATCAGCGTAGATCCCCGTTTTACCAGGACTTCCTCCAAAGCGGACCTATACGCGCCTCTGCGTTCCGGTACGGATATCGCGTTTATCGGAGGTTTAATCAGATATCTTCTTGAGAATAACCTCTATCACAAGGATTATATTGTAAAATATACTAATGCCGCCTTCCTGATTGATGAGAAATTTGATTTTAACGATGGCTTGTTTACCGGTTACAACAAGGGGAGTCGGAAGTATGACAACTTGAGCTGGACATACCAGCTTAACGAAGAAGGGAACCCCTTAAAGGATGAAACATTGCAGCATCCAAGGACGGTTTTCCAACTGCTAAAAAAACATTATTCCCGCTACGACGCGGACAAAGTCTGCGCTGTGACTGGGACTCCTAAAGATATATTTTTACAGGTTGCCGAGACCTATTGCGCTACGGGCGCCCCGGATAAAACCGGAACCATCTTGTATGCCATGGGTACGACTCAGCATACAGTGGGCACCCAAAATGTGCGCAGTTATGCAATGCTGCAATTACTGCTGGGTAATACAGGCCGACCAGGCGGCGGGGTAAATGCACTTCGCGGGGAATCCAACGTGCAGGGCTCTACCGATATGGCTCTTTTATTTCACATTCTTCCTGGATATCTCGGCAGCCCCACCAATTCAGAGGGACATGCCACTTTAGCAAACTACCTAAAAAAGGAGACTCCCGCCAGCGGGTATTGGAGCAACAAACCAAAGTTTCTAGTTAGTTTGCTCAAGGCATTCTGGGGAGACGCGGCAACAGAAGACAATGACTTTGCGTACGACTACCTGCCCAAACGTGACGCTGCCAAGAATTACTCACACATTGCACTGTTTGAAGCCATGTACGACGGCGTAATCAAGGGTTTTTTGTGTATTGGTCAAAACCCGGTTGTAGGCGGACCCAATGCCAATAAAGAGCAAACGGCATTAAGCAAGTTGGATTGGCTGGTGGTAAACGACTTGTTTGAATCAGAGACGGCAAGTTTCTGGAAAAAAGAAGCAGGCATGAACCCGGAAGAAATCGATACCGAGGTATTTTTACTGCCGGCAGCTGCTTCTTTTGAAAAACACGGTACTGTTACCAACAGCGGCAGATGGATCCAATACCGCTGGCAGGCTGTAGAGCCGGTTGGTGAAGCCAAACCGGATGCCTACTTTATAAACAGACTTACCAAGCTGTTAAAACAGCTTTACAGAACCAGCTCCAAAAAACAGGATGCCCCTATCAGAGAACTTTATTGGGATTATGGACCCCATGACGAACCGGATATTGACAAAGTCATGCGTGAAATCAATGGTTACGAGTTTAAGACCAGGCGCCAGCTCAACCTGTTCTCCGAGCTGAAGGAAGACGGTTCCACCTGCAGCGGCAACTGGATTATGAGCGGCATGTACACAGAAGCAGGAAACCGTACACAAAATCGTAATACTGATGATCCAGGAGGGATGGGCAGTTTCTTGAATTGGTCCTATTCCTGGCCTGCCAACCGAAGAATAATCTATAACCGTTGTTCCGCAGATTGGCAGGGCAAAGCGTGGGCGCAGGACAAAAAGACTATTTGGTGGGACACCTTACAGGGAAAATGGGTTGGGTATGATGTCCCCGACTTTGGGGCGACTCTGGCTCCCACAGCTCCCGGCGGCACGAACCCTTTCATTATGATACCCGAGAAAGTGGGCAAGCTATTTGCTGGGCTGAATGAAGGCCCCTTTCCCGAACATTATGAACCGTACGAGAGCCCTCTTTCCAACGCTTTTTCAAATGTCCAGCTTAACCCGGTAGTTAAAATATGGGAAGGCCCTATGAATGCCAAGGGTGAATTTAAAGATTTTCCAATTATAGCGACCACTTATCGCCTTTCCGAGCATTATCAAACGGGAACATTGACCAGAAACCAGGAATGGTTAGTGGAATTAATGCCAAACATGTTTGTAGAAATTAGCAGCTCTCTGGCGAAGAAAAAAGGTATAAATAATGGCGATAAAACATTTGTTGCTTCAGCCCGAGGCGAAATAGAAGCCTATGCCCTCATCACCGAACGATTCCAACCCTTCAATCTGGGAGGAAAAGTTGTTGACCATGTTGGGATGCCTTGGCACTATGGTTTTGCCGCGCTTGCCAAGGGTGGTACAGCCAATCGCCTGACCCCCCATATTGGTGACGGTAACACCATGATACCTGAGTATAAGGCGTTCCTTTGTGAAATAAGGAGGGCTGAATAATGGCAGATTTGAGTATTTTGATTGATGTGTCAAAGTGTACGGGATGCCGTGGTTGTCAGGCCGCCTGTAAAGAGTGGAACCAATTACCGGGAGATATAAAACCCTTTAATGGCAGTTACCAGACACAAACTCTTTCACCAACGACTTATACTTATGTCCAATTTAAGGAAAGAGTTGATAATGGTAAAGTGAAATGGAGTTTTGCAAAAACCCAGTGCATGCATTGTACCGATGCCGCCTGTGTAAAAGTATGCCCGTCAGGGGCCCTGGCTCATACCTCAGAAGGCACCGTGCTGCGTGATATGGAGAAATGCATAGGTTGTGGATACTGCGTTTACAATTGCCCCTACGGAGTTCCCCGTTTGGATGAAACCCTGAAAAAAGCCACCCAGTGTACTTTTTGTTATGACCGGGTAACAAAGGGCGATTTGACGGCGTGTGCCAAGGCATGTCCCACGGGTGCTCTGCAGTTTGGCCCGAGGAATCAATTGCTTGCCCTCGGCCGTGAGAGGCTGAACACACTAAAAGCAGATAACCCTAAGGCAAACTTGTATGGAGAAAACGTGGTCGGTGGCAGCCATGTGCTTTACCTCCTGGACGAAAAACCGGAGTTTTACGAATTCCCTTCGAAGGCACAAGTACCTCCTTCTGTTGGTATCTGGAAGAACCTCGTCCAGCCTGGAGGAAAATGGCTTATTGGTGCCGCATTGGCAGGTAGTATAATAGGTTTCTTTACAACCCGGGTTAGTGCCGTGGAGAAAGAAACTGCCCGGCAGAAAGGAAGTGAAGAACATGGCGGTTAATACTGCAGGTAAAGGGATAGAGCGGTTCAGTAAAACCGCACGTTATACGCACTGGGCACATACCTTAACTTTTGTTGTCTTGTTTTTTACAGGTATGATGCTCTACGCCGACTTGTTTGATTTCCTATTGCCCCTTTTTGGCGGATATGTCGGGGCGATGCAGGTTCACCGTATTGCTGCCGTATCTTTCATCATAGTTTCCCTGCTAGGACTCATAGCAAACCCCAGTGGTTTTTTTAGCTGGATAAGAGAAATACTGACCTGGAGCAAGGAGGATTTTGCTTTTGTGGGCCGCTTTACCCAGGCGTTTTTCAGTTCTTATGATGATATTCCGAGACAAGGCAAGTTCAACGGCGGGGAAAAACTCAACTCATTGTTCATATTGATGGGCAGCGCTCTTTTGGTATTAACGGGCATTGTCATGTGGCTTCCTCAATCCTTTTCCGTGCAAGTAGTCCGAGCAGCATATCCCGTCCACGATATCAGCATGATTGTCGTCTCTGCTGAGGTAATCGGCCACATTTTTCTGGCAATATTTCACCCTGATAATCGTGAAGCTTTAAGCGGAATGCTTTATGGCCATGTTTCCGAAGAATATGCCAAATCCCATCATGCTAAATGGTATGAAGAACAACAAAATAAAGCTTTGGGAAAGGAGAATTAAATGACACTCTGGCAGGAATTGGGACTTCCCGATGACATGCTTAATTTTAACGCTAAGCTCTGCGATTTACAGCAGCAGTTAAAACAGGAAGCGCCCCGGGCAAAACCCATTATTTCCCTGAAAAAGGCACAAGCATTAATGAAGGAAGAAAAGCCTCTTTTGGCGGAAGGCTTTGAGGTTGATAAGGAAGTATTTACCAGGTTTTTCAATGCCTTTCTGGAGCTGCTTTATGAAATGCGGCCTCAAATATCCGGGGAACTGGATAAAATATCGAAGCAGGTAGGGGCATCTTTATGGGAAAATCTATTAAAAGGAATCAGCAATAATGAAACCGACTTGAACGATATTATTGCTGAAACCGGTGTCAACCGAGACATTCTCAGATTTATAATAAAGAATGCTCTTTCACCATTTATCCATAGCGCAGCTGAAAATTTGAACAAGTACATTGACCATGATAAATGGGGCAAGCGATTTTGTCCTGTCTGCGGAGAAAATGCCGGTTTTGCTTATTTGGAGGCAAAGACGGGTAAAAGGCATCTGGTCTGTGTTAGGTGCTCAACAAGATGGCCGTTTCAGCGGTTGGTTTGTCCTAATTGCGGCAGTAATGAAAGACAGAGATACTTTTCTCTACCGAACCAATCCTCTTACCAAGTACATGTCTGTGACCAGTGTAAATTATATCTAAAAACCCTGGTAATGGAACATATTCAAGAAGATAGGGATTTTTTTCGGCATGACCTGGAGACATTTGCTTTGGACTTGTTGGCACGAAAGGAAGGGTATCTTCAAGCTTCTCATTTAGCCTGAAAGCAAAGTTAATGAACTTCACCCACAACCACGGCTTACAATATTGCAAAAAAATGGGGCTTGTGTTGCTCGGTTACGTTCGTACGAATAGAATGAGAATCTATACCCCCCCCCCCAAAAAAAAGGCCGGACAAAAGATAAAAGAAAAAGGTGATAATCGGGTGCCCCGCTATGGGACACCCGATTATTTTGCGTCTAATTATTATTTCGATCTATTTCGGTTGATGCCGGTTCTGTGATAGGTTGAAATCACAAGGTTTTGCCTACTCGACCCAGTTAGTTCTTAGGGATTTTACACTTCGAACTCTTTCCCGTCTTCAGCATATTCGCATTCAACTTCGCCAAGCATGTCTAGCATTTCTTGGCTGAAATGTGTGATTACTAATCTTTTGGCTTTAAAATCATTCCAATGTTGCATTAGCGTTTTGTAATCCATATGAAATTTAATCTGTTTTTTATAGAAGTAAGATTCAGCGATTACTAGATCCGCTCCCTGGCCAGCATAAAGCAAGCTATCAGTCCATGCGGTATCACCAGTATGGGTAATAACCTTTCCTTGAGTTTCAAGACGCAAGGATAATGAAGGTGCACCACTGTAATGCTCTACTAAAAATGGAGTAATCTTTATGTCTTTAAAAATTAATTCTTTATCCGGTTCCATTTCAACCACTTTTATGTCAAATTTTTGCTGAATTTTTGAAGATCCCGGAAACATCACTTCCATAGCTTCTCTAATTCTTTGTTCAGTACCAACAGGACCAGCGATGATGAGCGGTTCAGTTCGTTTGCTGACCAGTTGAGCATCGAGAATATAGAAGGGTATTCCACCAAAATGATCACCATGCAGATGGGTAAGTAATATCACTTCAATATTATTAGGGTCAACATGAAAGCGACGCATGGAACAAAGTACAGTACTACCGCAGTCAAGTAAAATCTCATGTGCGGCTGTTTTTAAATGAATACAGGGTTGTAATTTTCCCCCACTGCCAAAAGAATCTCCACTTCCCAAAAAGGTAACTTTAATCTTATCGATGCAAATCTCCTCCTATGTTAATTAAAAATGACATCAGATCTCCCCATGAAATATTATTGATATTCTGTTTTAATAAATTCATAAGTTGATGTCAGGCACCACACCTTGTTCAAGCCTCAACCCCTATCACCATTTTCTTAGCCGCTGCACGAATGGCGTCAAGCTTATAATCCCTGTTTTTTCGGGTTATACCTATTAGATCAAACCGTTCTGACCGCATATGCCCGAATAACCTATCCATATAAGAAAGACAGGTAAGAGTACCGTTACCGGTCCCACCGGCAGCTGCTATGGCAATAAATGGTTTATCTTGTGTTTTATTCCTTCCATTTCTGTTACTTGCTTCGCACCGTCTTAAGCGATCTGTGAACGTCTTACCCGCTTCACTCATTTCTCCCCAGTATACAGGTGTTACCATTACGTATCCATCCGCCTCATCTACAAATTGATGCAGTTCCTGAAAATCATCTTTTATTTTGCATTTATGTTCGCTGCGGCATATCCCCCAGCCGTTATCGCAAGCCTGACATTTAGATATTTCTAAATCATTTAACCGCACCATTAGAACTTCTCCCCCGGCAGCTTCCACCCCCTGCTTGGCTGCTTCGCTGCAGGCAGCAGTGAGACCATCCTTATTAGGGCTAGAAGTAATAATCATTATTTTCATTGATAATACCCCCTTTGCTGATTTAACAATCTACTCATTTTATTCCTCATTATATTTTAAAATCCTTCTTCTCCCCAGTATACTCAGATCCCGTTTCTACCAGAAGCTTTTTTTTACCCAGCCCCACCGAACTAATCTAAAATTGGCAGTTTAGCAAGGACTGTAAAATCATACCGACAATATTCTCACTCACTTCCACTTCGTCCCGGCACTGCCTTTTTTTCTTGGCACCGAGCATTTCCCTTTTGCAATGATAATAATAGCATGCCCTCGGGGTCAGGCTTGAATAATTCACTTATTCCATTCCCCAAACCCGGATGATTGACTGACCTGGCAAACAAAACGTCCCCGTGGCTAACGTATGAGCCGCTGGTCAAAGTCTTTCCCGCCCAGCTGATTATTGCCACCGCTTGCTTTGACGTCGAGAACGTCTTCAAACATTCCCAGTACTGTAGTGTTCCCCCACCCAGATCATATATCTGGATGTTTTGACATTCCTTCATGTGTTCCAGACCGTAGTCAAGTGCCGCAGCAGTAGGTTCATTTATAATCCGCTCTACTTTGAGACCTGCTAGTTTTCCCGCTTCTACGGTAGCACGTCTCTGCGTATCGGAAAAATAGGCGGGTACGGTTATAACCGTTCTGTCAATATCTTCACCTAAATAATAATATAACATTTGTGTTAAGATGGAGGCGCTTTTGATTTGGATACAACAAAATCTCGTTTTTTTGGAAAGAGCCGCAATCCAGATATCGTTTTCGGGTATTGGGCGTCCTTTATTCTTAAGATTTTTCTTAATAATTTTCCATAATGCTGAGCAATCTCAATACTACAATGAACTACACCCGCGGCAAGCCGCGGGGTATCAACTTCTCTTTTTCCTATAAGGAAGCGCAGCAAGCTGCGGGGAATGGACCCGCAGAGATTCAAGAACTGTTGAGCCTTCAACTAACTCATTTATTCGCCAGCTCTAACCGCCTCTATTCCAATTGACAAACAATGGATAATGATATAGACTATGATATATACCAGAAGTAAAAAGGAGTGTGACTATTTTTATGGATATTGCTAAATTATTTAAAAATGGCAGAAGCCAAGCCGTTCGACTTCCAAAAAACTACCGTTTTGAAGGTACTGATGTTTACGTAAAAAAATTTGAAGATATTGTTCTTTTAATCCCTAAAGACAGTAAATGGAAATGTTTAGAATCAAGCCTAGAATATTTTTCTGATGATTATTTAGCAGAACGAAATCAACCAAAAATCCAGAATAGAGACGATTTCTAATGAAATATATGCTTGATACCAATATATGCATTTATATAATAAAAGAAAAACCAAAAAAAGTAATAAGTAAATTCCAAGCTCTAGACATCGGTGATGTATGTATATCAGCAATTACATTTGCTGAGCTCCAATATGGCGTTGAAAAAAGTAAATATCCTGAACGAAATAGAGTTGCTCTTTCCGGTTTCCTAGCTTTAATTGAAATACTCCCCTTTTCTGAACAAGCGTCTTCGGAATATGGTAGAATAAGGGCCAACCTAGAAAGGCAGGGCAATATAATAGGACCTCATGACTTAATGATTGGCGCACATGCTCTATCTGAGAAATTAATTCTTGTTACCAACAATACCAAAGAATTCAAGAGAATTTCTAATCTATCTCTTGAAAATTGGGCGTAATTGCACTCGTTACCATGGTGCATCTAAGGTCTTAAGCATCATACTGTGTATATATTCAGGAGCAGCTTGGTTTTTTCGGAGGTTTCCCTGGCACCACCTCTTCAGGTTCAGGCCTTACTCCTACCTTTTCAACTAATTCACCTTTCAAAATACTTCTTGCATACCTAGTATCAATAAGTGCATTACTTAAATATTATTTCTTTGTCTTTATATCTCACTTTAAGTTCAACAAAAGGTAAGTTATCTTGTATTTTCAAATTATAAGTCATAACCTACACCTAGCCATTTTCTCTCTTGTATCTCAAGATTTTCTTTCTTTGTATGAGCCACATATTGTTCGCGTTGGGGTTCCTTTTTATGAATATCACGATACGCCATATGCATCATTGATACCGGCCTTAGAACTATATTCCATTTTATAAAAAACCAGTACCGTCCCGGAATTCAACTGCGGTCGAAGACGACTTTTATAATGCCTAATTCTTTATTAGATGAGTAGCTGTAGCTGACGTTGACGTGGAAATCAGATATGACGTTGCGGATTATTTGGCCTACCTGCTGCTGACTGGGATGGTAGTCCTTTATCATTGCCGTCACTTCGTTCTGACCGCCCGCAAATGCGTCATGCAGATAGTCTTCAAATTCGTCTACATCCTTCATATATATATCGTTCATGACAAAGTAGTTGTAATCTATCTTTTCCGCTTTCGGGTATTCAGAATCGTCCCACGAGTGGTCATGCATTATCATATCATCTGACAAATTAAAATAGTTATATTGGACCTGACCGTCCTGATCAGGCACCGGATCATCCCAAGTCGCGTCAAGATGATAGTAACTGCCGCCAAGCTTTACTAAATTCCAAGCATGGCTCTGCCCATCGCTTAAACCTGTAATGATTAAACTCTCAACGCCCGCCTCTCTCAATAAAATTTGCATAGCCGTGGCATAACCTTCGCAGACTGCCGTGCCCTTTACCAATGCGCCGTAGGCAGTATAAGAAAGATCCGGCACTGTGCCCTTAACGTAGTTATCCTGATCATATTTAGTATTGAGCACCAGATAATCATGTAGAGCCTTTTCGTTATCATAATTAGACATGCCGCTGGTAACATTATTGGATATAATAGTGTCCACTGTCTGTTGGAGCTCCACCTGCATTTTTATGAGCTCGTCTCTAGGGATATCTGTATATTCAAACTCGACCCAGCCACCAGAATATGTCAGCCCGTTATAATAAAAGATTTCCGGATTATCCTTAATGACTTTGTCCATGGTATTCTTAAGTGCATCAAGACTAATACCCAATTGAGACAAGTTCACCTCTGACTCCACGTGCAGCAGTGCCGTTCTAATCATTTCGTATGCGGTGGTACGGCTGGTTTGGGCGGGGTTAGACAGGGCCGAACCAGGCAAAACTCTTTCTGATTTGTCCATCAACCTGACAATCATAGCCGCGGCTTCCGCTCTGGTGGCTGTACCGTACGACCTAAAAGTATCATCTGGATAACCGGTAATAATACCCAGCGCATAGCAGGTTAATATTGCTGACCGGTCCACAAGGTTTATTCCTCTGAGATCGCTAAACTGACCGCCATACTTGTCCAGATTGCTAACCTTTCCATCTGCGGCTCTGCTGATTAGTAATGCCATTTCCCCTCGGGTTATCTTTCTGGTGTAATCGACCGGAGAGAAATCGCCCCATTCAATCATTCTGTTCTGCCGCGCCTTTTCAAAATACGTACTAGCCCAATAATCCTCACCGTTAGCTAAGTCATACCCCATAGCAGTAATAAACATTTTGACAAACTCGTCAACCTGCACCAAATCTTCCGGCCTAACCAACCCATCGGGATAACCGTTAATAATTCCTTCCGCCGCCAGACGTTCTATGTAATATGCAGCCCAGTGGCCGTCTAAATCGTCGAAACTGTAAGCATAAGCAGTCCCGGTAGAAATAATTAGACTCAGCACCAATATAAAAATTATGCAATATTTTCGTTTCACTGAAAAAATCCCCCATTTCACAAAAACTTACCTTCATCTTTTCCATATCGTTCCTCGTTTTCCCTTTGAGAAACGCAAAAAAATGCCGGCAACAAAGCAACCGACAGCTACATCCCTCGGGGTCAGGCTTGAATAATTCACTTATTTCATTCCCCAAACCCCGGGTGATTGACTGACCTGGCAAACAAAACGTCCCCGTGGCAGGTTGTCCCCTTACCCGAAGAGGCAATTACTAAACTGGCTGTTAAAAATAAAATCTTCAATGCTCATGATTTCCTTGGCACTTAATCTTCAGCAAAGGTCTTATCCATCAATGCCTCCGTTAGTTCAAATACCTTCATGATAAGATGCTGCTTTCTCCCGAGGATAAAGAAGATATTTCCATCTTCTCCTACCAGATTGCATTTAGGTTTTAAGTTATCGCTCATCCATATGCCTCCTAAAAAGGGAAGTTTTTCGCTTTAACAAGTAAAAGTAATGACATTGTATTGCTTTTGTGCATACAAATATAGTATAATGAGCATAATAAAGGAGGTGATTAAATATGGCTAAAACTGCTAAACTAAACATCAGAATCGATCCAGGTACAAAAGAAGCTGCCGAGAAACTATTTGCTAATTTTGGCATCACAGTTTCAGATGCTGTAAATATGTTCTTACGTCAATCATTATTAACTGGCGGCTTGCCTTTTTCGGTAAAGATTCCACAGCCTAATGCTAATACCCTAGCTGCTATGCAAGATACTGAAGATATGATTAATGGTAAAATTCCTTCTTCTCCCCAAAGCGTCGATGACTTTTTTAAGGAAATTAACCTTGATGAGAAGCGTTAATTACTCCAAACAGTTTAAAAAAGATTTTAAGCTTGCTAAAAAGCGTGGCTGTAATATGTCTCTATACTGTCATGAAGAAATTGGAGAACGAAGAAATCTTAGATGCCGAGCACAATAATCATCCACTATCTGGTAAACATAAAGGCTACTTAGAATGCCACCTCGAATCAGACTGGTTATTGATTTATAAAATCGATGGCCAAGACTTATACTTTGTAAGAACAGGTACGCACTCCGATTTGTTCTCCTAGTTTTTCCACTAAGAAGCAGATAGTTATTTGGCAACTATCTGTTTTTCTTTAGTTTACAATCTTTAAGGAAACCCCTGCTCCACCTCAACATATTCCATAATAATACAACATTTATATTTTGAAATTTTGCACCTAAATATATTGGCACAGAAAAAGCCCTCAAGAGTCTATCTCCAAGGACTATATTATCAATACTGCTATCTGAATGATTTTCTATTAAACTCTGAAGCCAACTCTTTTTCTCACCAAGATTTCTATCTTCTCCTTGGAAGTATGGTATACAAGAGTGCCGGGTTTCGCACTTACAATCTCACGTGTTGCTTCTTTAGGATCCTCAATAGTTCTTATAATTGCAGCAACATCATCAACATATTTCTTATCACCATCGACATGACTTTCTAAAACTTGAAGCAACACATATCTTTCAGGATATATTTTTCTTACCTCTTCCCATTTCATGTAAATCACCTTTCTATACACATTTTACCATAGCACAGCTAGCTTATAAAATAAACCAAATAGAATATATTTTGTTTTTTTTAAATAATCCCCTTAGGCAAACCAAGTATTTCAAAGGTGCGCTGGTGCTGGAGATAAGTTAATTCAAACAAACCACAAGAACCGTCCCTATGGTTTATCGTCCCTATGGTTTATGGTTGGTCCCTACTTCCCGCAGCATTTTTTATATTTCTTGCCGCTTCCGCAGGGGCAGGGGTCATTGCGTCCTACCTTTGGTTCCGGGCGTCTGTAGGGTTCAGGATTAAATTGGTATTCTTCCGCTTCATCTTCAGGTTCAAATCGCTCAGGAAACTGTTTGAAGTATTTTTTTAATCTCTTACCATAAGTATTTAACAGATACTGTTCCTTTTTATGATTGAGAACATTATCAAAGAATCCCTGTTTCAGTTCATACAACTCCGGGTAAGACTTTTTCAGCCGCAAAATGTCTCCTCTAAAGGATTCCATTTCAGCGACCACATCCATCTCGTAAGCAAATTGCTCCAGTTTACAATCCATGCAGTGCTTATCATCACATAAGTGCAGTTCGCAATCCAGCATCTCCGCAAACAGCTCATCGATGGAAGGATCTCCTTTAAGCTTCTCAAGCTCGGAAAATACACTAACTTGACTACCGATTTCATCTTTGATGGCGATGATTTCCTCATCATCCGGCTCCAAAGCATACGCCGTGTCTATGGTTGCCTGAGCCTCGGAATACATACCCATACCATGAAGCAGCTTCGAAAGAGCCGCTAGGAACCAAGCAACATTAGTTTTTTCTTCCTCTTTTTCAACGGCCTTGTTTTTCATCTCTTCAAGATGTTTAGTCATACTTGCATAATCCCGACTAAAAATATCAATCTGAATGATGTGAAAATACAGCTCCAAGTTGTCCCAGCCTTTTCTATTGCTGACTTCAATTCCTTTCCGGACCGTTTCTTGGGCACTTTCGAAATCATCACCTTGCAGATAACTATCAATCAGCCCCAGCCAAAGGGAAATATTATCTTCATCAAGTTGCAAAGCTTGTTTAAATTGCTCCACTGCTTTTTTATGCCACCCGCGCAGAGCATAGGCCTGAGCAAGCAGACGTACGAAACCGGCATTATTCCGTTCCTCAGCTACCAGTTCCTCAAAAACACGAATAGCCTTACCACTGTTGTCGTTTTCCAAGTAAGCTTGTCCCAATAAACCCTTTACTACAGCAAAGTGAGGGTACACCCTAATGACCTCTTCCAAGAGTTTAATAGCCCCCGGAAAGTCACCTGCCTCCATGGCTTTCTGTCCTTCAGCAAAATATCGTTTCACAATATCCGGCATGGAATCCACCACGTCATATTGCCGGCGTGTATTATCATCAATTAATACTTCATAAGCCTCCCGAATGCGCATAAACTCTTTGGGATAACGATCAGGCGGAAATTGTCTAACCAGCCGGAAATAGGCTTTTTTTACCGCTGTAGCAGATGCATCTGTGGCGATGTTAAGTACGCTGTAATAATCCTTCATATTTTAATAATATCCTTTCTTCTAAATAGTCCTTCTTTCCATGCAAGCAGCCTGTACCTGAGACCACTCTCTACCTCTTTCAAGTACCGAGCAGCATCAATGTTGGATCTATCAAGAGACAAAACTTTTGTCCAACAATCAACTGCCCCCGTTACCCTGCCGTCAAGTAACAGTAAAATGCCCAACAAATTCAACAAACCGGCGGATGCGTCAAACCTGCTGCAGATTTCTTCGCTCAGAACTCTAGCAGCTTGTTGATATTTTTTCTGCCGCCACAACGTGTCCACCTGGGAAAAATAAGGGGCGGTCTCTTCCAGACAATTTCTTAGATCTATCAGGTAATCGCTGGCTCGATTCCCTTCACTACCTTTATTTACACTGAACATCCAGCAGTATTCTGCCTTTTTGTACATCCCCAAGCGATAATAACAAAGACCGACCAAGTTCCACGCCTCTATATTACCGCCGTTATAGCTCACAGCTTTGCCCAGATTTTGAACCGCCGAACCCAGGCTCTTATCTTTCGCCAGTTGTAGTCCTTTATTATAGTAAAAGTCGGATAGATTCTTAAGCATCCGTCTCCTCCATCATTTCATAAATTATATCATGCAGCTCATCTTTAAGCTCATTTAGAGTTTCCAGTTCCTCGTCTTGCACTAACCCCACCTTTATCTTGCTAATCAGGCTTTCCATTTCTACAGCATAATACCCCGCTTTGCCATTATCCAACATTCGATTAGCTTTTCTAATAATGGCCTTAAACCGGCGGGCGTTAGGAAGCTTGTCCCAGCCTTCCGTATCAATTTCCTCGACCATTTCAACACCGGTTGTTTCGATGGACAAATTAGCCCTTTCCCCAGAACTGACTATGGTCCCCTCTATCTGTAGGATACCGTTGACATCATATGCAAAAGAAACATTTATTTTTTCCTGGCCGGCAGGGGCCGGGGGAATGTCCTGTAATAGGAATTTTCCAAGAAAATTATTATGTGACGCCTTTTTATACTCTCCCTGATAAACATTGATTTCCACCTCAGTTTGGTCATCCACAACTGTTCCATACGCCTTCTCTTTGACCACGGGAATGGTGACATTCCTCGGAATAAGGACGTCAAAGGCATCAGTTACAGGAAAACCTCCCACATAGTCAAGTACGGATATGCCTAAAGTGTATGGGCAGACATCAGTAATAATAAGGTCATTTTCACCATACAACTGGTCATTGAGAATACCAGCCTGAATAGCAGCACCCCTCACTACTGCTAAATCTGGATCAACTAACGACTGGGGTGACTTACCTAAAGCGTTCTCGATAAAATTCTGCACATACGGTATCCGGGTTGAGCCACCCACAAGCAGGATCAGATCGATATCAGGTGCACTGAGGCGAGCATCGGCCAATGCAGTGTCAATCTGCTTTTGCGTAGCATCAATAAGGTCTTTTATGAGGCCTTCAAAAGCTTCCCTGGTAACAGTCTCTTCCAGAGAAACCGGTTTTCCCTCAACATCAGCAAAGAAAGGAATCAGCAGATGGTGCTCTTGGTGTTGACTAAGGGCGATCTTACATTTTTCCACTTCCTCCCTTAGCCGCATCAACGCTCTTTTGTCTTCCGAAACATCCAGCCCGTATTGAGCATGAAACCTCTTCAAGAGATAGTCCATCAGCCGCCGGTCAAAGTCTTTTCCACCCAGCTTATTATTGCCGCTGCTGGCTTTCACATCCAGAATACCCTCAAACATTTCCAATACTGTGACATCAAGAGTGCCACCGCCTAGATCATAGATGAGAAGATTTTGACAGTCCTCCATATGTTCCAAACCGTAGTCGAGGGCAGCAGCAGTCGGCTCATTGATGATCCGTTCCACTTTGATGCCGGCCATTTTTCCTGCTTCCACCGTAGCACGTCTCTGGGTATCGGAAAAATAGGCAGGCACAGTAATAACCGCTCTGTCAATATCCTCATCTAAATACTTTCGCGCACAATCCAAGAGATAGGACAAAATAAAAGACGAGATCTGCTGCGGTTGATATTCTTTTCCTCCTAGAGAAACCGTCTCGACACCGCCCATTAATCTCTTTACCTCAATAACCGTATCCTCGGGTTTCAACAGCAGTTGATCCCGTGCCTCTTTGCCCACGATAATTTTTCCCGCATCAGACAGTCCTACCGCCGAAGGAGTAATATGTTCGCCCAGATGATTAGGAATAACAAAAGGTTGTCCGTCTTTTAATAAAGCAATTTCCGATGTTGATGTACCCAAGTCAATCCCTAAAATTCTATCCATAACAGTCACATCCTAACCAAGTTTATTTACAACAACCTGCGCTTTTCGCAACAAGTGTGATTGATAGACATATCCGCAGCGTAATACTTCAAGAATCATTCCATCTAAAACACTCTTGTCCTCTCGCACCTGTACTGCAGAATGTAGCCGGCTATCAAAGAGAGTATTTTCACCCTCGATACGCGTTATCCCGTGCACCAGCAGATTACTTGAGGCATTTTTCCATACCAGCTGTATTTGCTCCGACCAGCTATCTCCTTTATTTTTCAATGAATACCTATAAATATCCTCCAACTGGTCAAGAACTACCACCAATCCCTGCACCAAGGAGAGTTTCTCTTCTTCATGTTGATTAAGAGACTTTTTCAAGTCCTTGATATAGCCCTGCTGCTCCTTTTCTTCCATTAATTCTGCCATAACTTCCTCAATTTGAATGTTAGAGTTGTTCAATTCCTTACTAATGCGTTTAAGCGTATAATTGACAACCTCAATAACTTGTGTCGTCTCCTCATGAGCCTCTGCAAACTCAACATTATCCGTGAAAAAGTCGAATTTTTCCAGTTCATCGCGAAAATTAATCACTCTTTTTTCCCCTTCTCTAAAAATAGAGACAATCAGGGGGAAGATACCCTGATTGCTTATTTGGCCTACCCCATTTCCAAACCAAATAGCTTCACTAACAGAAATTCCTTTGCTACACTAACTCTTATATTATATCATAAAAGTTAATAAGTTAAGGTCAAGTAGACGGAACCTTGCGGTTCCCTTCCCTCACTTCCTTCCCTTATTTTGACCTACTGTCTACTTCTACAGTTTTACATTATTTCCTTCTATCTCTTAGTGTTCTAACCTTCCCTAAAGATTATAGGCAAAATAGACATTTTGCTTTTTTGCCTTATGTAATATACATTCACCATCTCAAACATTTTTTGAATAACCTGAACCGGGGGCAAATTTAATAAGTTAATAAGTTAAGTGCCTGGCACCGCCTCTTCACCGCCTCTTCAATTTACGCCAGTACAATTTACGCCAGAACATTTTTCTCAAGAAAATTCAATAACCCTTGGCATTCTCGCCAGGGGTTATTTTTAGTATTTTATTGCACTAGTTTTTATTAAGTCTTTACTAAATGCCTGGCACAATCTATTTGCTATACCCTGTAGTGGGACAAGGAACCTGTCCCCACGTCCCCGTCCTGACCGCTTTAGATACTTACTTTACTTCAACATTTTCCCATCACGGCCTATGTTACCTATGGGAATATCCCGAATAATAACGCTAACCCGATCAGGGGTTGTATTGGTTGCTTTTACTATTACATCCGTTATACCCTTAACAACCTCTTTTTTCTGTTCTTCGGTTCTACCCGCTTTCCAGTCAATCTGAACAATTGGCATTAAATCACCTCATTTCTAATAAAACATTTCTGCACATCCCATCATTTTCCTGCTTTTTGCTACTGCTGCTATCCTTGCAAGTTTCGTTTCCATACGATACCTACCTCTGTGTATAGTGTATGTGTCTCTTTTAAGGTCGATGTTGTGTGATCGCCTTCCCTCCAC
>JADQBR010000067.1 GCA_016278515.1 Bacillota bacterium
TTTAGCTGTGAGTCATTTTTTATCTGTGTTTGGGCACTTAATTATACAACTTATCAAATATTAAATAAAATATCTACTGTAGAAGGAATAACATTTCACATGTAGAAATAGTAGTTAAATGTGGTAAGAAATATTTTGTTGAATACAAATGTTTAGTTTAATATTTAAAAACCTTATGGAGGTGTATTAATGCTATTTAGGCGGTGTGCGGGAGGAATTTTATTTGACGGAGACAAAGTGTTAATTCTACAGAACAATAAGAACGAATGGGTACTTCCAAAAGGGATTATTAGAGATAATGCAAGTGCAGGTGAAGTTGCTTTAAATCGTGTTAAAAAAGAGACTGGTATTGACGGCAATATTGTCGGTGCTGCGGGTGAAACCAGCTACGAGTTTTATTCTTTTTCTCGACGGCAGCCAGTATGTAATCAAATCAGTTGGTTTTTGATGGAACCCTTACACGACAATGTAAATGTGAATATAAGTAAAGAAGATGGCTTTAAAGATGGTGGTTTTTTCCCTATAGCGGACGCAATAGAAAGGATTACTTATAGTCAGGATAAATCATTGGTAAGAGTATCTTATGAAAAAATAAAAAAGGAAGCACAAATAGGGGCTTAGCTAGCCCTTTTTTTGTACAATCAGATTGTATGAATTTATGATCGTCTAGTGTGTTTAAAAAGTCATATTAATTTTTACTGTCTATCTTAGTTATAATAGTAAGATAAGTTGATACGTTTTTGATAGCCGCCAAAATGGAGGTGATGTTGAGTGGATTTCTATGAAGGAAACATCTTTAGGCCGCCCAGCGAGGCTAATAGTCTAATACTTCAAGTTACCATTGGATGCACACATAATAAATGCAGTTTTTGTAATATGTATCGTGATAAGAAGTATCGTGAAAGGGATTGGAAAGAAATTGAAACACTTATTACAATTGCTGCTTCACAGCAGCATCCAGAAGTAGTTGAGAAAATATTTCTGGCAGACGGGGATGCGCTTGCAATGAGCCAAAATAAACTATTGGCCTTATTAAAAGTTCTTTTTGAAACATTCCCAAAACTTAAAAGAGTTGGTGTTTATGCTGGACCTAAGTCACTATTAAACAAAAGTGACCAGCAGTTGCATAATCTTTTTGATGCTGGTTTAAAAATTATATATTTAGGGTTGGAAACTGGTCATAGTCCTACAATGAAATTTATAAATAAAGGGTGCACAGTTGAGGAAATGCTGGAAGCAGGTAAGAAGGTTAAAAGAGCAGGTATTAAGTTGTCCGTGATGGTAATTGGTGGCATCGGGGGTAAATCCTTTTCTTTCGAACATGCAAAAGCATCTGCAGTTGTAGTTAACCAAATGAAGCCGGAATACTTAGCAGTGCTAACTTTGCGTTTTAACCCTGGAACACCATTGTATATGCAGATAGAGAAAGGTCTTTTTAAATCGTTAAAATCTATGGAGTTGGTTCAGGAATTAAAATGGTTTCTTGAGGATTTAGATTTAAGCAATACAATATTTAGAACCAACCATGCATCTAATTATTTAGTATTAGGCGGGACCCTTAATAAAGACAAGGAAAAAATCATTGCAACAATTAATAAAGTTTTAAATGAAAACGAAACTTCTTTTTTAAGAGCAGAAAATAGTAGAGGCTTTTGAAACCTATGGATAAATGTATGGACGTATTATTGATTAAATCAAATTTAACGAATATAATTATTATTGTCTTTTATATGTCGGAATAAGGTATCTTTGGGAAAGCCTAAGAAACACTAAAGATAAATAGTTAAAACTAATATCTTGGCGAATACTTTTTTAAGGCATTAAACAAGGCACACTATAGGAAATAAGGCTTTACTAGTTAGAGGTGATAAATTAATGAAGTATATAATCGAAACCTGGGGATGCCAAATGAATGAACATGATTCTGAAGTTTTGGCTGGTATGTTAGCCGACCTTGGCTATAAGCGTACTGATGACGAAATGGATGCAGATGTAATGTTGTTAAATACCTGCTGTGTAAGAGAAAAAGCAGAGAGTAAAGTGCTTGGCCGGCTGGGTCTTTTAAAGAAATTAAAACAAAATAATCCAGATGTTATTCTTGGAGTGTGCGGATGTATGATGCAGCAGCCGGCAATGGCTGACCGAATTAAAAAGAGAATGCCCCATATGGATTTAGTATTTGGGACCCATAATATTCATGAACTTCCTCAGATGATTAATGAAGCAAAAGCAAGCCGTACTACCCATATTCAAGTTTGGCCTGAACAAGGAGAAGTTAAAGAAGGATTACCAATTAAACGAACTCATGGCATAAAAGCTTTTGTCAATATAATGTATGGATGCAACAATTTTTGCACTTATTGCATCGTTCCATATGTAAGAGGAAGAGAGCGCAGTAGGTTATCAAAAGAAATACTAGTTGAAATCAAAGATTTAGTTAATGATGGTTATAGGGAAATCATGCTACTGGGGCAAAACGTTAATTCGTATGGAAAAGACTTGCAGGATGAAGGTGACTTTGCAGATCTTTTAAAAGCAGTTAACGAAATTAAGGGATTGGATAGAATACGTTTTATGACTTCACACCCACGGGATTTTAACTTAAGATTAGTTAATACTTTGGCAAGTTGTAATAAAGTCTGCGAACATTACCATCTCCCAATACAAGCAGGAAGTTCTCGTATTCTGAAAAAAATGAACAGAGGCTATACTAAAGAAGAATATTTAGAACTAATTTCCCAGATTAAAGACAGGGTTCCACATGCCAGTATTACCACAGATATAATTGTTGGCTTTCCTGGCGAAACTGAAGAAGACTTCGACGATACTATGGAAGTTATTAGTAAAGTGCGATTTGACGGTGCCTATACTTTTCTCTATTCTTCGCGTCCTAATACCCCTGCTGCTAAAATATCAGAGCAGGTGCCTCAAGAACTTAAAAAGAAACGATTTCAAAAATTATTAGCTTTACAAAATTCAATTACTGAAGAAATTAACAAACAGCTTATTGGGCAAACTCTGCCTGTATTGTTTGAGGGAACAAGCAAAAATGATGATACGGTTCTTATGGGAAGAACTAGAACAAATAAAATTGTGCATGTTTCCGGACACGCTGAGTTAATTGGTAAAATAGTTGATGTTAATATTCAGGGGGCACAAATGTTTAGTTTATCTGGTAAGATTATTTAAAGATAAAAAGGATATTCAACGCATTTCAAGAATTCATGAACTGGAGGTGAAGAGATGTCAGTAATTATGGAAAAAGCACATGAGCTAGCCAATGCATTAAAAGATAGCGAAGAATTGGATAGTATGCGTGTACAAGAAGCAGTTATGGCTAATGACCCAGAGGCGCAGAATATTTTGTTAGAGTATCAACAAATTCGACAAAAAATTGAAAGCAAGCAAGCTTCTGGCGAGGTCACAGAAGAAGACAATGAAACATTGGCCAAGGCAGAGCAGAAAATGCAGGAAAATGAAGTTATTAGTAAATATCTTAAAGCCCAGCAAAACTTTAACGCTACTTTGCAAGGAGTAAACTTTATAATAACAAAAGCGCTTAGTGGTGAAGATGCTAACTCTTGTGGTCCCGGTTGCGGGGGCAATTGTTGTTAAGTAACTGGCCGGGTTTCTAATCCGGCCAGTTATATTATATAGAGATATATCAACCAGGGGAGAAACTAATTATGACAACACCAATGATGCTGCAATACACAAAAATCAAAGCTCAAAATCCCGATGCAATACTTTTTTTTAGATTGGGCGATTTCTATGAAATGTTTGATGAAGACGCAAAGATTGCTTCTAAGTTACTGGAAATTACGTTAACTACTCGGGATGCTAATAAAGAAAACCCAATGCCAATGTGCGGCATACCTTATCATTCTGTTAACAACTACATTGGAAAGTTACTAAGCAAAGGTTATAAAGTAGCTATTTGTGAACAGGTTGAAGACCCCGACCAAACAAAGGGTATTGTAAAAAGGGAAGTTGTAAGGGTTATTACACCAGGAACTGTTATTGACAGAGAGCTTCTTTCGGAAAAAAATAATAACTATCTGGCCGCTGTGCATCGTGTAGATAATAGCTGGGGACTGGCTTTGGTAGATGTATCCACCGGGGAATTTATTGTTACAGAACTACCAACTGGCAACGACAACAAAGTTGTTGATGAAATCAATAGGTTTGAAGTGAAGGAATGTTTGCTGTCAAGTAATAGTCTGGGATCCTTATTGGAGCGGGATTGCATCTTGACTGAATATCCCTCAACGCCCATTTCAACTGCTAAAGCATATACGATATTGGAAAGAGTGTTTGGTAAGCCTGACCTGGACACTTTCGGTATTACCGGCTGTAATGCAGCAGTTGGAGCATCTGCAATTTTGATAAGATATTTGGAAGAAACTCAAAAACAATCTTTAAACCACATTAATAACATAAAATCTTATTCTTCTTCTGATTACATGTTACTAGATGGAGCAACTCGTAGAAATCTGGAATTATTGGAGACCATGAGGGGTAAAGAAAGACGTGGTAGTCTATTATGGGTGATGGATCGCACTGTTACAGCCATGGGGGGAAGACGCCTAAAAAAGATTATTCTTCAACCGCTGTTACAAGCCAAGGAGATAAAGCAGAGACAGAATTCAGTCTCTGAGTTGGTCAATAATGTATTTGCCATGCAGGAGTTAAAAGGCCAGCTAAAGCATGTTTATGACTTAGAAAGGTTAATCAGTAAAATTGTCTTCCAATCGGCGAATGCGCGAGATTTATTGGCTTTGGGTCAGTCATTAGAGAAACTTCCTTCTTTAAAAGCAACACTTGGAAAAATGAATTCTTTACTAATAAAACAGTCCTATAATAATTTAGACACTCTAGAGGATGTTTCTAGAACTATCCAAAAAGCAATTAAAGATAATCCACCAGTGTCTATTACCGATGGTGGAGTTATCAAGGCAGGCTATAATGAGGAAATAGATCGATTAAAAGAAGCAGCTCTGTCTGGTAAGCACTGGCTTGCTAAGTTAGAACAATCTGAGAAGGAACAAACTGGTATTAAATCCTTAAAAGTAAGGTATAACAAGGTGTTTGGATATTATATCGAAATAACTAAGGCTAACCTAAATCTTGTTCCCGAATACTACCAAAGGAAACAGACTCTTGTTAATTCGGAACGTTTCGTCACACCCAGGCTAAAAGAACTAGAAAATACAATACTGGGTGCTGAAGAGAAGCAAATGAAACTGGAATACGAGTGTTTCTGCCAAGTAAGAGACTTTATTAAAAATGAAACCAAGCGTATACAACAGACTTCTCAAGTTGTTGCTATTATTGATGTGTTGTTATCATTCTCTATTATTGCTAAGGAAAATAACTACGTTTGCCCTAAGATTGTTGAAGGTGATAAGTTGGTTATTAACGATGGCCGCCATCCTGTATTAGAGAAATTAGCTGATATCGGTGAGTTTGTTGCCAATGATGTGGCCTTAGGCGGGGATACTGAGTTAATGATTATTACGGGCCCCAATATGGCAGGTAAGTCTACATTTATGCGGCAAGTAGCATTGATAGTATTAATGGCTCAGATTGGCAGCTTTGTTCCTGCGAAGAGCGCGGAAATTTGCTTGATTGACCGCATTTTCACAAGAGTTGGTGCTGCTGATGATCTTTCTACTGGTCAAAGTACTTTTATGGTTGAGATGAACGAAGTTGCCAATATCTTACACAATGCAACCGGAAAAAGCTTAATAATTCTTGATGAAATTGGACGAGGCACCAGTACCTATGATGGAATGGCAATAGCGTGGTCCGTAATTGAATATATCACAATGAATAAACAAGGTGCCAAGACATTATTTGCAACGCATTATCACAAGTTAACCAACTTAGAGCAGCTGTATCCCGAAATAAGGAACTGTCAGGTGGCAGTACAAGAAAATGGCGAAGATATTGTTTTTCTACGAAAAATTATTCCTGGCGGAACAGATAGAAGTTATGGGATACAAGTTGCAAAATTGGCAGGGCTTCCGAGGCAAGTAGTTAAAAGAGCAGAACAGATTTTACATGACCTCGAGTACGAAACTCAATCTTCTTATGTAGAAATAGCGGCTTCAGAGGAGGAGCCTTATCATAATCAGATGTTAATGACCATATCCGAAGAATTGATAGACTTAGACATTTCTAATACTACTCCCCTAGACGCATTAAATATTTTAAATAAGCTGCAGAAAACCCTTAAGGAGGAAACTTCTTAATGACTCGAATTAAAATACTAGACAGTGCTACAGCTAATCAGATTGCCGCAGGAGAAGTCATTGAACGTCCTGCTTCGGTTGTTAAAGAATTAATTGAAAACGCTATTGATTCTGAAGCTCAAAATATTTCTATTAAGATTGAAAATGGCGGCAAAAGTAAAATCCTAATTCAGGACGATGGGATTGGCATGACTCATGAGGACTTAAAATTAGCATTTGTGCGTCACGCAACAAGTAAAATATCTCTCGTCGATGACTTAAACACATTAGCAACTTTGGGCTTTCGGGGAGAAGCATTGGCAAGTATCGCGGCTGTTTCCAAAATTGATATTAGATCCTGCCAGAACAGTAGTTTAGGTGGAACTCAATTACTACTTGAAGGAGGAAATATAACTGATTCCGCTCCTGTCGGTTGTTCCTCAGGTACTAGAATATGTGTAAATGAACTTTTTTATAATGCACCGGCAAGAAAGAGATTTCTAGCTGGCGACAGTAAGGAGACTGTCGCTGTTTCAGAGATTATAAATCGCTTAGCATTGTCACATACAGACGTGCGGTTTTCCTACTATAATGGTTCCCGTATAAGTTTAACAACGCCTGGAGACAATACCTTATTAGGTACTATAGCGTCAATCTATGGGGCTGAAGTTGCCCAACAGCTATTACGTGTTGATTATTCCATGGACTTTATAACTATCAAGGGTTATATATCTCGGCCAGTTTTACACCGAGCAACATCCAACCATATTTCCTTTTACATTAATGGCAGGTACATAAAAGATGCACAACTCGTCAATTTCCTTAGAGATACATATAGTGCACGCATACCAAGTCGTAAATTTCCACTGGCGGTAATTCATTTTACGTTACCGCCGAACGTAATTGATGTGAACGTACATCCACAAAAGCTGGCTGTTAAATTTGGTAATCCGACTATGGTTCAATCCATATTTAAAGCTGCTATTGAAAATGCTCTGGATACAGTGCATAATTCAGAATCACTAATTCCAGGCATTGTTTTTAGTGATAAATTGAAGGATAGTTATGATATAACCAATGCCAATGCAAACAAGAGCGACGATCTGGAACCAGCAGTAAAACAAGAAACATTTACTATTTATGAAGAAGTGGAACCTAAAGGCAATATAGAAGTTCCAACAACGTTACGCCCTGAAAAGCATAATATAGTTGTTAATGAAAACTACAAAGAAAAACCTTATAAACATGATGATACTGTCGTTGAAGCCCTGCCGTCTCTTAGGGTAATTGGACAATTTAAGGCAAGCCATATTTTGGCTGAGGATGAGAATACCCTTTACTTGATAGATCAGCATGGTGCCCATGAACGTATACTTTATGAAGAAATCATTCAAGGTAACGTTAACAACACTTCTCAGTTGTCCGTGCCTCAAACTGTTACCCTGACCTCGGTCGAAACAGAATTCATGATAGATAATATTTTTTTACTTCAGCAATTGGGATTTTTAATTGAACATTTTGGTGGCAATTCCTTTATAATTAGAGCTGTACCAGATTTCATAATTGGTACACAAGCGGAGGAAATTCTTAATGACATAATAAATAGTCTGATAAACGAGCAAAAAGTAACAAGCAACCAACTACGTCACCACTTATTATTACAAAGCAGTTGTAAAAATGCAGTCAAAGCAGGACAGTATCTGGATCTCGGAGAATTAGATTTTTTGGTTAAGCGCTTGTCTAAAACCAACTATCCTTTTTCTTGTCCCCATGGTCGTCCCATTATTATTAAGTTGACTTTGCGTGAAATTGAAAAAATGTTTTTGCGTCAGGAGTAAAGTCCCATGAAAAAGCCATTAACGGTTATTGTTGGCCCTACAGCGGTAGGTAAGTCTAATGTCGCAGTAGAAGTTGCTAGTAGATTAAATTGCGAAATAATATCGGTTGATTCAATGCAAATTTATAAAGGCATGAACATTGGAACCGCTAAAATATCACCCATGGAAATGATATCCGAGGATGGTAAGTCTGTCCCGCATCACTTAATTGATATAGTAGAACCATGGGATAACTATAGTGTTGCAACTTTCCAAACCCAAGCACGGGCACTAATAGATGAAATACACAATAGAGATAAACTCCCTTTATTGGTTGGCGGCACCGGATTATATATCCAAGCTGTAATTGATCAGTATGAATTTAGTGACCATGAAAAAGAAAACGAACTCCGCCGGCAGCTAATTAGTCGTGGAGAAACACTTGGATATGAAATACTTCACGGTGAACTTAAAGATGTTGATGAAAAAGCGGCAGATAAAATTCACCCAAATGATAAAAAAAGAATAATTAGAGCATTGGAGTATTATTATAGTACAAGGAAAAAGTTTTCTGATAAGGTAGTAAATAAATACGATAGTCTGTACAAATTAGCTATGGTCGGTTTGACCATGGAACGAAAGTTATTGTATGAAAAAATAAACTTACGGGTAGATGATATGTTATCTTCGGGATTGGTGAATGAGGTAAAAGATTTGTTAAATAAAGGTGTTTCATTGGAAGCGACTTCCATGCAGGGTTTAGGTTATAAACAGATTGCTGAGTTTTGCTTGGGTAGGCTTAACTATGATGAGTCGGTTCGCCAATTAAAACGCGATACCAGGCGGTTTGCGAAGCGGCAATTAACCTGGTTTAATAGGGATAAACGGATTGAATGGCTTGATGTAGATCATAAAGACAAAGTATTATTATCTGAAGAAATAGCAGATATATTTTGCAGGAGACTAGAATTAATTGTAGAATAAGTTTATTAGAAAAATATGGAGGTCGGTATTAAATGACAAAGTCGCAAATTAATTTACAGGACACATTTTTAAATCAGGTTCGGAAAGAAAACATTCCGGTAACAATTTTTTTAGTAAATGGCTTTCAAATTAAGGGTAATGTAAGAGGTTTTGATAATTTTACAGTTCTTCTTGACGCAGATGGCAAGCAGCAGATGATTTATAAACATGCCATATCTACTATTGTCCCGGCAAAAGCCATAAATTTAATGGCTGATAATTAAGATAAATGTATAAAGAAGTTCCCAGAAAAGGGAGCTTTTTTTATTCCACTAATAAATAGACCGTATATTAGTTATGCTTTCACGAAACAGAAGGCAGTTATTATTAAATAATCAAATTGGTACGGTAGTTTTGCTCGGTCTAAGTCGTTTATGTAAGTGACAGAGATTGTAAACGGGAGTAAATTATTTACTCCCGTTATTTTTTACGAAAACATTAAGGGGGAGATGCGTATAATTATAATACAAACGAGGTGAGCACATTCCATGGAGATTAACTTACGCTACGGGTTTAATAAATATTCTCTGCGCAAAAAAAATATCAATGCAGCTAGCGATACTGCAGCGCATAATACTGACCTTATAAATCTTGTCGAAACTGGGGAAATAAGCCCATCGAGGGCGCTCCAACTTTGGATTGATAAAGAAAAGATTCCAGTCAATAATAATGCTAAGGACGTTTCTGAAAGTGTTCAGTTACAAAGTTCCATCGATACTGTTTTAAAAGAATTAGATGAATTAATTGGGTTAGATACAATTAAAGTTTTGGTAAAGGAATTACAAGCATTTATCACAATACAACGTCATCGTACGAAACAACAACTGTTAACTCAGCCGTTAGTGTTGCATATGATTTTCAAAGGGAATCCGGGTACTGGCAAAACCACTGTGGCTAGGGTAATTGGTAAGCTGCTTAATGAACTAGAAGTTCTGCCAAAAGGACACATGATTGAAGTTGAACGGGCCGACTTGGTAGGCGAATATATCGGGCACACCGCGCAGAGAACTAGAGAACATGTAAAGAAAGCGCTCGGCGGGATATTGTTTATTGACGAAGCCTACTCATTGGCCAGAGGTGGCGAAAAGGATTTCGGTAAAGAAGCAATAGATGTGTTAGTTAAGGCAATGGAAGATCATAAAGACGATTTCATACTTATTCTAGCCGGGTATAAGGACGAAATGGAATGGTTTCTTCTTACTAACCCGGGCTTACGCTCTAGACTTCCAATACATATGGAGTTTCCAGATTATACGGTGGAAGAGCTATTGAGTATTGCGGATTTGATGCTGGAACTTAGACAGTATACCATGTCAGATTCAGCTCGGGAAGAACTTAAACGAATAATAACAAAACAATGCTTGTTGGGACACCAACATGGTGGTAATGCCAGATTAGTTCGTAATGTTATAGAAAAGGCTATTAGAAGGCAAGCAGTGCGACTTATTAAAAAAGATGAACTCTCTAGAGAAGATTTATTAAATATTCGCATTGACGATTTACTGGAGGCTGTTGAGGATGGTGATTAAGAGTATTATACTAACGGGTCAAACAAATTCGGGAAAGAGTTCGTTAACACTAACGTTGGCCAGATTTTTGGGTACTAATAAATTTCAAGTTGAGACCCAAACTTCAGATAAAAAAAAGAAACATTTAAAGTGTAATTTTACCACGGCACAGCAACGATTTGTAAGTTCCCAACAGTATTTTACTCGAGGTATTAACTGTTTTCTTATTGATATTTCTAAGTCACTTAAATGGAAATTAATTGACACAACAGGATTAAGTAACGTAATAGCGCCATGCGAAGATTTAAGGATAGGGATGGCCATGACAATTGAGAAATTGCAAAATTGTGATTGTATAATTCACGTATTAGATACGGTTCAATATACCGATGGCAGCTACTATGAGATAGATGATGCATTAGCAGGTTTACATACGAAAATCAGTTATATTCCTGTAGCAAGTAAGATTGACAATGTGAAGGCAAACATTGGTTTAATTAATATAAAAAAAGTTGTTGAAGAACCGATACCATGTTCAACTATTACAGGCGAAGGAATAGTTAATTTGCGGCAAGAATTGTTAAAGAAATTAAAATAAAGAAATCAAAACAGAAAAAATATCTTAACAAATTTTTGCACAAATATTACAATAAAACTAAAGCAAATAATGGAGGGCTGATTTTTGAAATTAACTGAAGGTCAAGTTAGAAGGTATTCAAGACAAATAATACTGCCGGAAGTGGGGGGGAAGGGCCAAAAGACTTTACTGAATTCTAAGGTCTTGGTAGTAGGTGCCGGTGGTTTGGGTTCACCAGTTACTTATTATCTTGCAGCTGCCGGAGTTGGTACCATTGGGATAGTTGACTACGATGTTGTGGATATCTCAAATTTACAGCGCCAAATACTGCACAGTACGTCCGATATTGGCAGGCCTAAAGTTATTTCTGCTAAGGAAACTTTAGAAGGTTTAAATCCTGATGTGAAGATCAAGGCTTATCCGGACAAGCTTACTAAAGATAATGTGGTTTCATTGATATCTGATTACGATTTAGTTATTGATGGTGTGGATAATTTTACAGCAAGATATTTATTAAATGATGCGTGTGTGTTAGAAGGTAAAACTATGATTGAAGCAGGAGTGCTTCGTTGGGATGGCATGGTAATGACAATATTGCCGAGGAAGGGGCCATGCTATCGATGTATTTTCCCTACACCCCCATCGCCTGAAAATGCTCCTACCTGTCAAGAAGCGGGTATTATAGGCGCATCTGCCGGATTAATAGGAATTGTCGAGGCTACGGAGGCAATCAAATATTTATTAAATGTTGGGGACCTTTTAGTAGGTCGAATGCTTATATATAATGCTTTGGAGTCTCGTTTTCAAGAAGTAGAAGTAGCTCGCGATGAGAATTGTCCTGTTTGTGGCGATAACCCAACAATAACCAGTTTACATGAATACGGTGAGTATTGTATAACTTAGGACTGGAGGTGAGAAGAAAATATGCAAATAAATGATAGTATAAAAGATATTTCAGTTAAATTGAAAAGGATTTATCGTGATCTGCATCAGATTCCAGAGCTTGCTTTTGAGGAACATAGAACGGCTGAATATATCAAACGTACTTTAGAAGAAGAAAATTTCTCTAACATTCATTCCGAAATAGGAGGCACAGGTGTTACAGCAACGATAGGAAAGGGAGAGCCAATAGTTGCAATCAGAGCAGATATGGATGCTTTACCTATTGAGGAAGAAACTAACCTGCCTTATAGTTCTAAACATATAGGAATGATGCATGCTTGCGGACACGATGCCCACATGACGGCAGTATTGGGGGCGGGTATGGTACTTAAACATGAAATTAACGAGTTACCCGGCGCAATTAAGTTTATTTTTCAACCTGCTGAGGAGACTCCCCCAGGTGGAGCGCAAGAAATGATAAAGGCGAATATATTAAATAAGGAATTAAAGACAATATTAGCTCTTCATACGGAACCACACTTACCTTCTGGTACAATAGGTGTCAAAGATGGTGCCATTATGGCTGCGGCTGATATGTTTACTATAAAACTGATAGGAAGTGGCGGACATGGTGCTATGCCCCATCAAACTCGTGATGTTATCGTAGCCGGTAGTTACCTAGTACAAGCTATCCAAACAGTAATTAGTCGTATGGTAAATCCTTTACAACCTGCAGTAGTTACTGTTGGCAGTTTTAATGCTGGCACCAAAGCAAATATTATTGCAGGCAAGGCGGAATTAAAGGGTACAGTAAGAACATTAGATCCCAAGCTAAGGGAATCGATGCCTAAACTTATTGATCAAGTTATTAATGGGGTTTGTAATTCCTATGGGGTTCAGTATACCTTTAATTATGATTGGGGGTACCCCCCAGTAATAAATGACTCTACCGCCGTAAAGACATTGAGAGAAGCTGCTAAAAAGACAATAGGTATAGAAAATGTTATCAATGTCGACTCTCCTTCAATGGGAGGAGAAGATTTTAGTTATTATTTAGAACGGATACCTGGAGTATATTTCTATTTAGGGGTTGGCAAGAGAAACCAAACAGATATTAAACCTTGGCATCATCCTTGTTACCAGATTGATGAAGAAGCTTTGTTGGTAGGAGCGGAAGTACTAGCTCAAACAACCATGGACGTGTTAAGGAGAGAAAATAGTGGATCATAATGATAAATTGGATGAAGCAGTAAAGGCGGCATTGGCCAAGGTTAATGAATTGGAACCATCGTTTAAGAAAATAAATTCAATAAACCACGCTCGGGTGCTGTCTGCATTTATAAAAAACAAGGTTAGCGACTTTCATTTTAGCCCCAGTACTGGCTATGGTTATGGAGATATAGGTAGAAATGTGTTAGAGAGTTTATTCGCCGACATATTTGGCGGAGAGTCAGCTTTAGTACGTAGTCAAATAGTTAGTGGAACCCATGCGATTTATTTGGCTTTAAAAGCTGCTACTTTTCCAGACGTAAAGCTGTTTTATATTGGAATGCCCTATGATACTTTAAAATCTGCATTGGGTTTGAACGAAGCAGATGGAGCATGCCATAACCCGTTGTCATCGGAGTTAAATACGGAAGTCATCCCTATTAATGCTGACAGAGATGAATTTATTAGAGTCCTACAAAACAAAATTAATGAAACTAATGGAAATTGCGTTATTGCCATACAACGGTCGGCAGGTTATTGTACTGACCGAGGTGCTTTTAGTATTGACTACATCAAATATCTTATAACAGTCGTAAAAAATACTCACCCAAATGCTATTGTCTTTGTTGATAACTGTTATGGAGAATTTGTAGAAACAAAAGAACCCCCAATGGTGGGCGCCGACCTGACTGCCGGATCTTTAATTAAAAATCCGGGTGGCAGCCTTGCACCGGGTGGTGGATACTTAGTTGGAAACAGTTCCTTAATTGAACTAGCAGCCGAAATGTCTACTGCTCCATCTTTGGGTAAGGAGATTGGCGCTAGTTTTTGGGATAAACGGCTGGTTTTCCAAGGCTTATACGTCGCTCCTCTATTTGTAACAGAAGCAATCTGCGGCATGGTTTTTACATCAGAATTAATGGGGCAGTTAGGGCTTAATGTTATTCCTAAAGCTTCGGACAAGCGTACTGATATTATTCAGCGTATTGATTTCAACTCGCCTGATACGTTAGTAAAGTTTTGTCAACACATACAGCATTTTTCTCCCGTAGATTCGCATGTAACACCTCAACCCGCCCTGCTACCGGGTTACGCAGAGAAAGTAATAATGGCTGCTGGTACTTTTGTCCAAGGGGCATCTTTGGAATTAAGCGCAGATGCTCCAATCAGACCACCTTACAGTGTGTTTCTTCAGGGGGGTATATCAAGAGAGTATACCATGCAGATTATAAAGAAAACAGTCAAGGCTCTAATGGAGGAGCACTACATTTAAAACTTAATGCAGGAATTAGTTTATTTTTATAGAAATTTAAAAAAATAACACAACAGGCTAGGGCTGACAATGGTTAACTATAATTTCAATATTCCCATTCATGATATTTCTACAATAGCTGCTAAATTGAAACACGAAGGAAAACTGAACCCGCTATTTCTTTTGTAATAAAAAGACTAGTGTAGCCGGGTCATATATGAGGTAGTTTGCAATGAGTACCTTTATACTTATTATTGCCATTGGCATCATAATACTGGGCATTTTGGGCACGGTAGTACCATTATTACCGGGACTACCTTTGGTTTTTGTTGCCATTTTCATGTATGCAATGATTACTAACTTCCAAGTAATTTCTTTAGCCAATGTATTTGTCTATCTAGTCCTTGCTGCTTTGGGGATGGGTATAGATATTTTTGCCGGAACCTATGGTGCAAAGAGATTTGGAGCTTCTAAATTCGGAATTATTGGAAGCATTCTGGGATTGGTGGCGGGTCTAATTACTTTAGGACCGGTCGGGCTAATTTTAGGTCCTATTATTGGCTCAGTTTCCGGTGAACTGTTTACAGGAAAATCATTCAATAAGGCTGTTAAGATTGGATTTGGGAGTTTAATAGGCTTTTTAGGAGGGGCGGTTGCACAATTATTAATTTCATTAATTATGGCTGGAACTTTTATTTTTAAAGTATTTTTTTCCTGATTGGAAAATGTTGCTGACATGGTTCGGGTATGCTAGTATTATTGAAGGATGTTATATTGAAAGGGGTTACGTTTATGGTCTCTTTGTCAAAACAAGATGTATTAAAGATGGCTAAGGAGCACGATGTTCGTTTTATTCGTTTGCAGTTTACCGACATGTTCGGTGTGCTTAAAAATGTGGCGATAACTGCAGCACAACTTGAAAAAGCTTTAGACGGGGAATTAATGTTCGACGGGTCCTCTATTGATGGATTTGTACGTATTGAAGAATCTGACATGTACTTAAAGCCAGACCCTTCTACTTTTACAGTTTTTCCTTGGCGACCTCAGGAAGGAGCAGTTGCTCGTTTAATTTGTGATGTTTATAATTCTGATGAAACTCCTTTCATCGGTTGTCCCAGAAACACATTGAAACGTGTATTAGATGAGGCTGCATCAATGGGCTATACTGTCAATGTGGGACCGGAAGCGGAGTTTTTTTTGTTCTTGGTAGATGATAAAGGAAAACCTACTACCATCACCCACGATAAAGCCAGCTACTTTGACCTCACACCTGTAGATTTAGGTGAAAACGCCCGCCGCGATATGGTGATAGCATTACAGGAGATGGGATTTGAAGTAGAAGCTTCCCATCACGAAGTTGCTCCGGGACAACATGAAATTGACTTTAAATATGATGACGCATTAATCACAGCAGATAAGATTGTAACTTTTAAATTTGTTGTTCGTACTATAGCTCAAAGACATGGATTACATGCTACCTTTATGCCGAAGCCTGTTTATGGTATTCCCGGATCAGGAATGCACACTCACATTTCCTTCTTTCAGAACGGGGAAAATGTGTTCTATGATCCTAGTGACAAAAGACAATTGAGTGAAACATCTTATTATTTCATAGGAGGTCTATTAAAGCACGCCAGAGCCTTTTGTGCTATTACTAACCCTAATGTTAACTCCTATAAACGTTTGGTCTCGGGTTATGAAGCACCTGTCTACGTAGCTTGGTCAGAGAAGAATAGAAGTCCTCTATTAAGAATACCTGCTCGAAGGGGAATAGGCACAAGAGTTGAGGTAAGAAACCCAGATCCTTCTACAAACCCGTATCTAGCATTAGCGGCTGTTATCAAGGCAGGCTTGGACGGAATAAAAAATAAGATTCAACCACCAGAACCAACTGATAGAAACATCTATGACATGAATGAGGAAGAAAGAAAAAGCTTGGGCATCCCTAGTTTGCCATCCAATTTACAAGAGGCTCTTGAGGAATTGAAAGGCAGCACTGTAATTAGAGATGCCTTAGGTGAGCACCTTTTCAGCCGGTTTATAAACGCCAAAACTATTGAATGGGATAATTATAGAATTCAAGTTCATGACTGGGAACTGCAAGAATACTTGACAAAATTTTAATTACATAGACACCATTTTGGAATGTCTATGTATCCGATTGGGCAAAATTCACGTGCGCTAAGCAGAAAGTTATACTATCTTTAAGTGCAAAAAAGAAGACCGAGAGGTCTTCTTTTAATATATAGTTCTAAACAAACCGACAACTTTGCCAATTATCTTAACATCGCGACTAATAATAGGCGTTAAACTTTTGTTTTCCGGCTGAAGTCTGATAGCATGTTTTTCCTTGTAGAATGTCTTTACAGTAGCTTCTTCACCTAAGAGGGCAACTACTATATCTCCATCATTTGCAATGGACTGCTGCCTAACCAGAATGTAATCCCCATCATGAATACCGGCTTCAATCATGCTATCTCCGCGAACTTTTAACATAAAAATACTTTCTCCGCCGTGATTAAGCAAGTTTAATGGGAGAGGGAAGGTATCCTCAATATTTTCTGAAGCTAAAATAGGTTGGCCAGCCGTAATTTGCCCCACCAAAGGTATAGAGGCCAGTTCCTTATTACTGATGAAGTTGTCATTACCTAGAAGTTCAATCGCGCGTGGTTTAGTTGGATCTCGTCTAATGTAACCTGTTTTTTCCAAAGACGCCAAATGACTGTGGACTGTGGAACTAGAACTTAAACCAACTGCTTTACCGATTTCTCTAACAGAAGGCGGGTAGCCTTTAGAATTTATCTCAGTACGGATAAAATCCAATATTGATTGCTGACGCTTGGATAATTCCTCATGATTGCTCAAGAATATACCTCCCTGGAAAATATTATATAATTATCTACTAAAAATTATAACAAAATTTAGAAAAAATATCAAACAAATGTTCGCATTTTTTACAAAAAAGACTTGACCAGAACATATGTTCCTGGTAATATATAGCTAATAGAACATTTGTTTGGAGGTTGATCAGCATGAGGGATAATGATGTGGAATATGCTAGTAGAAGATATGTTTACAATAATAAAAAATTAAGGAAGCAGCTGATGTTTATTATTTTTGTAATTTTTCTTTTAATATTAACCGTCTTAACCTGGTTAGGTATTGGTCTCGTTGATTATCAAGAGGCATCCGCAGGAAACCAGAGTGGCTTAACTAAAGTGGTGGTAGAAGAAGGAGATACTCTATGGGCCATATCCCGGAGATTTAATTCAAACGAAGATATGAGGAAAATAGTTTACAGAGTTAAGAAAATTAACAATCTAACCAATGCAAATATCTATCCGGGGCAGCAGCTAATTATACCCGTTAAATAAATTAATATTTTTTTCCGTCCTACTCTCTGAGATTTAATTTTATCAGAGAGTTTTTTATCTAAAACCTAGCAAAAATACTCCTATCCTCTAAATACAGCCATATCAAAATTCCTTAATGCTTACAAATCAGCAAGCAGCAGACTTATCAAAAAAGAATTTCCAAATATCAGGAAATACCTCTGGAAGGAAATGTTTTGGAGTAAATCTTTCTGTCTACTGACTACAGGCGGAGCAACGATTAACGCAATCAAACAGTACCTAGAAAAGCAAGGTGAAAAATGATGAAATATAACAAGGCTTACAAATTCAGGATATACCCAAATGAAGAACAAAAGGTATTGCTTGCTAAAACCTTTGGTTATGTTCGCCTTGTCTATAATTACTACCTTGATATGAGAATCAAAACCTATGAAGATAATAAGCAGTCATTATCTTATAATGACTGCGCCAAGGACCTTGTTTCTTTCAAAAAGGAGAAGGATTTTTTGAAAGAGGTTGACAGCATAGCATTACAGTAATCATTAAGACAGATCGCCAAAAAGGAAGTAACCGCTATTATCAGCAGAAAAAGAAAATAGCCAAAATTCACGAGAAGGTAACAAATCAACGTAAAGACTTCTTACACAAACAGTCTAGGGAGATAGCCAATCTCTATGACGTTGTTTGTGTTGAGGACTTAAATATGCAAGATATGTCACAAGCTTTGAATTTTGGTAAATCCGTTGCCGATAATGGCTGGGGAATGTTCAATGCATTCCTATCCTACAAACTAGCGGATCAAGGAAAACAATTTGTGAAAATTGACAAGTGGTACCCTAGTTCCAAAACCTGTCACATCTGCGGAGATATCTACAAGGAATTGCAACTGTCTGAAAGAACATGGACTTGTCCAAAATGTAATACTATGCATAACCGTGATGATAATGCTAGTGTCAATATCAAAAATAAGGGGTTGGAAATGCTGTCGGCATAAATCCCTTACATAGAACCGTAGGGCATACGGGGATAGCCTAGTGATACTGTAATCATTAGATTGCTTGACTAGGAAGCTCCCACTTCTATAAGTGGTGAGAGTATGTCACTGTTACTAACACATATCCTTGTACATATGTAAGGATGCTCATTTCTACCCAAAAAGAAGTAGGCCTCGAGCATCGTAATTCGTTTGGCTAATAAATATCCTCTATATATAGTGGGAAGATACTAAAAACCGAAAATTCGCATGCTTATTTTAAAGGTACAATTGAAGGAAACTATATATTACAAATTATCAATGTAGTATAGAGAAGGGAACGGATCATTTTTAAAAAGAATTAACTTCCGATAATATATATTATGTAAACTAGAAAGAAATTTTGGCCAGAGGGACGGTGAATTTTAAAAATAGACTGTGAAACAATATTTCTTTCACCAAATCCCTCTGGCATTTGCTTATCCTATATTTATTATTTTCTAACGCCTTATTTTAATTCTTCTATGCCGCATAGATTTATTCTGGGTACTTTGATTTTTCTCTACTTATTCATCGCAGTTTTAGTTCGCCAGTTTAATAGCACTTTTTCGATAACATTATTACGGAAATGTGATTTTTCAATTTATCCCTTAAAATAGCGAAGCCGCAGAATCGATTTTAAGGCCCCTTTAATTTTTGCCGAGGGTATTTATACCTGTAGCAATAGTAATGAATTAAATCGGAGCTTTTAGAGCCATTTTAAGGCATTTGAAAATCTTTCCATAGTTGATGCTTGATTAATTAATAATCGCTTTGTTACATAATGCTTTAAATAATACTAGGTTTGGATCTGTAATGCAAACTGTTGCATTTCTATGTGCTTACTAAACAGAATATAAATGTCTGAGAAACAAATGTATGTATACTGCTGAAATCTTAAATTTACTAATTAGGTACTACTGTAGCCAGTTCACTATTACATATAATACCTCTTCTATCAATTATAAGTGAAATAATTCACATAGCCGCCCCCATCAAGCCATTATGCAAAGTTTTTGAGGTCATTTTTATAGCTTTTTATGGTTTCCGGGCTTTTGCATTTTAATCCTTCTTAAGAGCGCTCGACCTCCTGGTCCTTAGCTTAATAGGTTGTATTTTAACGATGGTTTAAAAAAGTAACAAACCTAATATAATCAATCCAATAATTGCCGGCAACAATAAGGTTCCAATACGTTTTGCAAAGTCCATTGCCGGCAACTGGAAATAGCCAGCAGTAACTGCATGAGAGTCATTTATGGGAGAAGCAGCACAAGATAATCTTACCAGAGTATACACTACCGCAAGCTGCAATACGCCTGAATAAGAAGTAGAAAATACCGATAAAACTATTCCAATTGTTGCAATCTGAGATCCCGTTACAAATGCGACAACAGCCGGTAAAACAATAACAGTAATATTTTGAGATATCCCTGCATTTACCATGGTTAACATTAGTTTTTCAATGACACCTATACCTGATATTATCTCTTTAAATACAAATATTCCGAATATTACTAGGGTGAGATTTAATGATAGTTTTCTCAGAATATCCTTAATTTCTTTTAACCCCATCTTGATTACTATTAATTCATATATAAGAACTAATCCAGTGCTAATACTGATTGCAACACCACTTAGTACTAGTCCCATAATAAAAATCAAGAAAAGACAGTCTTTTAGTAATTCTATTGACTTCTCTACCCTACTAACATCCCTATTTAACTTCTGTTTCTTCTCAAGATGAAGGGGTTTTATAATTGTTAAATAACCCAAAATCGAAAAAATAATCCCAAATGGAATAAGTGAAAATAAAAATTTTAAAGGGTTAACATCAAAAATTCCTATAGTAATGAAAAAAGCAAAAGAAAGTGGTGTAAATATCAGAACAGCAATTCTAAACCAAAATGTAATTAGAGCCATGTCTTTCTTTTTTAGCTGGTGGCCTTCTGCAACCTCGGCTACTAAAGGCGAAGCCAGAGCAATTACGCCTGGACCCGGCATAAATCCCACGAACGCAGGTATCACAGTCAGCAATAACCAAGGATAAGGGATCAAGCCTTTTAGATTGTAAATAATTCTTTTAAAGATACCCTTCTCTTCTAGGATAATTGAAAGAAGCAGAATGAAATTTACCGCAATGATTATATTCCAAGTGTCAAAACTAAAAATAACTGCCATAAAAAAATCAGGTAGTTGCTCTACTCTACCAATTAATATTAGAAACATTATTCCTGATATTATTAGTGTTAACCCAATATTAATCCCACGACTGACAGACATAACTATAACAATTAAAATAACTAATAGAAAAAACAACTGCAAAAAAACACCTTCTCAAGTATGTAATTTTAAGCCATCTTTTAGTGGCTCAATATTTTACCAACATTTTTAATAAAATGGAACACTTTTTTATTGACAACCCCAATAAAAAGCAAATAGTACCTCCCCATGCCATACTCAAGAAAACGTCATCATTTCTATTTATTCTTTGCCACAGTAATTAGTCTGGTGAAGATGTTTTTCCAGTTGGGGGCTCTTGGGGTTAGTGTTTCGGGGTGGAATTGTACGCCAAGAATGAAGCTGTGGTCGATGCTTTCGATAGCTTCGATTAGGCCGTCCGTGGACCAGGCGGATGCTTGGAAGCCCGGGGCAGGTTTTTCCACTACCTGCTGGTGGAAGCTGTTCACCATGATTTGATCTTGGTCTAGTAATCCTGACAGCAGGGATCCTTGTTTGATTCTAATAGAATGAGTGGCTGTCCGCCTAGGGTCTGGTTGATTGTGTGTGATGTCTGTCAATCCGGTAATACTGAGGTTCAAACTACCGCCGGCTGCTGCATTAATGGTTTGGTGGCCGCGGCAAATACCCACTGTTGGCAGGTCAATTTTTAAAGCTTCGGTAACCAATAGAGTATCAAACCGATGACGTATTGGGTTCTGCTCTTTTAAGTCGGGTAGAGGGTCCACGCCTTGAAATTTAGGATGGAGACCACCGCCACCAGTCAGCAATAGCCCGTCAATGATGGACAGGTAATAGTCTAATATTTCCTTGTCTTCCACAATAGGAAGCAGTAAAGGTATACCGCCGTTTTTTTCTATCGCTTCAACATAGGGTTTATAGAGGTGGAGTTTCTTTTTGGTTGGATCTTCGGTGTCGTTATAGAAAGCACAGTTGATGCCTATTACGGGGCGCATGTTTGGGCCTCCTTTCAGGTTTTAGTTGGAAAGTTGGACAGTTGGAAAGTTGGTCAGGAGTTCAAAACCTTTCCAACCTTCTTTTCCAACGTAAAGAACCCTATCTAACAGGGTTCTTTACAGTTGGCTAGGGTCTTAACCTGTCCAACTGACCAACTAACCAACTGTCCAACTGGTTAATGGAATGGGGACACACCTGCTGAAGCTCTGGTATTTTTTTAGGGCAGGAATGTCCCCAATTATGTTATGCTGTTTCTTTATTATCTAGTACTTCTTCTTCTAGTTCTTCCGCTGATGTTTCGTCTAGTAGTTTTCTGAGGTGTTTTTTCATTACTCTTAATGCTCTTTCGGGGTCTAAGCGTCCGTATAAGCCGCCTAGGATGGATACCAGATAGGAGGCGTCCATCAGCACTTGACCCTTAGGCCGTAGGAGTTGGGGTTCCTGGGGATTAAACTGGGAACCTTCTGCAATCAGCTCTAAGTCTTCAATATGCCTAGGATCATTCTCCTTACACTTATGGTAGATAGTACCGCCGATTAAGATGGTGGTTGTAGATTCGTTAAAGAAGTTAACCCCATACTGCAGGAAATAGGTTTCTGTTTCATCTACCCAGCCGACATTGTTGCCTGTAGCGACGGCCATAATTTCCCTGGCCAGCCAGGAGTAAACCGTAGTCCACTCAGGCGTAGAAGGCATGTCGTGGGGGTTTGCGTTGTTCCACTTTAAGAAGTTTTCCAGGTCAATGTCCCACTTTCCGGCTTTTTTAGAGACAAATTGGCTAAAACCGTCACTACCCGGCTTGAAGTTAGAGAAATGGATATTAAAGAAGTCATTTAATTCTCTGTTTAAAGAGCCGTCCCGGAATCTTTTTAGTTCCATCAGGTTTTCAGCATTATAGCTGAGACCATACTTGCCTTCCACCCTGCGGTATGCTTTAGGTGCGTTAGGCGTTTTTAAAATTGTCCGTTTTACCTTACGCCGGGAATCTTCCCAAGGGAAGGCGTAGAGTGGGTTCTCTTTCACATTGGCATAGAAATCGGTGGTACAGCCGCCGATATCTAGGGCGACAATATTACCCAATCCTTTTTCCTCGCCAAACCCTTTGGCCAACAGGTTGATGCCTAAAAACGCTGCCCGCGGTGTGGGAATAAATTTTGCACTCATAAATTCTTCCACCACATCAAAGCCCTTACCCCGGATAATGATAGTCTGGAATAGTTCTCTGATGGCCTCGTTGACGGACTCTATATTAAACTGGTTCACTTCCGGCATGACGTTACTAGTGATGCGGATATCCACACTGGCATCCTTAAATATTTTTTGGATTTCTGCTTGAATATCTTCATTACCGGCATAGATGATTGGTACGCCGTATTTTGCATAATCGGTATACTTAGCGCCATCGGCTAGTAATCTTGCGTTATGGAGCTGGGTGCCCGTATCGCCGCCTTCATTGGTACCGCCGGCCAATAGTATCAGTTCCGGCTGGTCTTCTTGATAGATGCGCCGCGCTTCTTCTTCGGTTAACTTTCCATCATAGGAGTTAAGCAGCTTAGCTCCGGCCGTTAGGGCCGCCAATTCTGATGCAAACCCACTCTCTTCTTTGGATAAGGAGACATTGACCATCTTCAGGCCGCCTTTAGCGCTGCTGCAGGGGAGCTTAATATCAAACTCATTCATTTTTTTTGCTAAAGGTTCCCAATTTCCTGCCGCTTCACAAGCTGCCAAAACGCCCAAGCCGTTAGCTAAGCCGCTTCGCAGGTCTTCAGTAGTAGTGGGTACATACTCTAAGCTGAACTCTTCAGTGGATGCATCAAATATCCCGACTTTGGTAAAGGTGCTGCCAAAGTCTACAACTAAGACTTTCTTATCTTCAAATTGGTATAGATCTAAGGCTTTCCGGAATTCGGCTACTGCTTCCTCTAAATCTTCGCCGGTTTCTTTAATATATGACTTATCATCGGCAAAGCTGATATTTTTATCAAAGTACCAGGGGGAACGCTCCCTGACTAAATCCACCCGCTCAAATTCGTCCTTAACTTTAGAGCCTCTAAACTCATCAATGCGGCAGGTGCCGTCTATCACCTTGGTGCGGCATTTACCCACCATTTCATAGCGCTTATCTGTGACGGTCAGCTGAGGTGCCTGTAAGAGACCGGTCTGAAGTCCCAAATCAAGGGTATCAGCACTGACAATGCCGCAATTATCGCCGGGGTAGTTGGCATGGTCTACTAGGTCTAAAATCATGCTCTCAAAGTGCTTCTCTCTATCTTCCGGCTGCTCTCTTTTAGCAGCTTCTTCGGCACTAACGGCGAACTGGAAGAAATTATCTACAGTCACTTTACCTTCATAGCCGCCGGCTAAAGCCAGGTGGAGAATATTGTACATGGCTCCTCTTTTTAGTTCTTCCTTACGGCTGACAAACTGTGGGTCCATAGCAATATTTGGCCGCGGTCCCTTGTTCCAATCGGCAAAGACCTGCTTGACGATGTCACAGCTTTCAATGATATCAGCGGCTTTCGCTTCATGATGCGCTTCGGGGAAGCTGACCACGTGAACAATTTCCGGCTCCATAAAGAGCTGCCAGTAGGTTGTGATGGCTAGGTGCCCTTTTGCCATATCCAAGTTGGGCGGGAAACTAGATAGTCCGCCTCTGGTTTCCTTGATAATGTTATAGTCATAGTTTCTGGTCAGCGGTTCGAGTATTTCGTATGCTGCGCTCATTTTGGCCAGATCATTGATAGGCGCGATCTCCGGCGGCAAGTCAAACATCATCTGCATAACATAATTTTTGACACCAGCTTCAAGTGCAACAACTCCGCAGATAAAATGATCAGTGACATACATATCATCAGAACAGTTTCTTAACTGCCACTGGTGAGGGTCGTTTATTTCCACCGGCTTATCTTGTTCGGCCCACCAACGGATCACTTCAAAGTGCTCGTCAAAACCGGGCTTAATGGCGATTGGGCCTCGGCCGTCCAGTTGATTATAGAAAAAGATCGGTACTGCCGGAAAAGGCATAGTTAAGGTATCCTCAAATATTTGGGCCAGTTCCAAGAGTTCATCGGTGCCGGAATAGATTCTCGTCATCGGCCAATTACCACACTTGGTGGCGTCTTTTAAGCGCACTAGTTCTTCCCTGGTGCGAATGGGTACGCCGCCTTGTCCTCGCAGGTATCTTTCCGGGTCTTCTTCACCTCTGATAAACTTAGCGAGATAAGCTTGAGTCGGCTGGTCAGGGCCTAACGAGACTATTTCCAAGGCACCGGATTCGCTGACTTTTTTTATATCTTCCACTGTCGGATCAATGGTTTCTGCAGCGATACCGATATGGGCACGGAGAATTGGCCGGTCTTCTAATTCCTTTACCTGCTTAATCCGCTCCAAAAGATCGTCTGCCCACTTAATCTTTTCTAAATCCATGGGCGGCAGCCCTTTTGAAAAACGCTCCAGTTCGTCCATGGTAACGTAATCGTCTACAATCAATTCAAAGAAACCCTGATATTTTTTATTGTTTTGATAGTCTTTGGCTATTTGTTCCAAATCGTAGTTCTGGTCTTCCGGTGGAGAAAACTTATCCTCTAGCATTTCCCCGCCTGTCATGGCTCGGACCAGGTTAGCCGCCGGTCTTAAGCCCCCGAAGGTATAGCGGATACCGCTGGTCTCAGGGTCTATCTCATATTTATAGGCCAGTTCGACAAATTGAATGATTAGTTTATCCACATGCAGATCGCCTAAACGGGTGGATACAGCTACCACAGAAGGCCGGGATTCCCTGATTTTGTTGATGATATCGGGTATGGGGACCGCTGGGCCAAGTTTTACTGCTGTATAACCGTCGCCTCTATCCTCCATCCATTCTGCAAATGTCTCTACTCCCAGGGAATGGACACAATCGCCGATGGAACCGGCTAATACTCGCTTTTTACCTATGCTGCTCATGAAAAATTCCTCTCCTTTTTGGGTATTAAACTCGTTTTAGTAGCAAACTTGTTAGCGAACATCTCATTTAGCATCAACCAAATGAACATTCCCCCTTATGTCTCCTGATACTGTAAAGTTAACCAACTGCTCAAGGGTGGTTATGCCGTAATTTTGCGGTATTCTGGTCTCACTCACATGTTGGCCGATTAATTGGCCATCTAGTAGATATTCCTTACCAATCCACCGCCCGCCGACAGTAATCACTTCATTAATGACTGGTGTCTCCACCTGGGCTAAATCTGCTATAGCCTTAGTAACAACCAAGCCGTAGGGAACATCCTCTACCAGGTAGCGATTGGCGAAATCAGGCCGATAACCGGCATCTTCTTTACGCATGGGCGCTTTGAGACCGTCGTAGTCTCGGTTGGTGACAAAGGCTCGAGTTAAAGTGCTGTCGTCCTCAATGGAGTGGGCGTATGATTCTTTCAGCCATTGTTCCACCCCTTTGACAGCATCGATAGCTAGCAGGGGATACTGATTATTAATAGCTAATGCCGTATTCCTGATTTCCATACTGATGTCCGATAGGATAGCGGCGATTTTCGGGACCATCCCTTGGTAAAATAGCGGGATGTCTTTTTCACCATAAAGCTCTCCTTGGTAACCTTTAAACAATCCGTACATGATGCCCGGATGAACTACTTGACCTATATTTGCCAAGGTGACTGCCAGCATATTATCTATGGGATAGACATTAACCCCTAATACTTCCTGGGCCATGGGTATTAGCTTAGGCGCCGCCGATGCGGGCACGGCGGCCAATCCAACTGCTTCTTTTTTTCCCATTAGTTCTATTTTTTGGCCGTAGCCGCGAATACGGCAGGCCCATGGCAGAGTCTGCAAACCGCAGACCACGGCTTTCTTGTTGTGTTTTTTTAACACATCCATGGCCATATATTCAAACCCGCTCCGGGCCGGCATAGCACCGATAATAACTCCGTTGGGTAGATGAGGCACCAATTCCTCAAGCATCGGCCGGTGTGAAAAAGCGGGAGCTACCAACATCACTAAATCGCTATCCACCGCGGCTTCCGCCGGCTTATTAGTGATAACAGCCGGTCTGCTCTTGGTACCGCCGTATCTTCCGACGGTTTCCAAACCGCCGTTTATGCGCAGACCTTCTCGCATCTTCTGGGCTTCATCCTGCCACGGTGCGTAAATTCGCACTTCCCAGCCATTAAGACTTCCCGCCAAAGCTGCTAAAGCTTGGGCGCCGTTACCACCGCCGCAAACAGTAAGAACTTTTTTTTGCAATACTCCCTCCCCCTTCTTTGGTATTTGCGTTGTCACTACTGGTAATTACCAGTAAGGGTAAAAAAACAACCCGCTTGCCTTTTTCTTTTAAATACTATAGTCGCAAACTGGTAATTACCAGTTGTTATTTATCTTATTCACCGCTCTCTTTAATTTTCCTGTTTAATTTTGTTAATTTTTTAAAAAGTTGGACAGTTAGTAAGTTGGTAAGTTGGACAGTTGGTCAGGGGAAGTCAAGACATTAAACCATTCCAACTTTATACTTTCCAACATTCCAACTTAATCGAGCAAATGGCAGCTGACCATGTGCCCCGGGGCTGCTTCCTTCAGTTGGGGTATTTCTTCGCTGCATATCTTCCCTTTCTTTTGGTAGCACCGAGTATGGAAACGGCAGCCGCTGGGAGGATTAATGGGACTGGGTACGGACCCTTCCAGTAAAATTCGCTCGCGCCGCTTACTTTTATCAACATAGGGTATGGCAGATAACAGTGCCTTAGTATAAGGATGCAGCGGATGCATAAACAATTCTTCCGTAGTGGCTAATTCCACAATCTTCCCTAAATACATCACTGCCACTCGGTCGCTGACGTAGTTAATGACACTGAGGTCATGGGCAATAAATAGATAGGTCAGCTGATATTCTTCCTGCAGTTCCTGCATCAAATTGATTATCTGCGCCTGTACGGAAACATCCAACGCCGAAACCGGTTCGTCAGCTACAATAAACTTTGGCTGCATGGCTAATGCCCGGGCAATACCGATTCGTTGTCTTTGTCCACCGCTAAACTGGTGCGGATAGCTGTCGATATGTCTCTTATTGAGGCCGACTCTATCTAGCAGATGCAATATTTCTTGCTCTCTTTTAATAAAGTCTCCTCCCTGGCTTTTTAGCGGCACGGACAGGATATTCCTGACAGTTTTTCGGGGGTTAAGGGATGCATAGGGATTTTGAAATATTATCTGGGCGTTGCTGCGAAACTGCTTCATCTGCTGCTTTGAGTAACGGGTAATATCATCTCCGCCAAAGGTTACCTTCCCCATGGTTGGTTCATGTAAACGCAACACAACCCTGCCTAAAGTAGATTTACCACAGCCGCTCTCTCCCACCAGACCTAAGGTTTCTCCGGGATATACCTCTAGACTGACATCGTCAACTGCTTTGACAATTATATCGTCAGTGCGCACCAATTTCTTTTCCAAAAAGGAACGTTTTTTTGTGAAATATTTTTTTATTCCATCAATTTTCACTAATGGTTTTACATTTTTAATTAGTTCTTTCTCTACTGCCGCCATCCGAGACACCTCCCTCCTTGTTAACCATATAGATAACACCGAACCGTATGACCCTCGCCCGCATCAAACATCGGTACTTCTTGACTAAGACACTTATCATGGGCTTTAGCACAGCGAGGGTAAAATGCACACTCTTCCTTTAATTCAGCTAAGTCAGGGACGCCGCCCGGTATGGGCTCAATTCTATCTTTCTTGCTGCTCATCTTTGGAATAGACCTAAGAAGCCCTTGGGTGTAAGGATGGTGTGGATTATCCATTACCTGTTCCGTCCTGCCCTGTTCCACAATTCTACCGGCATACATAACGGCTATTTTATGGCAAAATTCGGCGGCCACTCCTAAATCATGGGTAACTAAGATAATGCCGGCACCGTGCTCTTGATTAATTTTTTGCATCAAGGCCAAAATTTGTGCCTGGATTGTCACGTCTAAAGCTGTGGTGGGTTCATCAGCCAGCAGCAATTTTGGTTTGCAAGACAGTCCGATGGCTATTAACGCTCGCTGCTGCATGCCGCCGCTAAACTCATGCGGAAAGTTATGATAGCGGGTTTCCGGCGATGGGATACCCACTTCCTCCATCAGCTCTACCGCTCTGTCTTTTTCGGCATGTTTGCGGGCACTTTTAAAAAAGCCGCCTTTAACATCCTTAAACAGTCCGTGGATACGCATGGATTCTCTAATTTGTTCTCCTATTCGAAAAACTGGGTTTAGTGTAGTCATGGGGTCTTGAAATATCATGGCGATATCCTTGCCGCGAATATCCCGCATTTCTTTTTTGCTTTTTTTCAATAAATCCTCGCCCTGAAACATAATTTCACCCGACAGAACCTTGCCGGGATGGGGAACCAGTCCCAGGATATTCAAAAGGGTGACGCTTTTGCCGCAGCCGGATTCCCCGACGATACCCATAACCTCTCCCTCTGCTACTGATAAATCAACTTTATTGACTGCCCTGACCAATCCTCTTTCGGTTTCAAAAGCCATAGCAAGATTCTTTATCTCCAGCATCTGCTCACTTCCTTTTTTCCTGCTAGTACCGGATTATTCTATCTTTAATCTCGGGTCTAAAATATCTCGTAAGCCTTCACCAAATAGATTTATACTCAACACCAGCACTAATATTGCTGCACCGGGAAATGTTGACAGCCACCAGGCGTTTAGCATGAACTGACGTCCTTCGTTGACCATGCTGCCCCAGGCGGGATCCGGCGGTTGAATGCCTAATCCTAAGAAGCTGAGTGAAGCTTCCATAATGATAAAGAAACCCATCCGCAAGGTACCCAACACAATAATGGTATGAATAATATTGGGCAACACCTCAGACAGTATAATCCGCAAGTTGCTTTGGCCGTTGGCCTTGGCAGCTTCTACGTATTCCTTAGTTTTTTCTGACAGCATCTCTCCCCGAACCAGCCGGAAAAACTCTACCCAGCCTTTAAAGGTGAGGGCTAAGATTAAATTTATTAAGCCAGGCCCCAGAAAGGACATCACCGCTACGGCAAAAATCAAAAATGGAAAAGCCAGAAGCAGGTCCGCTGTGCGGGATAAGAATAGATCAAGTTTGCCTCTGAAGTATCCTGCAGCAGCTCCTAACAAGGTGCCAATTAAGACAGAAATAGTCACTGAGATAAACCCTACCCACAAGGAGATGCGCGCGCCGTAAATAATTCTCGATAATAGGTCTCTCCCCTGTTGGTCGGTACCTAAAATATATTGGGAAACTCCCCCCTCTAACCAACTAGGAGCAATGAGACGTTCACTCAACTCGCCAACAAATGGGTCGTGGGGAGCAACGGCAGGTGCAAAAAAAGCCACAACTAGGAAAAGAATAATCAGCAGTGCCCCGATTAAGGCAGAAGGATGGTGTTTTAATTTACGTATGAATCCCCGGAAATCTGCAAGAAATATCCTTGTTTTTATCTGCAAAAGATGTATTAGCGGATGTCCTGGAGTTATTTCCTCGGATAGTCCATCAGGTGTCTTCGTTACTGGCATTGATGCACCCCCTTATAAGGTAATTTTAGGATTAATGTAGGTATATAAAACATCTACTACTAGATTAGCAATGACATAGGTAAATGCATAAATCATAACAACGCCTTGAATCAAGGGGAAATCACGACTAAAGATGGAGTCCACTGCCAGTCTGCCCAATCCGGGCCAAGCAAAGACGGTCTCAATAATCATATTTCCTCCCAGCAGCACCCCAATTTGGATACCTAGTACAGTAATAGTCGGTATCAAGGCATTCCTCAGGGCATGCTTGACGATAACAATAAATTCCCTCAGTCCTTTCGCCCTGGCTAAGGTAACATAGTCCTGGCGCAGTACTTCCAGCATACTTGACCTAGTTACTCTAGCCAATACTGCCAAAAGCTGCATGCCGAGGGCTATAGAAGGCAGTATCAGATGCAGTACTGCATTTTTTAAAGCTGGCCAATCACGTGCCAATACTGTATCGATTAGATAGAGTCCGGTCACGCTGGGAAAGTTAAACCCGTAGTCTAACCGTCCGGAAATGGGTAACCACCCTAATTTCACGCCAAAGACAATAATCAAAATAATTCCAAACCAAAAGGCAGGCATCGAGATTCCCAAGAAAGAGAAAGCCATGCTTAGTCTGTCTGTGATGGAATTCTGCTTGACTGCAGAATAGACGCCAATGGGAATCGCAAAGAGGACTGCGAAGAAAGCTGCACCAAAGGCCAATTCTATGGTAGCCGGCAGAGCTCGGCCAATAATATCGGTGACCGGTTCTCGCTGGGTAAATGAGTCACCTAAGTCTCCCCGGACCACATCTTTTAGGAAAATATACAACTGAACGTGTAGAGGCTTATCTAAATCAAATTCTTCTTGTAGGGCCTGTATTTCTTGCTGTGAAACGCTTCCGGCACTGCCCATCATTAAGTCTACGGGGTCACCGGGTGTCAGGCGCACAAATAAGAATACCAATATGGCTACACCAATCATAATGGGTATTGCCGCCAACAACCTTTCAAGAATTTTAATACTTTTCAAAAAAATCACCTGCTTTCCCCAATTGGGCTCTAGTGTGTGTGTTCGAAAGTTGGTGAAGTAAGTTAAGGGAACTTAGTTATTGCCCAAACCTATTAAATGTCGTACTGTCTGTTGATACTAAACCTGTACCGGTCGCCTCGGTAATATGAGCTGCGATATTCTATCGGTTTCCCTTCCTGAGAATAAACAACAGCAGTCAAGAGAAACAGCGGCGATCCTTGATCGATTCTTAAGAGCTCGGTTACTTCTTGGTCGGCAACTGTAGCCTCAAAGGTTTGTTGAGAAGTTTCCGGCGTATTGCCGGTATTCTGGTGATATTTGATAAACATGGAAAATAGGTCGCCTCGGCTGGCATTATTCAGTAATTCTTCCACCTGGTCCTTACCTAATAAGGACAGCAGATAAACATCCGACAATATCATCGGCTCATCATCAGCTAATCCCAGCAGCTTTAGGTGCAGTACTTCATCACCTATGTCGATCTGCAAAATACCCGCTAATGCCACATCGGCACTGATAACGGACATTTCTAGTATCTTCATGGACGGTTTCAGTCCTCTCAGCTGCATGGTTTCTTTAAAACCGGTAATCTTCACCAGGCTCTGATCAATTTTAGGTTGGGCGACAAAGGTTCCTTTGCCGTGAATACGATATAATAATCCTTCATTGACGGCTTCAGCAATAGTTTGCCTAACCGTGGTCCGGCTGAGGTCATACTTTGTACACAACTCTCTTTCGGATGGCAAACGATCGTGGGGTGTTAGCTTACCCTCGGTAATTTCCTTTTTTAACATTGATTTTAACTGTTGGTATAACGGTTGGGGGTTATTGACACTTAATTTCATATTTAGTTCCTGAAAGCCCTGATAGTGCTTTCAGATAGCACCTCCTGCTTGACTGGTCATTACCACATATTCTTTTCATAGACAATTAATTCCTCTAAAAGAACAGTATTTTCTGCATTATTTATTGTATTCTACTGGAATTTGATTTGGGAAGGCCTTCAAAATACGAAGGCCTTCTCAATCATATCAGGAAGTACGTTGCTCTCTTATTCTAATCCGACGTCATGTAGATTGATTCTACCGTCGGGGCTAGGTTCCCAATTTGTGACATTAGCACGCTGAGCATAGAGTTCTTGGGTAATATAGCCAAATACGGCCGGTGCTTCATCATAGATTATTTGCTGGATTTCCTTCCAATAGTCTGCACGCTTTTGTGAATCAGTTTCTACCATGGCCTTAGCAATCAGTTCATCTACCCGTGCATTACCGTAGAATGAAAAGTTTCCGCGGCCGCCTGACTTAAATTTTGGTTCTAAGATCCCCGTAGGGTCTAAACTGCCGTTGCCCCAGTTAGCGGCGATCATCAGCCGGCTGCCTTCGGCAATTTTTTCTTTCAGTACGGCGTAGTCCCAGACACGAACACTGGCGTTGACATCGACATCTCGCAGCTGGTTTGCTACTGCTTCTGCTACATCTTTTTCGTCTGCCTTGGCATCAATGACCACATCAAAACCGTCCGGATAGCCGGCTTCTGTGAGCAGTTCTTTCGCCTTTTCAGGGTTATAGTCATAGCCTGGAATTTGGTCATTATATGCGAAACCCTTAGGCATATATGGACCTTTTAAAGCTTCTCCGTTACCGTTTAAGATATACTTTACTATTTCTTCGTAGTTAACAGCGTAATTCATGGCCTGACGCACTTTCACATTATCGAATGGCGGTTTATTTACATTCAGCTCGATAAATCTCTCTCTGGTGCTGTCTGCACCTTTCACCTCTATATTTGAATCTGCTTCTAACTGTTCAATCATATCAGGTGGGATTTCTTGAACAATCTGTACTTGGCCTGCCTGAAGAGCAGCTATCCGTGATGCTGTTTCGGGCATAATTTTAAATATTACTACATCCACCTGCGCATTGCCTACGGGTGATATGTCAGGAGAACCACCCCAGTAATTTTCGTATCGTTCCATGATAACTTGTTCATTAAGCTTACTGTCTTTTTTAATAAACTTGAAAGGTCCAGCTCCAACAGGGTTTTTAGCAAAATACTCTGAACCATTTTCCTCGATATAATCCTTAGGAACTACTTCCTGGAAGGGAAGCATAGCCAAGAATACAGGAGACGGCTCTGTCAGGGTAAATTTGGCCGTATACTCATCCGTTGCTTCTACCTTTTCTACAGGGCCAAGCAATCCATTACGGGGTGATGACTCGCCATCTACGGCTCCTTCAGTGACTAAGCGGTTAAAGGTGAAGGCCACGTCATCGGCAGTCAGGGCCTCACCATTGTGGAAGGTAATACCTTGTCTAATCTTAAAAACCCACTCGGTGGGAGAAGTCTGTTCCCATGATTCTGCTATCTCGGGCACAATCTCCATATCGGTAGTACGTGTTACCAATCCGTCAAACATGTTTCTGATAACAGTTTCTGTCACCCGGTCACGGTGCATAGCCGGGTCTAAAGTAAGTACCTCAGTAGGAATAGCAACGGTCAGAACTTCTTTCTTAGCCACCGGCTTTTCAGCCTGTTCTTTTTCTTCTTGTTCCTGGCTTGTCTGATTAGTTCCTTCTTGGTCGTTATTACCCGAGGAACAACCGGCAAACACAAATAAAATTGTCAGAAGCATAACCAAGCTCAATAAAATCTTATTTTTCATTGTTGTTATAAGCCCTCCTTTGATACTCTTCAGTTCGTGCGACAGCTTCCTTAATGAACACCTCCTTTTATGTGGTTATGACTGGTAATGACCAGCTAGGTTAAAAATAAAAGCCCCTCTAATTGCAATTTTCAATTAATATCCCTTTGGTATAATGTTATTCTAGACATGCTAAATAAATTCCTTCTTATTAGTCAGAATTTTTTAAGAAAAATGAGAATTTCTAAAAAATACCCGGTGGACGTGCATCAAAAGATTGCTACCCATTTTTCGTATTAGACATTATAAAGATACCCATCCCCTAGATTAAATTTTTGTTGCTATTAATATATGTTTAGCGGTTGTAATGTTTGCTCGCGCCACCTCTTACACCTTCTTGTAGCTCAATGAACCTTCTCTTACCTCAATAATCTCCTTACAGAATTTAAAAATAATGCTACAGCTATCTTCGCGTTACTAGGTAAAGGTATTTTTTCAAACTTCAAACCACCGGGCTCGGCAACATGCTTCGCAAACTAAAAAGGGGTTTGCTATATAGCAAACCCCTTTAAGCAACCATCCTTATAGCTTTTTCATAAATACTACCAATTTAATTCTAGACTTTGCTGGAATTCCTTCTACTATTGAAATCATAAAAATACTTTAACACACTTCCTAACTACCAATTACTTTTTCCTAGCTTGAACATACTAAGTTAAAACTGAACAACTTAACCTAACTACTTAAATACACAAAAAACACTATCCGTAAGACTGGTTAAACTACTTGCCAACAACTGATAAAACATGTTCTCGCAAAAGTCATTAAAACCTAAGTCACTATAAGGATGGTGCCTATTAATATAATAGCATATATTATTAAGCTTTGCAAGCAACTTGAATAACAATTTTGTGGTTAAGTAAGTTACATAATATTACTAATTTGGGGACGTTAAGTCTAATTATGCTTCGGCAATATTGGTCATGTCTATCAATTCATAACCTAATGAAAAAATCAGTGCATGTTACTAGTTTTGTTGGAGCGAACAACTCTTCACATTCTGAAAATTTTTTTCTCTTCTCGGAAATTGTTTAAAGAATAGCGTCCACATTATTAGAATCTTTCCCTTTTCGTTACATTAGACATTACCGCTATCTACTGCCTTAGTTGTGACACTACTTAATTTTACTGGTCTTTTGGAAGTTAGGTATACTCCAGACATAATAAGTAGAGCCCCTATAAGTTGGGGTAATATAATATTCTCTTTAAGTATAATGGCTGCCAGCAACATGGTCCATAACGGCACAAGATTAATAAAAATAGATGCACGCCCCGCACCCAATGCATTAATACCGCTATACCACCAATTAAATGAGATAACAGAGGCAAATACAGCCATATAGACAATGGCGCTCCAACTAGCAACAGAAATAGCTGTCCAATTGGTTCCCTCCCAAATGGCAAACGGTAATAGTATTAAAGTTCCTATTAAACAAGCGTATGTAGTGGCGACAAGTGGAGAAAAGACAGCCATAGCCTTTTTCCCTAGTACAGAATAAAATGCCCAGGCTATTGGTGCACCACTAATTATCAAATCTCCTTTATTAAAGTCCAGAGTGCTAAAAACGTCCAAAGATCCACCAGTGACAACCATTGCCACCCCTGAAAAAGAAACTAAAATGCCCAATATCTGCCTCCAACTTACGGTTTCCCGTAAAATTAATGCAGCTATAATTGTAGTTACCACTGGGTTAGTAGCGATAATAAGGGAGCCGTTGATTGCCGTAGTATATTTAAGACCCGTAAAGAATAAAGCATTATAAATGAAAATTCCCGTAAGACCTAGCGGAATTAACAACCACCATTCAGTATGTTTAATTTTCACCGATTGTCCGGTAAATCGCAAAAATCCCCACAATACAGCACTCGCTATTGCAAAGCGCCAGAACGCCACTGTAAATGGACCTACCTCGCCAACGGTAAAACGCCCCGCTACAAAAGCCCCACCCCACGTTAAAGTTACAAATGCTAAACGAATGTAGTGAAACCATAATTTTTTTGTCTCCAATTTCTATGCCCCCATTTGCTACTCCATCCAAATCTTTATTTTTTTTACTGACCTTCGGCTATTATATCATAATCTTTCAATTGCTAAAGACTATAAATGCATATTCGGCATATCTGGAACATCCTGATGTTTGAACTGATATTATTATAAGAAAATATTAATTCAACTTTCAACCAAGGAACATTACTCCGTTACACTCGGGCTTACGCGATCATCCTCACTAACATTAGTCATAAATTACCATTGACATTTCATTCTGAAAATAGTGTATTATGTAACTGAGTAAGTTTAATAAGTAGAAAATATATGTAAGCTGAGGTGAGATATGGTTTCAATGGTTCTTATTATACCAGTTTTGGGTGTTGTACTAATTGTTTTTCTAATTGCTGGATTTAAAACAGAATCAGAAGAAGGAGGCGAAGAAATGATAAAAAACGTGTATGTTTACTTAGTATTATTTGCAACCTTAATGATGACTATCGGTGGCAGTGTAGGTATTTTCATGGCAGCAGCAGATATCATAGCCCCTGCACCGTACCATCAATCTTTTGAAGAATATCAACGTTGGGGTGGGGAAAAACCGCGTCTCGAAAATGAAGTTGAAGAGCCTCAACTGTCCGAAAAAGAATTACAAGAACAGTATGAGGCTATGGTATCGTCTGAAAAGGAACGACAAGTGAATAGGGCAAAAAATAGTCTCATTAAGAGTTTCGGCTGGATTATTATTCCTCTACCAATTTTTATATATTTCCAGCGTCGTTTAGTCAAAAAAGAGTCTTAAATAGATTAGGCTATTACCTTTATCACTCGGGGTACGAATAATTCGTACCCTATATTCTTGCATAAATATTCTTGCAACCTTTTTAATGTTTTGACTGTCTAATTAATGGAGGTGTTTAAAATGAGTCAAACTAAAGAGTTAATTAGGCCCTTTTTAAAATTGGGTCAAAGTAAGGTTGAAGAGTTGGTTGATTGGTTTTTCAAGGTAGGTATTGTAATAGCTTTTATCAAGTCTCTTGCCGTTGGGTATCTAATATACAATACTTCAACTTATGACAAAACCATTAGTTATTTTCAAAACGGTGTGAAATATTTTACTTCTAGCCCTGCTCCGAACCTTCCACTTGCAATTATTAGTGCCATTATATTATTTTTAGTCGCAGTGGTGTTGTGGAAGTTTATTTGTGAATTCCTTTTTATTGTCTTAAAGTACTTTCAAAGCAACACAAAAATTTCTGAATAAATCCTATAACAATAAAATTTTACTAAGCATCATACATTTTGCTGGTGTTAATTATACTGTGGCGAACAAATAAAACGCAGCAACCGGTGTGGAGCTGCGTTCTTTGCCGCCATATTTGGAGCGTTTTACAATTGAGCCCCTCTCTTTAACTATATATATCTATTGTAAATCAATGTACAATAGATATATATATATTTCTTTTCTTTAGTCATACTTGTAGAAACCTTCCCCGGTCTTTCGACCTAAGCATCCACCCTGTACATACTGACGAAGCAATGGGCATGGGCGATACTTTGAATCACCAAACCCTTGATGTAGTACTTCCATAACAGCCAAACAAGTATCAAGCCCAATTAAATCTGCTAAGGCCAGTGGGCCCATTGGCTGATTAGCTCCTAGGGTCATAACTTGATCAACTGCCTCTGGAGTTGCCACCCCTTCAAAAACCGTATATATGGCTTCATTAATCATTGGTATTAAAATGCGATTTAGGGCAAATCCGGGATAATCATTAACCTCTACAGCAGTTTTGCCCATCTGCTCGGTAGTTTCTTTGATAATATGAAAGACCTCATCAGATGTGATTAAACCCCGGATCACCTCTACTAATTTCATGACTGGCACCGGATTCATAAAATGCATACCGATTACTTTCTCCGGCCTTTTGGTAACACCGGCAATTTGAGTTATTGGTAAAGAAGATGTGTTAGTAGCTAAAATTGTCTCAGGTGGACATATGTCATCGAGTTGTTGGAAGATAGTAGTTTTTATTTCTAAGTTTTCGACTGCAGCTTCAATTACCAAATCAGCCTTAGCAGCATCATCCAAACTGGTTGATCCTTGAATACGGCCAATTATTTCACCCTTCTCTTCTTCAGTGATACGCTCCTTTTTTAGTAACCGGGATAAGTTCCTATCTATATTACTTATCCCCTTGTCTACAAACCGCTGCTCGAGATCATTTAAAATTACGGAATATCCACTATGTGCAGCAACTTGCGCTATACCACTTCCCATCTGTCCTGCCCCTATAACCATAATTGACTTAATTTCCATGAAAATCCTCCTTAGACTTGTGCCTTGTACTACTTTTACTGCAATTTTAGTGCCACCATTGTTATTGGGTGTGAAGAACCCTAAGCCTAGTATTAAATGAATTTATACTCTTTAAAAACTAAAAAGTTCTCAATTTTATAATGCAATTATTCATGGTCCACTGCATTTCTGCAATATGAGAAAAGAGGTTGGCCATCTATTGATAATTGCATTATGAACTTTATTGTCTATAAATCTTACCATGTTTCAAAAAATCTGATAAGATATATAACAATAATAGTAATTACCTTATTATGTTTTCTAATTTACGGAGGTTATCATAAATGAAACACCGCTTTGTCCATTATGGATGGATAATACTTGCTATGGGAGTACTTATAATTGCCGCTTCGTTGGGACTGGATAGATACGGATATGCTGCAATCCTGCCAGCCATGCAGAAAGGGCTACATTTAAGCGATGCCCAAGTTGGCGTCATTGGATCTGCTAATGTGCTTGGCTACCTAATAGCAGCCATGGTTGCCGGACTGATGGCCTTTCGTTTTGGTCCTAGATTAATAATAACTTTATCTTTGATTTGGATGGCCTTAGGTATGGTATTACTATCATTTGTTAATAGCTTCACTTTATTAGCTTTTTTACGTTTTCTTACTGGGATTGCCGGTGCCGGCGGTTATATTTCCATGGTAGGCTTGCTTTCCAGTTGGTTTTCCCAATGCCGAAGGGGGTTGGCCAACGGTATTTTGGTTGGTGGTTCAGGAATTGCTATAGCAGTGACTGGTTGGTTTGTGCCAGAAATTAATAGATTGTATCCGATTAACGGGTGGCGCTATAACTGGTTCATTCTCGGAGTTGCAATTGGTATTCTAGGAGTATTGACGCTAATTATGCTCCGCAATTCACCTGAGGATAAAGGTTTAACTCCTATAGGAAGTAATGGAGAAGTTTTCATGCCAACGAAAGAAAGTAATAAAAAGTTCATTATCAAAGATATTATTAGTTTAGGCGAAATGCGTATGTTATTATTAGCCTATTTCTGCTTTGGCATGTCATATGTAATTTATGGTACCTTTTTCTTGAATTATCTGGTAACTGAGAAAGGCATAACTGAGGCGCTGGCAGGTAATATCTGGAGCACTGCCGGCATTTTATCCATCGCCAGTGCAATAGTATGGGGTAGTCTATCAGATTTAATCGGACGGAGATTAGTTTTAACATCCATATTTACTCTGCATGCAGTTAGTTATTCTTTGGCGGCAGTAGCAGGTATTAACGACACACTACTTTTGTGGATTTCAGCTATCGTTTTTGGTTTAGTTGCGTGGAGTGTCCCGGCGGTAGTAGCATCTTACTGTGCTGACATAGTCGGCCCTAAACATACAGCAGCAGCAATGGGTATAGTGACAATATTTTTTGGAGTTGGCCAGGTTTTAGGTCCGGTTAGTGCAGGCTTAATTAAAGAATTTAGCAATTCTTACGTAGGAGCGTTTGTTCTCGCTGCTATATTAGCTTTATTAGGGGCCCTTACTCCTGTTTTATTTAGGACAGGAGAAAAACAGCGTTCTAAAGAATCTGACCTATTGGAAAGTTCTAAAGGTACACTCCCTTAGTCTAACGGTTTTATGCTTTACTACCTAAGTTCTGACTAATAACTTTTTCTCTTGATGTGTAAGTCTCTTAAGTCGATATTCCCTTTTGGAAGCCTCACTTCTATTGGCACATTGCTCAAAATAATGCAACTCTACCGGGCCTCTGCCTTTAGTATACTTAGCGCCTTTTCCTTCATTATGTTTCTTTATTCTTGCGTTAAGATCATTGGTTATTCCTACATAATAAGTATTATCAATACATTTTAAAACGTAGACATAGTAGCTGCTCACTCTAGTCTCTCCTTCTTCTTTCAAAATTGTTAAAAAGGGTCTTTGTCTTAACTATTTATCCCTCCATCTTCCGCACAAAATATGTTATTACCTTTTTTAAAATTCCGCGACATAAAAAAACAACCCCCTTTTGCCTTTGATAAAAAAGAGAATTACGAACCTAAAGTATCTAGTTGAAAACGTGGGGCTAATACCACATTGGCGCAGCAGCTATTGCACAACCGATTTTTTTCACTACATGTTCTACAGAAGAAACTCTTATTTCTGATAGTTCCATTTTTCTTAATTCAAAAGACTCCTTGACCATGTTTTTAATTTTTTCTTCCGCTTCTTGCTGGGCAAATTTTCCTACTAATTCCATAATAATTCCGAACGTATCCTTCGATAAGCCAACTGCAATAGCCGCAGCAATCACCTCTCCGGGCTCCTGACTAACAATAGTACCAAATGCAGTAGGTACAAGGGCCCCAGGAGGAAGTGCCAGTTTTTGTACGTAATTTGCTTGAGGGGGTAATATACTACTTACTTTTAGTAAATTAACATTTCCAATACCTGCATTTAAGAGTGCTCCATCAAAAGCCGTTAAATCGGATTCCCCTTCAGCGCTACCGCTAGTTAAATAATATTTTTTTGGTATCGGAAGCATTGCTAGATCCCCTTTCCTTTATTTGCGTGTTATATTTCTATCATAAAAAATCTCTAACATTTCCTTCTCGATGCGTTTTTTTATCTTAGTCCTATCTGCCGGTTTTAGTTCTTTTTCCTTTACTCCAAACAAATAATGGTCTAAATCAAATTCCTTTAGCAGCATCTTAGTATGAAAAATATTTTCTTGATAAACATTTACATCAATCATTTGATATAGCTCTTGTGTTTCACGGGTCATGTAATTTTGGATTGAATTAATTTTATGATCGATAAAAAACTTTTTTCCATTTACGTTTCGCGTAAAGCCTCTTACCTTGTAATCTATTACGCCAATATCCGGTTCAAAACTAGTTATTAAGTAATTTAACGCTTTCAGTGGGGAGATTTCCCCACAGGTTGATACATCAATGTCAACACGAAAAGTACTGATTCCTTTATCAGGATGACTTTCCGGATATGTATGTACAGCAATATGGCTTTTATCTAAATGTCCAACAATGTCTTCCGAAGGTGGTCCAGGTGATTCATTATCAATAATTTTAACGCTTTTCTCATCTTCAATCACTTGGTTTTCTGCCACTAACATAGTAACGCTTGCTCCCTGCGGATGGTAATCTTGGTTAGCTACGTTTAAGATGTTAGCACCTATTATTTTGGCTACATCTTTAAGAATTTTTACCAAGCGGTCTGCATTATATTCGGTGTCTATGTACTCAAAGTAATCTTTGCGATGCTCAGGGCTTATTGTATAACAAATGTCATACAGATTAAAACTTAAGGTTTTAGTAAGGTTATTAAAACCATATAGCTTAATTGATTTATTCCTTGGAATTTGCATTTCACACCTTCCACATCAAGTCAATCCCTGTGACTTATTAATAAAGCATTTAGTTTTTTACGAAAAAAGTCACTACCTTTATTTTGAATACATATGGTAGTGATATTAATTTTGTTGCTACTTGTTTTTACGTCTAGAATCGCTATTATATAAAATCTGATCCATTAGCCACTGTATCTTGGTCCCTTTTCGTTTAATGCGGTCTTCTGTATCCTTTTTTCTTTTGTCCACTAAAATCACCTCCTATATCTAAGCGAGTGTCCAAATTATTATTCCCCTTTAAAACAATCCTATTCTACGCGCTTGTTTTCTAATTCTACTAATTTGTTAAAGGCAGCCAGAGCAACCTCTAATTGGTCTGTACTAGGCCTAGAAGTAAAGAACAAATATTGAAATAAACCTCCTACTTTATAAAATAATTGTGAAAACATTTTTGCAGTTTTTCGCTTACTTTTAAATATTTCATAACCTAGAGAAAGACTGACAAGCATAGAAATCTCAAATGGCAATACCATAGCAAACAAAAAGCTGAATAATAATATAAAAATTACTAAGTTGCTGCCGCATCTTTGTGATACCCTGCTAGATTTTTTCACATTATCTAGCGTCAGTGTTTTATTTTCACTATAAGTGTTGAAAACCATATGTTCTGCCCCATGATATTTACCTATAAATACCTTGAGGAATAATATTAGAATTACCAGCATTGCAACATCTGGCAGATAAATCATCCCTATCGGTTTGACATGGATATAACTATAGTCCAAATAAGGAACTACAAAAAAGAAGTCAAGAAGGAACTCCAACCCAACAATAAACAGCAACAAAAAAACTGTTGCCTTAGTTCTCAATATCATGGACAAAACTCTCGCAGCTCCCCGCATAAAGGGTATTTCATACAACTTATTTAAGTTGCTATCTGAAGATTTTTTTGATATAGAATGGGTAACTATAATATTGTCTCCCTTTTTCCGTGCTGTTACCCGATAATTCTTTGAAAAAAAGGAAATTTGATTAAAAAATGCAACGCCACCTAAAATGTTCAAAGCTAAATCACCTTCCCTTACTACCTCTCTTATACATTATAGTCTAACATCCTATAATTTAGATGACTACCTTATTATTTACCTTAATAAAACAGAAAGAGAACCGGAAAACCGGCTCTCTTTGGTTGGTATGTTTTATAATTAAAACATGACTATAACTCACTGGCAACTTTATTATATGATAAATGATTTCAATTGTAAATATATATCATTAGATAATTTTCTGTATAATTATGTCAGCTAGGTAAAGGGTATTTACCCTTTACTGGTTGGGACCATTATCATCCAACCATTTTGTAAGGTCCCGAAATATCTTTCTTCTTTCAGGTTCTTGCAGTAGTTCATGGTAAAGTCCATCATAGATAATTAATGTCTTATTATCAATAGATAGAGCACCATAAATGTTAGTTGAAGATTGAAAGGGAATGATTTTATCTTTGTTACCATGAATCAATAAACATGGTACTTTATATTTGTCTTTATAGTTTTTCATCATTCCTATTCCTTTAAATAAAAACTCATATAAAAGGCCTGTAGTTGCATACTTAATTGCATATGGATCATTTTTCAAATGTTTGCTAAACTCTTTGTTTCTTGAGGATTTTCTTTTAATAACCGGATATATCTTAAATTTAGGGAACTTCTTCAATAAGCGAAAAAATATTTTAGGTATAAACCTTACTCCGAAAGGCAGCGTTAGCGCAGCCGCAGAAAAAACCTGCCCATTAATAGTTTCAGGATATAGCGCGCCATAAATAAAAGAAGTGAGCCCCCCCATACTATGACCTACCGTAAATATTGGTAAGCTTGTCTCATTTGCTTTCATCAACGCAATCATATGTTTTATATCTACAATAAAATCTTCAAAATTATCAACATAGCCGGGTAATTCTGCAGAGCGACCATGGCCCCGTTGATCAAAACCATATACCCCGTAGTTATTCATATTTAAGTACTTAACCAGCTCTTCATACTGCCCCGAATGACCTCTGAAACCATGAATAATTAATATAATAGCTTTAGCATCATTTGGTACATTTTTATAGTAGAACAGGTTATAATTATTTAACGACAGTGTTTGATAGTTCAGACTCATGTCATGCCTCCACTGCTAAATTTGATTAAAATTTGAGATAGCAGGTTCTTTTCTCCACTATCTTCATTTAGTACTTTCTCTTATATTATCCAAACTAGCAAGTATTTCTCTAAAATTATCTGCTAATGGCCAATATTTGCCTAACAGGATTAAATCTTTAGGAAGAATTCTGACCGCTCATCCCAGAAGATCTGGGGAAATATATGTGATACATTTTAATTATAAAGTAATTTTGAAATTGTAGAAAGGCCATGAATTAAATATTTTGATAGGTAAAAACTATAAGGTAAAGGAGGTTATTATGAAATGCTGCTTGACCAAACTATGAATATATTTGAGAAAGTAGTGCAGGAAATAAAAGAAGCTGACCAAGAAAAACGAAATCATTTTACCAGCATCGCTATCGATCTCTTAAACGTGTCGACTGAGGCACTTAAGACCAGTCCTGAATTCCGTGAAGCATTTGCAGTGGTTCATGCAGAGTTTTTTAAATATCCTGAATGTCGCATTACTATTTCTGAAGCTCAGGCAGCCTTTACGAAATACCAAAAACCGAATAATTAATGACAAAGCGGTCTTATCATTAGATCGCTTTTTCTATACATATAAAGCGAAACTTGTATCAGGTGTCCCTTTCCTTAACAGAAGCTAGGGTATAAGTGACGGTTAGCTATCGGATAAAAATAAGTAAAAAGATTATTTTAACTAAGCACACATCAACCAGTTGACTGACGTAGTTAAGAAATATATCATGTTGTAATAGGAGTACGTTATGTAATCTTCCCGGGAGAGGAGAAAAAATGAAACCTGTGAAGAAAGTGAATTTGCACAAGCTTGGTAGGTTGAAATCTGCTGCAATGCAATTGATTTTGGCGATAACAGGCATACTTTTGCCAAGCTTTCTATTAATAGATGTTAAAGTCGGTATTCCACGTAGCATAGTAATTATTGCCATATTAGCAATTTCAGGTGTATTCTTTGCTCAAATCTTACATCCATATTATCATTTATTAGTGACAAGGTTGATTACTATTAGTAAATATGGTACAAGTAAACATGAGGATAAGATTATTCTCCCAGTATTTTTTAGCAGGTGGGAGGCAATCTTCATTAAGGTAGCGCCTTGTACCGACCTTACCCTTTTAGGTATCATAGGGTTAGTGTTTCTGCCAGGTTTTTTGTTTCCACTGTTTTTAACTTTTGTTTCTACCAATTTACTTCAATCTGCATCAGATCTTTTGCATGCATTATATATTTTAAAGTATACTCAGCCTACCCAACGTGTGCGCTGGATAAGTGAAGGCTTTGAGGTCTGGGAATAAACAGGATTTGGGTGATGTTATGATACTATTGCAAGCTTCTCATGTTTCTAAGTCTTTTGGTACAGAGAAGGTATTAGATAATGTAAATCTGGCTGTAAAAACAAATGAACGAATAGGGCTCATCGGTGCAAATGGAGCCGGGAAATCAACTCTCTTAAAAATAATAAACGGACAAGTTGAGCCTGATAACGGAAAAATTATTAGCTCCAAGGACGTAAGCATCGGATACTTGGAACAGAATAGTTTTGTTAATTCCCAAAAGAATGTTTGGGACGAGATGATGGTTGCATTTGAACATTTAGTCACATTAGAAAAGCAGTTACGTACTTTAGAAAAAGAGTTGGAATATTTCAATTTAAGTACTGACGAAACAAAATACAATCAAGTTAGTGAGAAATATTCCATTGTTCAAGAACAATTCCGCAATAGTGATGGATACACCTTTCGCTCATCCATAAAAAGTGTGCTATACGGTCTTAGTTTTTCTGATGAAGACTTTACGAGACCAATTTCCACTTTGAGCGGCGGACAGCAGACAAGATTAGCATTGGGCAAGCTGTTAACTGTTCAGCCAAATTTACTTATCCTTGATGAACCGACAAACTATCTTGATATGGACACAGTGACGTGGTTGGAAAAATATCTATTAAATTACTCAGGAACAATTTTAATTGTCTCTCATGATAGATATTTTCTTGATAAAACAGTTAATATTATTTATGAACTGGAGAGCAGCACTCTAACTAAATATAGCGGTAACTATTCGCAGTTTCTCCAGTTGAAGGCTGAACAAATAAAATTAAAACAAAAAGAATTCATTAACCAGCAAAATGAAATAAAAAAATTACGTAATTTTGTAGACCGCAATAAGGCCCGCGCCTCCACGAGTGGTCGCGCCAAGGCTAAAGAAAAGCAACTCTTAAAATTAGATCCGGTTGAGAAACCTGTTTCTTTGGATAAACAACCTAAAATAGGATTTAAGTTAAATCAATCAAGTGGGACAGATGTATTGCGGGTGAATAATCTATCCATCGGTTATAGTTCAAAACTAACTATTAAGCCTATTAACTTTACTATCTATAAAGAAGACCGTATTGCTTTATTGGGGGCCAACGGGATTGGCAAAACTACCTTATTAAAAACCATTACAGGCCAACTTTTACCATTAGCGGGTGAATGCTGGGAAGGTCACAATGTTAGCTTCGGCCTACATCGTCAGCAGCAAGAAGATTTATCGACAAATAAATCTGTCCTAGCTGAATTATGGGACGATAACCCCACAACCGATGAAAAAATAGTTCGTGGAATGTTGGGTCGCTTCTTGTTTACTGGAGACGAGGTTTATAAAGAAGTATCTAATCTCAGTGGGGGAGAAAAATCTCGGTTATCCTTAGCAAAGTTAATGTGTCAGAACGCTAATTTTTTAATTTTGGATGAGCCGACTAACCATCTAGATTTCTTTAGCAAAGAAGCCTTAGAAGATGCTCTTCAAGACTTTCCTGGAACAATTCTTTTTGTTTCTCATGACCGGTATTTTATTAACAAACTTGCCAACAGAATATTTGAACTGAATCCGGAAGGCGTCTTAGAATATGAAGGAAACTATGAACATTACCTTGAAAAGCGAAACAAGCAAACTGAAAGTGTCAAAGAAAAGAATAGTTCGGATGTCACTTGCGGGCAAGCAAAGCTTCATTACCTTAAAACAAAAGAAATGCAGCGGCATGAGCGTAAACGTAGGCAGAGAATTGAACAACTAGAAAAACTTATTAAAGAGACCGAGCAAGAAATTGTGTTTCAAGAATCTGAACTAACTAATGCCAGTTCCTCGACAGATTTTAGTGTTTATCAAGATATAAGCACTAAGTTAGAAGCATTTCGTACTAAACTGGAACTGTGTCTAGAAGAATGGGTAGATCTGCAGGAACAGTGATTATAACCTACGTTAAACCATGGAATGCTTTCTTCCGATAAAGGGGACTCTCATCAATGGATCTTTATAACCCATCTGATTACTAGTAATTTTTTTTAACACAAATATTTTTACTGTATGATAAAGGACTGGCAGAACAATTATGTTCTCCCAGTCCCATATGTTAAGCTTTTTTCATGCTCTGCTACCTTTCTCCCTGATAGTTTCTCAATATATTTAGGTTTGGAAAGGCCTTTATTTGATTTTGCTGCAATCTTGATGTTTAGAACGAGTGACACTTATTACAGAAAGTAATCGATACGTTTTCATCTTCATTAGATTGATTCTTATTGTGACAAGTGTAACAATTCGCTAATCCTTTCTCAACGATTTTGACTAGTATGATTAGTTAACATACTTTCATTATGGCTACCAGGTTTCTTTAAATGGCACTCATAACAGAATTGGTTGGCGCGGGCAAAATCTGCTATTTCATCACCAGTACTAGGTTTTATAAATTTCTCTTCTCCGGGAATTGAGTGGCAACTTATACATTCGTCAATATTTTCTCTGCCTTTATCACCATGAATTACTTCCCATTCATTCACTTCGTGAGAAGGCAAGCCGTCGATACCACTGTGGCATGCAGAACATTCCGTGGTAATCTCCTTCTCCTTATGACAACCTATACAGCTCCACATGTTGAGTTGATTATAATTAGCTACAACTTCTTCAGCCATCTTTGCATCCCATTGGGGATAATCATCAGTTATCTTTTGATTAGCAATCTCCCATTCGGCGAGGTGTGCGTGGGCGACACCGCTATGGCACTGTACGCAATTAATTCCAGCTTTATCATGCTTTTCATGATGAATAATTAAGTCCCCTGACGTTTTAATTTTTCGCTCAGTAGAGTGACACTGTTTACAATTTTCACTTTTTACTTCGTCAGCGATTTCTATCGGTAAAGAAGGGGTAATATCGCTAACGTTGGAAACTTCCTCTCCATGACACGCAGTACAAGGTAGATTGCTGTGAGAAGTTAGTTTCCATGTCTCTACAGCCGGCACCATAGCATGACAGTCATCACAATTTCCTGCCTTAAACGCAGCCGACGTCTCTACTCCTTTATTTGCGTTACTTTCAGTTTGGTCTTCATCTGTAACTTTAGCGCTACACCCGTTTAATAAAAGTACTAAGACTATTACAAAGAGAACTGATACTATTACTAACATTTGTTTTCTTTTCATAAAGCATTCTCCTCACGCTTATACATTCTGGCATTTCCCATCCCTTTAGATTGTGAATGTACCTACATTCACCTAGTTTGAGTATGCTAATGGTTATTGAAACTAAACTAGCAGAGCATTTAAACCAAATAAGCTTTTTATTATTTATCTCTACTTATAGCCAACCGATAACCTTTCCCTCTGACAGTTTCAATATATTCAGGGTTAGAAGAGTCTTTCTCAATTTTTTCTCTAATTCGTTTTATTAACACGCTTATATTAAACTTCTCACTATTATCAACCTTGTTCCATATTTCCTCCGCAAGTTTTTCTTTTGAAAAAACAAAATTTGGGTTAGAAGCTAAAATGTTAAACAGTTGAAACTCCCTTGGGGTAAGAACCAATTTTTTATTGTTTACTAATACTTCATGCGTTCTTTGATTGACCTTAATTTTCCCCACCAACTGGTAGGAACACCCTACCGGGCTCTTTCTTCTTTTGATTATCGCCTGGACCCTTAAAACTAATTCCCTAGAGCTACAAGGTTTTGCTACATAATCGTCACCGCCCATTCTAAACCCCATTAATCGGTCAAGTTCTCCATTCTTAGACGATAGAATTATTATCGGTACATTAGATATTTTTTTTACTTTACTGCATACTTCAAAACCATCCATCTTCGGTAAATTGACCTCTAGAATAATAAGATCCGGTTGCTCTTGTTTAAAAATTTCAAACCCCTTTTCTCCATCGGTTGCTACCACAACTTGAAAATTACTTTTTATTAATGCAGCGCTTACCTGTTCAAGCACTTCCTGTTGATTGTCAATAATAAGAATTTTCCCGTGTGACAGATTCTGTTTCTTATTTTTATCGACCATAGCAACTTACACCAGACTTGAATGATTATTTATATCTGTACCATTGCTATGTTCCTCAACTACCGGGAAATTTTCAATAACAAAGATATAAATTAAAACTTCTAAGGAAATCAATCCTAGTGTGATTAATATTTCGGTAAGACTAGGTACGTAGACCTTGTTAAAGTAATGAGCTAGCCCCAATGAGCTGGCATTCAACCTGTTAAACAGTATTCCGATAATCAATGCTATTGACGTCGTTAGTAATCCTGCTTCGTTACTACGTATTGATTTAAACAGCAGCAGGTAAGCTGGAATAATTATCACTAACATTTCAGTAATAAATAACCCGCTCTCCATACTGTTAGTAAAGACTTGTGACAACTCACCGCGATTAATCAAATCTGCCAATTTAAGTATTACGTAGGCTAACACCACAGCAGGTATCCCTTTGGTAAACCTTGAAAGCATTGGAATTTCATCGATCTTCATAGAACGCCCCACTAATATTGCTTCAAACACTACAACAGCTAATCCTAGTATGATAGAGGATACGAAAAACATTAGAGGTAATAATGGTGTATACCACAAAGCATGCAGCTTATCAGGTAGGATTAATAATAATGTACCTAGAGATGATTGATGTAATGTTGATAATATTATCCCTGCAATGACCAATGGGATATACATACTTTTCACTAACCTAGTAGGCATTTGCCAACCAAATTTTTCAGAGATAGAAGGTAACAATTCTAGAAAGAGTACTATTGTATATAGCATTACACACCATGCAACTTCAAACATTGCTGAATGGGGCTGCCACATTACAACTGGATGCCAAATGTCCCATGGCTGCCCCAAGTCAAGTAATAAACTGAATATTACCATGAGGTATCCAAGAAAACCTGTTAAAACGGCAGGTCTGGCTAATGAATGGAATTGGTCTTGACCAAAGATGTAGACGATTGCTGCAGTCGCAAATGCACCTGCCCCTAAGGCAACCCCTCCGATCACATCTAAACTTATCCACAGTCCCCATGGATACTGATCATTTAAATTAGTTACGGCACTCAACCCAAATACAAACCTACATACCATGGCTATCAGCCCAGCAAAAAATACTGTTGCTAATGCAATCCGTACCCGTGTCATTCGAAATATGAACTCACTATTCAGTATCCTTATTTCCATTATCTTCACCTCTTTCTCCTTCAACTCTGGTCTTAAACTTAGTCCACGAGTAGGCACCTACTAAAGACAGACCGCTGGCTACAACAATGGCCGGTATTTTAGACATAGTGTCCCATGTGTAGTCAGGAAGAGCCCTCTTAGTTACGTCCTCTCTAAAGCCTATATCCTTAAATGGTACGTCGGAAATGTAGAGAAAAGATGTGCCACCTGCTTCGTGTAAACCATAAATGTGCTGAATATATTTAGTAGGATTATCTTTTAATCTTTTCTGAGCTAGCTCAACTAATTGTGACCGCTTTCCGAATGTGGTAGCACCAGACGGACAAGCTGCTGTGCAAACTGGCTGCTGGCCGTTTTTCAACCTTTGAAAACACATAATACATTTGGTAACCAGGGGTGCTTTGCTGTCCCACTCGTATCTAGGAATTCCAAATGGACAAGCAGTCATACAATATCTACAGCCAATACACTTCCATCCTTCGTATACCACCGGACCACTTTCTTCTTTGTACAAAGCCCCAACGGGACAAGCAGATGCACAAGCTGGCTCTAAACAATGGAAACACTGATTACGAACATTTCGTTTTTCTTGCTTTCCATTCACATCAACTTCAACAGTTCTAATGAAGGTCCAGGCTTCCGGCGACAGGTCCTCAACATTCTGTCCCCCGTTTAGCCCATAGTAGGACTGGCATGCCATCTGGCACATCTTGCACTCTACACATTTTGTCACATCCGTTAGAACTGCATATTGTTCCGTATTGTTATCATTAACATTTGGTAGGTCTAATGGCTCAGAAGCCATAGCAGGCAATGATTTGCCTCCAACAGTTAATATAGCTATGGAAGAACCCCCCAGTTTAAGAAACTCTCTTCTATTCATGAAATCGCCCCATTTCATTAGCTTTTTACTCTTATAGTTTCCTTGTTAGAAAACTGTATTGTAGGCAATAGTTCCTAAAATCCCTAACAGCACAATTCCAATGATAACAATAAGTGTGATAGCAATTTTTTCATTACCAAGTATCTTAGCTAATCCAGCTGTACAAATCATTAAACCTATTATTCTCATCTTCTTACAACCTCCTCTAACCCCAATAATTTTGCCTTCTTTGATGTAATAATACCTGCTTCAGTCAAGCATTGTGATTAAAAGAACAACCTAAAGCAGACAAATCCAAGTAGTCCAAAATACACTACACCGGTTAATGTTAAGAAAGCCCCGGCTACAAAACGTTTACCTAGAAGACAGGTCAACCCTACGCCAGTAAGCATAATTAACAATGTATCCATGAATGTCGCTCCTTTCTTTAACGTTCGTAAGATTAGTTTTCTTTCTAATTTGATTCTAACAATAAAACATTGCCTAACAGTTAGACTCCTAATGCAGTCTCCATGCAATATAATTGGATTTCAATAAAGAAATGGGGTAAAAAATAAAGAACATCTTGCTATTTTAATAGAATGATTGGTATATTCTTGCAGTATTGCTACTGATTCATAACAAAAAAATACCGGCTTCCCCAAATGGGTAATTACCGGTATCAACGCAGGAAATGACCTTGAATTTCACGTATTATATAGTTATATTTTTGCTTAAAGTTTGCAATAATGATTGCAAAAACATTTTAATATGAACATTATCATTACACCACATGTAATATTTTTCACAATTTATTAATAAAAAATAGACCAATCTCTAATTATACTATTCAGATGACAATTTATAACCAACACCCCAAACTGTTTTCACAAAATCTATATCATTGGAAAATAATTTTAATTTTTCTCTCAACCTACTTACCATTACAGTAACATTATCAGTATCTCCAAGATAATCACTGTCCCATATTATCTCCAACAATTCTTCTCTAGTAAAGACTTGATTTGGTCTACTGGCCAGCAACCAAAGTAAATTAAATTCTTTCGGTGTCACGAAGACTATTTTATCTTTCACTCTAACTTCATGATTGTGTCTATTGATACTAAGTGCCCCAACTATCACTACACCAGTGTCTTGACTTACTGCAGGGGAACCTTCGCATCTTCTTAATACAGCATTTACCCTCATAACCAGCTCTGACGGACTAAAGGGTTTGACCAGGTAATCATCTCCGCCTAATCGAAATCCCATCAGTCGATCCACTTCGTCTCCTTTTGCAGATAGTATTATTATCGGAACACCATGGTTCTGCCTTAGAAGACGGCAAACTTCATAACCATCAAGTTTTGGCAGCATTAAGTCGAGAATTACTAAATGAGGTTTCTCCATATCAAATACTTCCAGCGCAGCCTCTCCGTCCATAGCAGTCACAACCTCAAAACCTTCTTTAACCAATCTAAATTTTACAATTTTGATAATGTCCGGCTCATCATCAACTACTAAAATTTTTCTTTTCATGGTATCCCTCCAAAAGTTTATGTTGGTCAAGCGGAAGTAACACGTGAAAGGTACTTCCTACTCCGACTTTACTTTCAACCCATATGGTGCCATTATGTAAAACCATAAGACTTTTAGCTAGAGCTAGTCCTAAGCCGCTTCCTCGATGGCGTCGAGTAGAACTATTACCCACCTGCCTAAACGCCTCAAAAATTGTCTCCAGTTCATTTTGCGGTATTCCCGGCCCCGAATCTTCAACGGAGAATACTATACCTTCTTTTGCTTCATTTACCGACACTATTATCTTTTGTCCATGCTCTGAGAATTTTATGGCATTATCAACTAAATTCGTCAGCACGTGGCTTATTTTTGCGCGGTCCGCTAAAACATTAGGCAAATCAATATCTGGAATTTCAGTAACTAAGGCAATATCTTTTTTCATTGCTAATGGTTCTAAACATCTAACCACTGTTTTACAGACATTTTTTGGTGAAATATTTTCCAGTGTTAGTTCCATCTTCCTTGCTTCGATGCGAGCCATGTCCAGTATATCATTGATATTATCTAATAGTTCTTTGCTGCTGCGCTGAATATCAGATAAATATTCCGTTTGTTCTTTAGTAACATTTCCGGCTAGACCTTCTTGCATCATTTCAGTAAAAGCCATAATAGAAGTTAAGGGAGTCCTTAATTCGTGGCTGACGCTGGCAAGAAATTCCGATTGTATTTTGTTAGCTTTCGCCAACTGGCGATTTACAGCAATTAAGTTTTGTTCTTGATCCCTTAGCTGTTTGTTGGCTTTCCTTAATTGTTCTGTTCTAGAAACAACTTGGCTTTCAAGTCCTTCGTAAAACTTCCGTAATTTTTCAGCCATCTTTTTAAATGCTTGATATAAAACCCCAAACTCTTCTGGCAATTTCTCTTCAGACCAAGTTTTTTTAAGCTTCCCATCCCCAATCTCTTGAGACATCCACACTAAGTATTGTAATGGCTTATGTACAGTTACTCTCATTAGGTAATAAAGACTTATTATCAACAAAAAGATTAATAATAAGTTAATAACAGCGTGTGCCTTAATATCAGTCATGATTCTTTCTTGAAAGGCAGTCATAGGAATCGAAATACTTACCGCTCCTGCTAAGTCTCCTTCGTCGTATGCTGGAGCTCTGTAGTTACCAGCAATTTCTTTACCATGACAGCCTAAACAACTATCATTAATGCTGATGGGTACCAAATAGAAGAATGTGGATATACCGTTATTATTATCAATATCAAAAGCACTTCGCTGGTTGGGGTTAGCTTGTAGTTCAGTGAGCAATTGTTTCTCAATGCTTTGCTGAACATGACTGATATCTTCATCGAGCAGCCAGATTTCCTTAAATCTCCAAACTATTTCGTCGTCAAACAGTGCTCTAACACCTTCTTCGGCTGCCTCAGGTGATAAGTGTTTAAACTCAGTTGGTTGTTCCAAATTATTGTTGTTTTGATACGGTACCGGCTCATTATGTTGTGCTATGAATGCTCGAATTCCTAAAAATTGTGAAGCAATTAAGCGTGCTTGATAACACATTTCTGCCTCTGTCCTATCTTTCAAACGGTTTACACTTAAATATAGGTTAATGCCACCAGATAATAAGGTTAGCACTATTATTGCAGCCATTAGTCGGGCAAATATACTATGTCCTAATTGGAGTAAACCCACTCATATCCCCCCATTACATGATATGCATAATTCCTGAAAAAATAGATATCAGTATTTCAGGGAAAAAAATTAGTTTATAAAGAATTTGGTAAGATTCGTAAAAATTATTAAGGACTGCTTCCGTCTAATTTTATTTTATAGGTCTCCAGCTTTTTATCCCATAGCAAACTGTAGGAATAACGCAACCGATAATCCGGAATTAATTGTTCATTACTTGGTATTACTTCTCTGTTATAAACATCAAGACCTGCATAATTTACCTTAACTGCGTTATTTTCCCAAAATTTTTCTTTATCCGGCCACACCTTAACCCAATCACTGTTAACACTCCAAAGGCCGCCCTTCCATTCTGTCCATCCAACCTAAATTCTTTTTTTTGATTGAATAATACATTTCCCCTCAATTTTGAAGTTAAAAGACCATATGCGTGGCATATGGTCAATGGTGTCAATTATAGAATATGCTTTAATTTATTCTGGAATGTTTGGTAAAGTCGTTGTCTGGCCTCTATGGTTTTGTAAGACGTATTCTTTTTCACTTTTATGTTTAATATAGTAATCAGGCATTAGCGGGATTTTACCAATGTTTGTCGCAACTACGTACATCGGTTGAGCAAGTCCGGTCGTGTGACCTCTTAGTGTATTTCGAATTAATTCAGCTCCTCTTTCGATATGCGTTCTAAAATGGTCAATTCCTGGAGCTGGTTCAGTATAGAAAACATAGTAGGGTCTGACTCTGATAGTCAGAAGTTTTTCATGTAACTCTTTAAATGATTTTGCGTCGTCATTAATTCCCTTCAAAAGCACCGCTTGATTGCCGACGTTTATTCCTGCGGACATTAATTTGAAAACAGCTTCAGCAGTTTTCTCAGTTATTTCCCTTGGGTGGTTACATTGAGTATTTAGCCAGATAGGTATTTTGTAAAATCCACCTAATACTTTCAGTAAATCATCAGTGATTCGATGAGGAAGAACAATTGGAAGCCTGCTTCCAATGCGAATCATCTCTACATGCTCTATATCCCTAATGCTCCGAATGAGATATTCCAGCTTGTCATCGCTCAAAAGAAGTGGATCACCACCGGTTATTAGAACATCCCTTATTTCCTTATGCTCTTTAATCCACTCCAGTCCTTCATTGATATTGAAATCTAACTCCAGTGATTTATCTACTACCAGTTCCTTACGAAAACAGTGTCTGCAGTAATTTGCACAGGTTTTTAAGACTGTAAAGGCGATTCTGTTATGATATTGCCTAGCTATGGTATCAGGTCTATCTTCCTTGGTATCCCTATTCTCCTTATATACTAAATAGTTCTCTAGCCCAAATTCATTCTGTTCCTCTAATTTTGATGGTATGACTTGTTTTCTAATAGGGCAATTGGGATCATTGTAATCCATTAAGGATGCAAAATATGGAGTTGTTCCCCATTTTGTTTTTGTTGATTGAATTGCCTCTCTTTCTTCAGGGGTAACGCTAATATATTGTTCCAATTTTTCCAACGTGTTCACCTGATTTTGCATCTGCATTTGCCATTCCTGCATAATAATCATCCCCTTTCATACTTACTATTAATATAGTTATTAATTAAGGTGTTGTTCAGGCATCCCAACAAATATTAGAAACTTATTAATCTTAAAAAAGTATTCTTCAATAAATTGAAAAAAGCCCTCAACTGCACTTCTAGAGAGGACTCCATTTTCCTACAAAAAAACTGATATTTTTAAATTAAATTTTTAGATGCAGGAAATACCGCAAATTTGTTCGAATTAGTACTATAAAATTAAAATAAATTTTAGGAGGATTGTTACAGATATGTCAAAACCATTTATTAAAAATCATATGGAAGATTTGGTGTGGGATATGCTGCCAGAAGTATTGGAAAAGTTCCCTGATGCTTGTCATTGCGACATCTGTCAGTATGATATCGCTGCGAAAGCATTAAATAGTTTGCAGCCAAAGTACGTAGCCCATCACAAAGGTCTAGTTTATACAAGAATATCCGAATTAGCTCAACAATTTAGAACAGACATATTTACTGCACTAACAGGTGCAGCTTTGCTCATTACTAAAAACCCAAGCCATTAACTTACTTTTATGAAAGATGAATGTCTTTAAATCCTTGCATTGCCTCTTCTTTCCGACATTTTAAGATAGCTTAGGCTTTCCGCCTATATATTTTCAGAGTTGACATTGGTCAACTTTTTTTTTTGATTGTAGTAACGGTTTGTACCTATCATAAATTACGTAGATTTATCTAATCTTTTAGAAATATAAGCCCTTATTGCAAAGTAGCAGCAAACAACTATTAGGCCAATGGCGAGAGCACCTAACCAAGAATATTTATCAATTAAAGCCAAGGCGTACTGCCAATTGCTCCCAAGAACGTAGCCTAACAATACCATGTATATTACCCAGGGGGTAACCCCCAGCCATGTATAAAAATAGAACTGAGGTTGGGCCATTTGGGTCATTCCGGCAAAGTATGAAATATAGTTCCGGAAAAAAAGTAATCTTCCAAAGGCTACCACTGGTATGCCAAATTTTTCAAACCACTTTTCCGTCCGTATAAATTTATGCTCAGATAGTCCAATATATCGGCCATAGTTTAAAAGAACCGGCCTTCCCCCTGCTCTACCAACCCAGTAAGGAAAACTACATGCTATGGTGTATCCAACCGATGCACTTAATATGGCAAGAAATAGCGATACTGTACCTTGCGAAGCTAGAAACCCATAGAACAGTAGAAACGTTCCACCGGGAAAAGGAATGGATAACCCTTCAATAAAAAGGGCAGCGGCAGCCCCCCAATAACCAATGTGTTTTGCCAGCATAAAAAGTTGTTTAAAATCTAAAGCGAAAATTTCCACTAGAAACACCTCGAAAAGTTCTTTAATTCACTTAGTAATAATTCTCCTATTAGTTTAAAAATTCCTGTTTGCAATTTTATTAACGCAAAAAAACTGTGAAGAATAGTTACCTAGAAAGAAAATCGCTGGCAAGCACAGCCAACGGATTGGTACTTAATAAATCTTTTTTGCTTTGAAAATATAGTAAACAATAAGCACAATTGATCCAATTACGCCGAAAGTGATAACCGGATATACTCTCAGCAAAAATACTAATAAAACATCCACGGCATGCCCCCCCAATTTTTACTATTATAATATATTATTGGCCATAAGTTTTGTTCTTAATCTCTCCCTTGTTAATAAAAAATTATTAATCGCTTAGTTTCTCATTAAATCCTTATAGTGGTATAATACATTTATCATGCAACCGAGGAGTGAAAACCTTTGGAAAAACTGGTATCTGTGTATCGCGGTTCTATTGAAGAAAGTAGCCATTATGGGCATATCGCTGTCGTTGATGTGTCTAAGGGACTAACATCAGCATTGGGCGATCCTAACTATATAACGTACATTCGCTCTGCTGCAAAGCCATTACAAATAATAAATCTGTTTTTAAACGACTTGGACAAGCAGTATGGTTTTACAGATGAGGAAATTGCAGTCATGTGCGGCTCTCATGGCGGTGAGGAAATTCATTGTAATGCAGTGAATAGTGTACTTGAAAAAATTGGACTATCTACTGACTATCTACAATGTGGCAGCCATCGTCCCTTTTCTAGAGAGGCCGCATCGCGTTTAAACCACTTACAACAAAAACCTACAAGCTTACATAACAATTGTTCCGGCAAACACGCTGCAATGCTTTCGATGTGTGCTAAGTACGGGTGGGATACTGGCACTTACCTTGATCCTCACCATCCTGTGCAAATTAAGATGGCTGAAACAGTAGCATACATGTCAGACTTAAGGGTAACAGACCTCATTATTGGAATTGATGGCTGCGGCGTCCCAGTTTATGGTATGCCTTTATATAACATGGCTCAAGCGTTTGGAAGACTTGCAAACCCAAACGGCTTATCGGAATCTTTTGCGTTAGCTTGTTCGAAAGTGACGAAGGCCATAATAGCTAGCCCGCACATGTTGAGTGCCAGAGAAGCTATAGATTATAACCTAATGGTAGAAACCAAAGGTTCGGTAATAGCAAAAATTGGTGCAGAGGCCGTTTACTGTATAGGACTGCCAAATAAAGGCATAGGCATTGCCTTTAAAGTAATTGACGGAGGTCATCGTGCTATTCCGCCAGTAGTAATGAAACTATTAGCTAATTATGCTGTTTTGGATGAACACTCTATGCAGCGCCTTTCAAAGTTTGTTCAGCCGGAAATCATTAACCATGCTGGATTAAAGGTCGGATATCTATCGGCAGAATTTGATCTATAATTTCATAATTTAGAAAAAATAGTAGGATTTATTAAACAGGGTTGTCACTAATCATTTGATTATTCTCCTTTGGCATACGGCTTTACTTAGATTGCCATATCTCGTCTCTTGCATAAAGTTTCATATAATGACAAACATTATGTTAGAAAATGTCGATATCAGTAACCATTATTATTTAATCCACAGGTTTTTCCACATTTCCACAGATTACCATTGATTATTCTTAAACATTCAAAATATCAGTTAAATAATCATGATTCTGACTAAATGACCTTTATTACTACTGCTGGGCAGTTGAAGATTGTAGCTGCTGTAGAATTTCCTCTAAATTATTTATAGCCTGACCGTATCCTGCCCAATCCCCTTGCTGTAGGGCTTCTTGCGCCTTATTATATTCTTGATTAGCTTTATTGATTAGAGATGCCATATCTCCACTAATAGGTTCATCACTTGGAACACCATCAGGCCGTTGTGGTTCCTCAGGTGGTGCAGTCGGACCTTCGCCAAATAGCTTTGCTAATGCATCACCCAGGGTTCTTTCCATTGCAATATTGTTTTGATACGAAACAATAACTCTTCTTAATTCTGGCAACTTACTTTGTTCGCCTTGGAGAAAGACCGGCTCAATATAGAGTAATGAATTGTTTATAGGTAGTACTATCAAATTCCCTCTAATAACTTGAGACCCACGCTGGTTCCAAAGTGATAGTTGGCTGGAGATTTCAGAATCCTGGTCAATTCTTGCTTCAATTTGCATCGGTCCGAAAATTAGTTTATTTCTTGGGAATTCAAAATTAACCATGTCTCCATACTCTTCCTTGGAGTTCTTAACAGCCAGCCAAGCGGACATGTTTTGTTTCTTAGCTGGGGTAAATGGCAGCATCAGTAGGTATTCTGGTTCATCCTTTTCAGGAAGCTTCATTATCACATAGTAAGGCTGCATAACTTCAGCTTCGCTGCCTATTATTTCTGAAGGAATGTTCCAAAGGTCTTCCTTATTATAAAAATTTCTTGTATTAGTCATATGGTAACTTTGATACTGTTGCGCTTGCAACGAGAACATATCAACCGGGTATCGAATATGCCCCTGTAAATATTCCGGCATTTGATTAAGAGGTTTAAAAGTATCAGGGAAAATGTCAGCAAAGACATTTATGATCGGATCTTCGGAATCTGAAACATAAAAATCAACAGCACCGCTATATGCATCAATTACAACCTTTACTGAATTTCGGATATAGTTAATACCATTTACAGTTTGAGAGTATGGGTAACTGCTTGAAGTGGTATAGGCATCTTGTATCCAGAACATACGTCCATCTGCTGTAGCAATATACGGGTCTCTGTCGTAAGTAAGGTAAGGCATAATGCGATCTATTCGCTCTCTAATATTTCTGCGCATTAATAATCTAGTATCTTTATTGAACTCGTTAGCAAGTAGGATCTTATAATCTTGAAAATATACGGCCATCAGCAGCCTTCTTAACATCGAGCCTACTGATATGCCACTATCCTCCTCATAAGTCGTTTCTACATTTCCCCCATTCCCCGAGGGATAATCAAACTCCTGTGTGTTTGCTCTTACAAATACGTAATCATTGGTCTGCTCACCGAAATAGATTCCCGGCCTAGTAACATCAACACCGGAAACTGTTGATTGCGGCGGCAAATCTTTAACGTAAAAATTCGGTAACCCCTGTTCAGATACTGAACTTACAGGACTCATCACCAAACCATAGCCATGGGTATACCTTAATTTTTCGTTAATCCATGTTTTTGCCTGTTGGGGTAGTTGATCTTGGTTTAATTCCCTTGCAGAAAGCATTACTTGTTTCAACTGCCCATCTACCATGTAACGATCAATGTCCACGTTTGCAAAATTATAATAAAGGGTTATCTCTTGGAGTTGAGAATATGTTTGTATTAACGGTCGCCAATCCCACAAACGAACATTACTCATTGTTCCATTGTTTACCTCCAAATTACCTTGGGTAAGCTGACCATCCACCGCAAAAGGCTGAGAATCAACCATATCCAAATCAAAAGCTTTTCTAGTAAAATCTATATTATGCTGCAAATAGGGCTCTTCCTTACTAAACTCATCTGGGTCAACGATAAATTTTTGGATTAAACCCGGGAAAATGCCGCCAAGCACAATAGAGGATGCAACCAACAGTATAATACTACCGACAACCCAACGCATTTTTTTTAGAAAAACATTAATAATTACCAATACAGCAGATATTAATGCAATAACCATTAATATCTTCAGCGCAGGCAGTTGGGCATGAACATCTGTATAACTGGCACCGTATGCAACCCCGCGAGAAGATTGAAGTAGTTTGTATGTTGATAACCAATAGTTCGCCGCTTGCAATATAAGAATAAACGCTACGAGCAAAGAAACGTGCAGTTTTGCGCGAGTAACTCCCCCTCCCCGTTGAAACTGTCTTGGATCAGCAAGGAAGTATAATGCCGCTACAAGAATAATACCAATTACACTACTTAACATTAATAGACTATAGATAAACTCAAAAAACGGCAGAGTAAAAACATAAAAACCGACGTCCTTCCCAAATAGCGGGTCAACTACACCAAAGCTTTGTCTATGTAAGTACTTTTGAACTATCAGCCATTGGTTAGCACCAACTGAAGAAAACATAAAAGCTAATAAAAAGCTGGCAATAATATAAAAGATGGTAAGCCGTTTGGGTGATAAAATTTTCGATATTAAGGCTTCCTTGAGAGGTATAATGTTATCATTAGTGATATTATGTTTTTGTTTTAAAATTTCTCTCTTAGTAAATATTAGATTGATAAAGAAGAAAATAAACAACCAAACTGCTACTGAAATCCGTACTGCCAGGTTAGAAAGCAAAGCCGTTGTAAATACCTTTGTATAGCCTACTGCCGTAAACCATAACCAATCAACGTATAAATTTAAGCTTAATTTAAAAAACGACACAATAACTAACAAAATAATAATAAATAATCCGATTATGTACTGCCTCTTAGTCAATTTTATCTTCCTTTCATGTTTCATTATATTTCCTATTGTACGTAATAATTGGAAAAAATTAAACCCCCTCTGATAAGAATAAATAAATTGAAGGTCAAATAAGCCATCTTTAGTATTTATTCTGAAGAAAAAATGGTAAAGTTATGCATAACTGCTTAAGAAAGACTATATTAAGATAATAATGGAAAGGATTGAGTCTCAACATGATATTAATCTCGGCCTGCCTCGCTGGAGCTTCTTGCAAATACAATGGCAGATCCAACAACATATCAGAAATAGAAACTTTAAAACACGATTTAATTCAAGTCTGTCCAGAACAATTAGGGAACCTACCCACTCCAAGGCCACCGGCAGAAATACAAAATGGTACCGGTAAAGACGTTATTGATATGAAGACAGCCATCATTACCAAACAAGGCTCCGATGTTACTAAACAGTTTCTCACGGGTGCCCAAAGGGTCCTAGAATTAGCCAGAACACACAACATAACTTTCGCAATCTTTCAGGAGCGAAGTCCATCCTGTGGTGTTAGATATTGTTACGACGGCAGTTTTTCTGGAAAATTAGTTCGAGGCCAAGGTATTACAACTGCCATGCTTACCCAAAATGGCTTTACTGTTTTTTCTGATGAAGAGTTTACTGCAGCGTTAAAGCTAAATAATTTGATAAATTATTAGCACTTTTCTAAGGCATTTTCATCTTATACTTTCTTTCCCATAAGAGCCCTAAATGTTAGAAATGGGTGTTTAATTAGACCCATTGCAAAGAGAAATACTATCATTTTATAGGAAAGTTCTCCATTGGCTAAGGCACGAATTGCACTATGCACATAAGAGCCGTATTTATATTTGCTTTCCGATTGTGCAACCGCAATAAATGTCTTCGCAAACCAGTCTTTTTGACTCAACCAATTATTCAATTTGAATAAATTACGTCCATAGAAATTGTCTTTTGCAAAGTGTTTCAATCGATTATGATAACCCTTCCTTAAGCTTTGATAATCTGCTCCTAAGTGAACTAAAGTTTCAGCAGCTAACTGTGCCCCTAAAACTGCTGCAAAGTACCCATCTTTTAACACGCGTCCATAACCTGTTAAATCTCCGATGACAAACCAGTTATCTCCATAAAATGTTTTTGAAGCTCCTAAGTATACTTTAGCACCACAGATTGTGTGACAACGCAAACAATCGCTCGGATTACTTAATTCTATAAATTCTTGTACTTGTGGGTGGCCAAATATTATATCTAAATCTTCAATAGATAGCTTCTTATTTAGTGTCGTTAATGTTAACCATTTTGGGCCCTTCGGAATAAACGCTACAACACAATCTGGAATAATACCGTCTAAAATAAACATCCGATTGCTAATAAGGTTCTTAGTTGCTTTACTTGTATCAACCTCCGTTACGGATGCAGGAATATAAGGAGGCGGTTGGTAACCTGTCGTTTCTTGGAAATTTTTTAGCATCGGCTTATCGACAGAACGGAATCCACATGCCATAACTACTATATCTGTTTTGAGGACTTTATTAGTATTATCGGGGTTACGTTTACTCAACACTACTTCCCATTTATGCTCTTGACCACTTAACCTTAAGACTTTTTTAGCTAAAGTTGGCTCAATTATTTCTATTCTTTCTATCGCTTCCTTAGGTAAACCCTGAGTGACTCTGTTTTTAATAGAATCATCGAATCCAATGTAGCCGAAACGACTTGTCCGCAATGTTGCTGTTAAGGGTTTAGCTAATTCTACATTAATACTACCTGCTTTGTTTATGTAGATACATTCTGTTACCTGTTTTAACACTATATCATCAGGTATATCCAAATTGCATAATTCATCTAAAGTATCCATAGCCAAGTTCGTAATTAAACCACCGCAATAGTTACAATTAGTGCTATTGACCATAGTAATATTAATCTTCTTTCCTGCTTTATGGGCTTGTAAAGCTAACTGCCTCACAAAAATGCTACCGGCAATACCCCCGCCTATAACTGTAACATGGGTATTGTCCTTAATACCTCTACCATCCAATGACTCTAGAGGTGTGTAGAAACCTTTTAAGCGCTTTCTGAAACGTCTCTCCAGAAAAGAAGACAATTGGTTTGGAACCATTGTGATTACCCCCTTAAGAATATTACCCTATCGTATTCAAGAATAACCCCCCTCATTATCTTAACTTTTCTATTTATTAGTATAATTATCCTTTCTTTCTGATTGTCCTTTTGATGTGTATTCGAAACTAAAAATTATTGTAATATTTTTACGGAAAATTGCGCATTACACCCATTTTTGATACAATATAATAGTTAAAATAACGTCTATAACAAGGGGGGAGTAGTTAGATAGTCCGTTCTTTTACAATTATTTTTTGGGAGAGGTGAGAGCCCTTGAGGCCAAGTTTATTAATTGCATTAATTTCCGGAGTGTTATTGTTTTTCGTATTAGGTTTTGTAGCAGTTGAACAAACAAGCAAACCTTCCTTTTGTTCAAGTTGTCACGAGATGGAGACTTATTATGAACAATGGAATCAGTCTTCGCACAAAGATGTTGACTGTTTAAGTTGTCACTCAGATCATACAATTACTGGCAAACTTAAGGTAAAGGCCAATGGATTACGTCAAGTTTACGTACACTTGACACAAGATGTTGATCCGGATGAGATTACAGCGGAAGTACCTAAATATAGATGTCTTGAATGTCACACTGCGCCAAAAACAGGAGAAGATCACATAAAGATCACTGAAGAAATGCAATGTATTACGTGCCATCAATCATTTGTGCATGATCTTAACCAGTATCCATCTTCCTAAAGATGCAGTGGTTTGAAAGATATTACTTAGTTGCTTTTATAAAGAGTAAAACAAGTCCTTGGTTTTTCAGCCAAGGACTTGTTTTACTATAATTATACACGTACACGCTAAACAAAAAGCAATGGGATAAAACTTACCAACAACAAGACAAAGACTGCTATATAAACTATTAATTCAAAAATAATCAGCGGTTTACTGCGAGCAAATTTGGTATGTTTCTCCTCTTCAACTATCTCAACACCCGATTTCTTTTGCTCATCGAACCATTCCTGATACTCCAGGGGATGCTCTTCTTTCATATGTTCCCTTGATATTTTTCCATTTATCCACACTTTACTGGTTGGAAAAACATGGGGATTGAGGTGCACTGCAAAGAAATGACCGGTGAACACCGCCAGCATAGCTACAAAAGCCTCATTAGTATGAGCTATTCTTATTATATGCAGTACCCATCTTGGCAATATCCCAAATAAACCCGGGAACCATAGTATTAAGCCTGAACCACCCATAACAATTATTCCCCAAAAAACAGCTAGATATTCAAACTTTTCCAGATAGGTATACCGGCCATATTCCGGGGGGGCCTTTCTTATACCCAGCAAATATTTTCCATGATCAATGGCATCTCTTACATCCTTGAAAGTTGGTACCATACTCATAGCAAGTTCTTTTCTGAAAAACTTGTTAATCATCCAAGCCAAATGGTAGGCACCACTTACTAACATTACCACTGCAAACACTAAGTGAGTCATAAACATGGTTTCAAAACTACCAAATAAGTTAACTACTGTTTGAGCCCACGGCCAATGTCCATATTTAATTGGGAAACCGGTAATAACCAGCATCAACACACTTAGTGCGAGTAAAAAATGTTGATAACGTTGATGTTTATTGAACCTCATTATTTCTTTTGGTAATACTTTTTGCTGTACACTCATTATTTTCCCTCCTATCTACACGTCCAAGCCTTTTTCGGATGTTTTCGATTGTTTCTTGGACTTATTTAGACTTCTCAATTGTCGAACTAATTCAAAAGGAATTATAGTGCCATTCATGATAATGTCAAATACTATTAGTAAAATAAATATTTTCCAAACCAGATACAGTGGAAAAGCCTTGTCTTTATCCATCGGGGTTACATGTTCATCACCATTGGCAAAACCTTCGCCCGCAAATTGATGACAGCTTGCACATGTTTCCGGCCTATTAGTGGACGACACCATGGATTTTGGATTATCTGCAGGTAGAATATTATGATTCCCATGGCAATCCGTACATGTGGCTGCATCCATGTACCCTAATTTTACAGCAGTACCGTGGAAAGAGTAATTGTACGCATCCTTTATCTGCCCGTCGTGGCATGTTACACAATTATCTGAGACATTTAGTCTATAAGTTGGTGAATTAATATTCTCTTTTTTAAGAATATCATGAGATCCATGGCAATCACTGCAATAAGCTGTTTCCTTGCCTTGTTCCGCTAATTGTCCATGTATACTATTTTGATAATCCATTGCATCATCACTGTGACACGATTGACAATTGTCGGATACACGTTTTTTTAACTCCTCTCCATAAACCGGGTTTTTATGAGGAATATTCGTCACGCCTTCTTGATGGCAGGTTATACAATTATTACTACCATGGACTGAATTACCATACATTTCTTCATCAGTAATCAATGAAACCTCTTTCCCATCTCTCACAACAGAAAACCCTTTTTGGCTATGACACTGCAAACACTGTCCGTTAGTCATGGTTGTTTCAGCTAGGGCCGTATTGCTAAAAACAAAAAAGGTAAAAAAGATTCCAGATACTATAACAGTTAGAAATACCATAACAAATAATGTGGTAAATATATAGGTAAAAAGATTACCTAATAACTTCTTCCACATGATACTCACTCCTTTCATGGCTGGGCTTATGTGCCTTTTCAGACACTAAACCTCAAGCTTTCCTCATGGCTGCTGGGCCTCGGGAATGAGTCTTTGGGTATTTATTTTGGGGGATCTTAGAAAATTAAGTGATAAGCAGCTGCGCCTAAAAAATATAAACCGGAAAAAGTAATTAACGCAAGCACAACAACAAACCAAGCAGTAAGGAAATACGTTAATGCGTTACCTAAGGCTAAGCGTACCATGGTCTCACCTCTTTCTTCATGAATTTAGGGCTGATGACTTTAACTACTTTAGCTCTTATTAAAATCAATTACCTGGGTTTCACCACCTTCTGTATCATCTGTCAATTTGAATTCCACAGATTCAATGCCTTTTGTTTTGATGTGTACATACCTTTTACAATGTCGGCATTTGACGATAATGGTATCTTCCTCGATTTGACAGATAATTTTTTTACACTGGCAGCGGAAAAATTCACTCATATTAACTCCTCCCTCTCCTAAATTAAATTTTAAGTTAAAAAAGACTAGACCTACCCTTAATTGGGAGGTGCTAGTCTTTTTGGCTATGTGCCTGTGACCTTGACCTTAAAATATTTAGTTATAATAAAAGGCTGGAAACCTATAAGTTACAGGGTCTCCAGCCTTAGGACTCTATGTCTCTAGCTACGGACTTTAAATTACTGCTTTTTTCTATTTTCACTATGCGTACTCATAGCACAACTTCCTCAAGTTCATTTTCCAATTTGAATTCTGCCTCTATTAATCCTTTAGTATGAATATGAATATATCTTTTACAATGCCTGCATTTTATTATCACTGTATTTCCTTCAATTTGAAAAATCAACTTCTTACAAGTACAGCGAAAGTCTTTCATTGTATTACCTCCTTTCCCTAAAAAAACATAAGAGGCTAGCTTCTTTAAAAAAGACGCTAGCCTCTTGACTTAAAGTCTATAGGCCTTGACCTTAACAAACCTCAAGATTAACTTTTGAATCTTCTATGCTGGTTTCAACTTTCACCGTCCCTTTGGTTCTAATGACAATAAATCTTTTACAGTGACGACATTTAATTACAATAGTATCGTCGTCAACCTGACAAATAATTTTGTTACATGTACATCTGACGTCTTTCATAGTAAGCCCCACCCCACCTAATTAAATGCTAAAAGTAAATTAAAATTACTCTTAACTCACCTCCTATGAATAATAATTAATAAGACTAGCCCCATAAGACTAGTCTTCGAAAATATCTTCTTTGACTCACCCTACAGGATTGCGGTCTTTAAGATTATATATTCGATTGTATTAGTTCACTCATTCACAAACTTATAGAAAAATTTTTAGTTCGTTAATTCACAAACTTTTGTATTTACTAACCATTTCTTTACTATATCGTATTCTGCATAGAACAAAAAATTCCTTCTTTTATTTTATTATTTTTTGGCAATTTTTTCTTTCAAAAAACCCAGTAGATGTTACTGGGTTTTTTACAGCAATATTGTTGTTTGCTTTTACGAGAAATCGTTTAGTTTATACGCCTCTCCCATCCGTTACATCAAACCAACGGGAAGGAATACTTTTAAAAACCAAACTAAAATAAAGGCATAAATAATCATTTCCACAATGATTAGTACCTTATTTTTACTATAATTATTCACACTCATAGCATTTTCCTCCCATGTATTCACATTTTTATTTCAGAAGACTCACCTTTTTTATATGAAGGACCCTGCCCTCTTGTCATGCTATTATCATTTTCTAATAAGCGTTCCAGTTCAACAGGGTGTTCATGTTCCATTGATTCCTCCGACATTTTTCCATGAAACCACACAAAATTCATAGGGAAGAAATCAGGACTAAAGTGTACATTATAAAAGTGCCAAATGAAAATTGCCAATATCGCCAGCATCGCTTCATCACTATGTGCAATCCTTGTACTGTCTATAAACCATCGTGGAAAAAACTGGGCTGCTATATCAGGAAACCACATCATAAGGCCGGAACCCGCCATAATGACCATGCCCCAGAATACCGCCCAATAATCAAATTTCTCTTTGTAAGAATATCTGTCGAATTTAGCAGCTTCTTTAGATAAACCGAAGAGATATCTGAAATTTTGAACCAAATCGGTTACATCTTTGATTGTTGGTACAGCTGCAATACTAAATTTTCTCTTGATAATCGGGTAAATAATCAAATATAACAAGTGATACACAGCGCTAGCAATCATTACGGCTGCTCCTATCAAGTGCACCGCAAACATGTTGTCAAATCCACCGAATAAGGCAGTAACCTTAGGTGCCCACCATGAATGATTATACTTAATGGGTAATCCCGTAATTGTTAAAACAATAAAACTGGTAAACATCATAATATGCTGTAACCTCTGATGAATATTAAAACGCTCAAACTTTTTTGTAGAAGCCATCCTAATCCCTCCCTTCTATTTTTTACCTGCATTTTTATATTTGCGGAATAGATCTAGCTCAATATGAACTATGAGCAGAACAATTGTAGCAATTGTCAACCAAGTAAAGAATTTTAATGTATAATACATGGGTTTACCGGGTCCATCGGGTTCAAATGTCCAGTGTTCTGATCCAACTGCAAAGTTAGGTTGTGCAGTATTATGGCAAGACGCACAAGTTTCTGGCACATTTGCTTTACTTACTGTGGATTTAGGTTCTGTCGGTCCCAATATCATATGATCTGTATGACAGTCAACGCACGTAGCAGCCTTTGTACTGCCCAAGTTTACAGCTTTCCCATGGAAACTTTCTACATAACTCTCAGCAATTTCACCGCTATGACACTTGGTACAAGTTTCAGTAATATTAGTGCGATTAACTAATGAATTCTCATTTTCCGTTTTCACAATAGTATGAGCGCCATGACAGTCGGAACAGTATGCCGTTTCTTGACCTTCTGCGGCTAACTTGCCATGAGTACTGTCTTTATATTCCTTGTTAACATCAGCATGACACACCTGGCAACGTTCAGTTACCTTAGCGGCCAACTCTCTCACTGATGAGACAGTCTCTTTGTGCGGAATATCTTCCATTCCAGCATGGCATGTTTGACAATCATTAGTTCCATGTACTGACTGACTTAATTCATTAGAATCCACATAAAGAGAAACGGTTTTGCCCTCTTTTTCGATACTAAAACCTTTGTTGCTGTGGCACTGCAGACATTGATCATTAGGTTCTGCAGCCTCAGCTACTGAGGCAGTGGCACCAATTAGAACTAGTGCTAGACTCAAGAATACAAACAAAAGAATTTTTCGAAATGCCACTTGGGGTCACCCCTTTCTAAATTATTAATTTTTTAAAGCAGTTATTTAAGTCCTATAATCAATCTTTTTTTCCCCTCTCTCCGTAGTCTCAAACCCTTCAGTTCTGATGATAATAAATCTCTTACAATGACGACACTTAATAACAATAGTCTTTTCTTTAACCTGACAGACAATTTTTCCACACTGACAACGAAGGTCTTCTATACTCTTACTCAATTCTTTGCTCATGCTATCCTCCTTATCTCTTAATGGAATTTAAATTGGTAAAACAGGCGGCCATACAATAAATACTGATAGATTCATAACAGCAAAGGTTATGAAGAAACCAAAGAATATAGTTGAAAGATTAGACTGCATTCCTTGTTCCCAATTAAAAACATGCTTCACAATATAAAAACTTAATGAGAAACCAAAAACCACACTTAACAACATCCCTGTAACTATTAACATCATCATTACTAACCCCTCCTTGTTTTTAGAACAATCAACCCAATATCTATAGAGGCAATATAGGTGGCCAAACAGCAAAAATACCTAAACTTATAACCATGACCGAAAGAACTAAACCCAGTGGAACAGCAACAACGTAAGCAATCTTACTACTTAGCTGAAAAGTATACTTTGATAGATAAACTGCCAAAGAAAAGCTAAATGTTACTGCCAACAAAATTCCTAGTACAAAGTACATAATCATTGTTCTTCCCCCTCATTATTCTAATTACTAGCTGGTTGAGAAACGAAATTAATTTCCTTTGTTCGTCCGAAATAAAAAGAGACCAGCATTAAATATAACTATCGCTGGTCTCTGGACTTAAAGTCTCCGGACTTAGTGTATTCTTTTTGTTTAGATTTTTTTTGCCCCACCTCCCAGTAGTAAGAAGTTCGGGACCTCGCCAGAATGATGTTTAATAAATCTTACGAAACATTATCCTGTAGACATAAAAAACCAGCATCAAAAAAATGTGCTGGTCTCTGGACTTGAAGTCTCCGGACTAATTCTAAATTGTGATTTTCATAATGCTTCGTCCGAGACTTAGGCCAGTAGGCAGTTTGCCTATTTTTAAGCATATAAAAATTGCTCGCCCTTTGTTTACACAAAAAGCCAGCATTCTTATCTGCTGGCCTCTGGACTTAAAGTCTCCGGACTTTTTGCGACTAAACTATTCAAGTTAAGATTTTCACAATTGCTTTACTAACTTATTCTCTATTAAAATATAGAATCCTTCCTAAAACATAATTTATTTTTAAAAAATTTCTATCGATAAATTTAGCGGTTTGATTTGAGGCCCAAAATAACAATTCTATCAATTAGTTCGGCAAACTCTATTCCTGCATACCTTGCGGAATCGGGGAATAGACTAGTTTCAGTCATCCCCGGGATAGTGTTCACTTCCAATAAGTGCGGCTGATCTTGCTCATCAATAATAAAATCAACTCTTGCTAATCCGCTGCAAAAAAGGGATTTGTAGGTTTTAAGTGATAAATCTTCAACTTCTTTTGTAGCTTTAGCTGATATACGTGCGGGAATAACATGGTCGCTTAAACCCTTTGTGTATTTTGCTTCATAATCATATACCCCAGTATGAGAAACTATTTCAATAATGGGTAAAACCTCTGCATGGTCATTACCTAAGACAGACGCTGTTACCTCTCTGCCCGAAACAAACTTTTCAATTAAAATAGTCTGATCATATTGAAAAGCTTTTTGCATAGCTATCAATAAATTATCGGAACCATCATGCGAATCTACAAAATAAATTCCTATTGTTGAGCCTTGGTTTGGTGCCTTGACAACTAGCCTGCCAGACATTTGATTGCATATATTTGCTGCTGCTTCTTTCAAGTCATCATTAATATTTACAGTTCTAAAGGCAGCAGTTATAATATTATTAACGGTTGCAATTTGTTTAGTTAAAATCTTATTCATGGCAACGGCACTAGCAGCAATACCGCTGCCGGTATAAGGTATTCCCAAAGTTTCTAGCAGACCTTGGATGGCTCCATCTTCTCCCCCTTTACCGTGTAGAGCGATAAAAGCTATGTCTGGGTTCATTGATTTTAGATTTTGAACAATGTTTACATCTAAATCTATCAGTTCGGCGGTATGACCGCCACTCAAAAGTGCTTCATGAATTGCCTTGCCAGTTCGTAAAGAGACTTCTCGTTCTGCAGAGTTTCCTCCGTATAATACTGCAACATAGGACATTTTTATAATCACCTCTTAAATATGATATTTTATTCTAATATATACTTATTCTAATTATAGCATTTAATAAAAAATTTGGTAACAACAATAACTTGCAATATTACATGAAAACTGTTAAAATAGCTTGTGGTGACAGTGAATTTCTTAGGGGAGTGGCTCAACTGGTAGAGTAGCGGATTCCAAATCCGTTGGTTGCGGGTTCGATTCCTGTCTCCCCTGCCAACAAGAAGGGCATATGCTCTTCTTGTTTTCTATTTAACTATTACCTTCTTGAAAAACTGTTCTAGTATTAATATATGCTAACCACTGGCAAAAGTTTCTGTTTTATTTAAAAAAAGCTGCCCAAATGGGCAGCTTTTACTTACTCTTCAGCAGGTATTTTTGCTTCTTCAATAATTTTTGTTGCTATAATTTCAGGTACTTGCTCGTAATGAGAATATTTCATTTTAAAACTTCCTCGACCTTGAGTGATTGACTTAAGGTCAATGGCATAGCGATACATTTCAGATAATGGTACTTGAGCCTTAATTATTTGGGTCCTGCCTTGGGGCTCCATACCCATTATCTTACCTCTTTTGCCGTTTAAGTCACCCATGATATCTCCCATATAGTTATCTGGAACAGTTACTTTAATACTCATAACCGGTTCCAAAAGAATAGGTGAAGCTTGTTCCAGGGCTCTTCTGAAAGCAAGAGCACCGGCTACTTTGAAAGCCATTTCCGAGGAATCCACGGGGTGATAGGAACCGTCAACAAGAACTGCCTTAACTTGTGTTACCGGATAGCCTGCCAAAATCCCCTCTTCCATTGCTTCATTGATACCTTTTTCAACAGCCGGAATATATTGTTTAGGTACGGAACCGCCAAAGATTTTTGCTTCAAACAAAAAACTTTCGTCAGTAGGAGAAAGATCTATATAGACGTGCCCATACTGCCCATGACCTCCAGATTGTTTCTTATGCTTTCCTTCTACTTTTTGGACGGATTTACGAACGGTTTCACGGTATGGTACCTTTGGATCAGAGATATCCACACCAACTTTAAATTTATCTTGCAACCTATCAGTGATAATATTTAGGTGTAGTTCACCCATTCCTGTCAGCAACGTCTGCTTAGTCTCTTTATTTTTTTCAAGCCTTAGGGTAGGGTCTTCTTCCATTAGCTTAGCTAACGCAGTACCTACCTTATCCTCATCACCCATTGATTTAGGAGTAATAGCCACGGTTAGGGTTGGCTCCGGGAATTCAATGCCTTCGAGTATCTGAGGATCTTGCTTAACTGTTAGACTATCCCCAGTTTCAGTGTATTGCAGTTTAGTTACCGCTGCAATATCACCAGGCATAACTTCGGAAACAGGTAATTGTTCTTTACCTTGCATTACAAAAACTTGGCTAATCTTTTCTTCTTCTTCTTTATTAGCATTATAAACAACCGAGTCCGCTTTAAACACTCCGGAAAACACTCTAAAGAAACTTAAACGGCCAACATATGGGTCAGATAAGGTCTTGCATACTAATGCCGCTAAGGGTTTAGATTCTATATTCTCAGCTTGTGAAAGATCGGATGGAGACGGTAAATAGCTAACCATAAAATCTAATAGTATATCAATACCAATGTTATTTAAGGCAGAACCACAAAGAACGGGAGTAATCTTACCATTCATCATACCCAATTTTAACCCGTTTTTTATCTCTTCGGCGTTTAATTCTTCACCTTCTAAATACTTCATAAGCAGTTCGTCGTCAGATTCTGCTGCTGCTTCTATTAATTCCTCGCGAAAAGTTTCTGCGTCTTCTTTCATATCTGAAGGAATGTCCTGTTTTGTTGCTGTTCCGTTTTCATAAACATACGCTTTCATCCCCAGTAGATCAACAACGCCTTTAAAAGCCTCTTCTTTACCAATGGGAAGAAGAATCGGAACAGCGTTAGAACCCTCTAAACTTTCTGTCATACCTTTTACAACTTTGTAAAAATCCGCATTTTCTCTATCTAACTTATTAATAAAAGCAACTCTGGGTAGTTTTGCATCGTTAGCATATTCCCAAATTATTTCGGTTTGCACTTCAATTCCAGAAACTGCGCATAAGGTAAACAAAAGGCTATCAACTACTCTCATAGTGCCTTTAACTTCACCAATAAAATCTGAATATCCAGGCGTATCTAAAACGTTAATCTTATGTTTTTGCCAAACACAAGGTGCTAATGCCGTATTAGTAGTTACCTTTCTCTTTATTTCTTCAGGTAAATAGTCCGCAGTTGTATTTCCGTCGTCCACTTTACCCAACCGCTTTAAAACACCAGTATTAAAAAGCATTGCTTCCGTAAGCGATGTTTTTCCCGCTCCTCCATGGGCTACTACTGCGACATTTTTAATCTTGTCCGTTTGAAATACCTGCATAATCTCCTTCTCCTCCTTAAGAGCAATTAATCCGAATTTTTTAGGATTTTTCTGTACTGACTTAATAATCCACATCTAACTATTACATTTTTCCAAAAACTCTAGAAATCCTCTTTTAACTTATAAATTTTTGAATAAAATTCATTCTGTAAATTTCCAATAATGGTAAGAAGGACCATAATTCCGTATATTATAGTTCCCCAGAAATATATTCCTATTCGCGTATCTTTGTTTCTACTCCGAAGTAATCAAGCATATAAATCTAAAGATGGTGGGACAGGAGGTACATAATGACTAAGCAGTCTTTCATTAAAGGTGCAATGATATTGGTCACAGCTAGCTTTTACAATAGGTTACTGGGGTTTATTTATAAAATAATGGTTGTCCGTTTGGTAGGGTCAGAAGGAATTGGTATTTATGAAATGGTCTTTCCTTTTTATGTCTTAATATTAGTAATAACCTCAGCAGGAGTACCTTTAGCTATTTCAAAACTTGTCGCAGAAGAAATGGCTAAAAGCAATATAAAAGGAGCATACAAAGTATTTTACATTTCTATAATCTTTCTAACATTTACTGGAATAACAGTTACGATGATTTTGTACAAGTTTTTGCCGATAATTGTGAAATACTTTTATAACGATCCAAGAGTTTATTGGAGCTTTTGGGTAATGATTCCAGGTATTTTCGTAATCTCAGTTTGCTCGGCATTTCGTGGCTTTTTCCAAGGTTTACAACAAATGACGCCGACTGCAGTAAGTCAAGTGATTGAACAAACCACACGTTTTATAATTGGTTTATGGTGCGCTAAATCTTTAATAAAATACGGGGTAGAGTTTGCATCCATGGGAATGGCTATTGGTATGATTGCCGGTGAAATGGTGGGAATAATTGTAATGATCATATTCTACATCACAAAGCGGCCGGGGGTTAAAACTGGGTTTGTTAGGCTTGTCCATACAAGCAGTATGATTTCCATCATAAAAGCAATTTTCTATCTGGCTTTTCCCATCACTTTAACAAGAATTGTATATAGTACGTCTATGACACTACAAGCGTCCTTAGTGCCACAAAGATTGCAAGCAGCGGGATACAGTTTACGACAATCCACAGAAATTTTCGGACAGTATTCCGGTATTGCGGTAACATTACTTCACTTACCGACAATGGTTACTGTATCTTTAGCGATTACTTTAGTACCCGCCATTTCAGAAGCCCTATCCAGAAACAACTATAAGTTAATATCTCAAAGAATAAACCAGGCCTTACGCATTACTTTTCTTTTAGGCCTGCCAAGTATGGTAATCTTTCTTTTATTTCCTTTTCGCCTTAGCGAGTTACTATTTAACACACCCCAAGCAGGCACTCCCTTAAAGATTTTAGGCTGGGGGGCAATTTTTTTGTATCTGCAGCAGACAACTACTGGCATTTTACAAGGGTTAGGGAGGGTAAAAGCCTCACTCTACAATGCAGCATGCGGTGCTTCTGTCAGCTTAATAGGAGTTTATTACTTAACCGCAATTCCAACTTTGGGCATACAGGGTACAGCAATTGCCGCCAACATAGGAGCGATAATAGTATCTATGCTAAACCTTCTGTCAATCATAAAATCCGTAGCTTTTAATTTAAATTTTAGACAAACAGTTCTATTACCTTTAATAGCAACTTTCGTTATGGGGTTTACTGCATTTCAACTGGATCATTATTTAGTATCGTATAGCCCGTGGATAATAATACCAATACTCTCCATCAGCGGTATTTTGTACATTATACTATTGATACTAATGAAGGCTATTAACATAAAACGAATTCTTAATTTGTTTATCCGGTAAAGTAAAATCTACAATTTTGGTGGCCGTTCCTTTACAATAGTTTATTAAGATCCCAGTCCTTGATTTGGTCGATGATGCTGTAATTAGTTAAATCAAAGTGAACCGGTGTTACAGATACGAAATTTTTTACTACAGCAGAGACATCAGTGTCATCCCTATCAACAATGTCTTCAACTTTTCCTCCTAACCAATAGTAACTATTACCTCTGGGGTCTTTTCTTTCCTCAATCGAATTTTTATACCGCCTTATCCCCAAAGTTGTAACTTTTAGGCCCTTAATATCTTCTAATGAACAATCTGGTACATTTACATTGAGTAACGTATCGGTCGGGAATTTTTTGGTTATTAAAAGTTCACATAACCTAACGGCAACAGTGGCTGCCGTTTCAAAAGAAGCAGTTTTACTTTGACTTAATAGCGAAATTGCAATAGAGGGTATATTTGCCAAGATGCCTTCTATTGCCGCTGATACGGTGCCGGAATACAAAACATCTGTTCCTAGATTTGCTCCTAAGTTTATTCCGGAAATAATAAGGTCAGGCTGAATAGGTAATAAAGCTTCCAATGCTATTTTCACACAGTCAGCAGGTGTGCCGGATACAGCAAACTGATGTTCCTCTATTTCATTGGCACGCAATGGCTTATGAACAGTTATCCCATGCCCTGATGCACTTCGTTCTCGCTCAGGCGCAACAATATAAACTTCTCCCAAAGGCTTAAAATGATTATATAAAGTTTTAATTCCTTTTGCATCTATTCCATCATCATTAGTTAATAATACACGCATCGGTTACCTCCATTAAATTTTTATGGCAACATGCTAAAGCGATCTAGCGGCCAATATGTTAAGAATGCCTTTCCCTTTACATTATCAATTGTCAACCAGCTGCCCCAAGCATGACTGTCAAAACTCTTATTTCTATTATCCCCTAAAACAAACAGAGCATTATCTGGGACCCGCACCGGTCCAAAATAATAATTGGGTTTTTCTTCAATGTAATCTTCTTCTAAATCTTGGCCGTTAACATAGACACTTCCGTCTTTTATTTCAATAGTTTCACCGGGCAAACCTACTACCCGTTTTATAAAATCATATTGTGCGCCCAGACTGGCAGGTGGGCTAAAAACAATAATGTCTCCTCTTTCAGGAGAACTAAAATCATAAACGAATTTATTTACCAATACACGGTCTTCTATCTTAATAGTAGGTAGCATTGACCCCGATGGAATTACACGCCCTTCAACAACATACGCTCTTAATACTAATGATAAAATAATGGCCAAGCCTACCGTTACAATGGTTTCCCTCATAAAACGAAAGAATTTTTTCATATCCGTCATCCCCTAAAATCGTGGTTAAATACTCACTGACTCATATTTATAGTACCATCGGTAAAACAAGTGTGCAATGTTTGACAGCGAGGGCATCTTATCACCCACATGTTACAACAAGAATATACCAATTCCCAATCAGTGGAGGATAAAGATAAATAACATCTTAAGCAGTACTCCAACAGCTCCATTCATTGCTCCCCCTCTACTAGCTTATAATTCATACTATGTAGGGAACAATCATAATGATAAGACATTGGCAAACTAAGTCCAATACAGATTGATATTTTCAAATTATTGGTTATCTAATCGGTAAATACTAATAGTCATTGTATCATTTCTATTATTCTTTGTTATACCAAACATTAAGGAGTCTTCTTTTAAACTTTTATTTAAGAAATCTACAATCTCGTACAAAGATTTATCTGCCGGTAATGTTTTGGTTGTGAAAGGAAAAAGTTTAGATTCTGACATACTGCACATCCTATCCATTATCTCTGATCAAACTATATGCTTCGGCCCGGGTAGCTTCATTAGTCTGAAAGAGCCCTCTCACAGCTGAAGTTAGTGTTTTAGATCCGGGTTTTTTCACTCCACGCATAGTCATACACATATGTTCTGCTGCCACAACCACAATTACTCCTCTTGGGTCTAACGCCTCCATAATGGAATTAGCAATTTGTGATGTTAATCTTTCCTGAAGTTGGGGTCTTTTTGCAAAACCCTCCACAACCCTAGCCAATTTACTTAAACCGGTAATTTTCCCTTTTTTAGGAATGTAAGCAACATGCGCTTTACCATAAAAAGGCAATAAATGATGCTCGCACATTGAATAAAGCGGTATGTCCTTTACTAACACCATTTCTTCATGGTCCTCTGTAAACAAAACTTGAAGATGTTCTTTCGGTAGTTGGTCCAGGCCACAAAATATTTCCTTGTACATCCGCGCAACCCTTGCAGGTGTATCCTTTAAGCCCTCTCGGCTCGTATCCTCACCAATGCCTTCAAGAATCATTTTTACGCCTTCTTCAATCTTCTGTAAATCCATAATAATAAACCTCCAGTCTTATCATTGAACTCGCTATTTAACTCCAATCAATTTGTGTAGTTGCGGTAATATCCTAATATCCTTTAACTCTTTGAGCATCATCCACTGAATCTCCAACAATTGGGACATAGAGACATTAATATTATCATCTTTATATTCCGGTTGTAATATTACAGGTATTGTTGAATTTACATTTGATACCAAAGACATTACTTTATTAATTTCTTCGTATGACACTGAAGAGTTAATAACTAATTTAGTGTAAACAGAAACTTTTGACTCATATGCCAGCTTTAAGAATTGAGCATGCTTTGTCCATAAAGAGGAAAGATCTCCATTCCCTAGTTTAATATCCATACTTATATAAGAAATATAGTGTAAAACTTCTTCTAATTTATCGGGCAGCGTCCCATTCGTCTCTAATAGGACCTTTCCACCAGCATCCATCCATCGTTTTGAAAGAATTTTTACAGTATCAACCTGCATAAGCGGCTCCCCGCCAGTAATACTTAAACTATGATGTAATTTTGGGTGAAAATTGTTTATAATCTCCCAAAGCTTCATTAAATTTATAGGATTATTAATACCCTGCATCTTGTAACTATTAGGGCTTTCTTGGAACAATGCAATATCAGGCGACAGCCAACTATCTTTAGTATCGCAATATTCGCACCTTAAGTTGCAACCAGCAAGTCTCAAAAATAATTGACGACACCCAATAAATAAACCTTCTCCTTGAATAGAAGAAAATACTTCACAAACATTCGCAGTTAGTTGTTTCAACTTAATTAACACCTCTAACCTTGCAACATGCATTTCTAATAGAGATTATTTCCTCTTTATAATCCTCCATAACTTTTCTCGCAAATTTCTCAATTTTATGGATGCCAATTTCATTTAAGCAGGCGGTTTTTATTGGAGTACCCTCATTAGTGATGTTCAAAGCTACATGAATCAAGCCGGAAACAGGACTTACTGTGGCAATTGATACGGACAGTTTTCCATCATTAACAAAAAGGTCATCACCTTTTCGTAATATTTGGGAGTCGCAAGCAGCTTCCAGTAATTGCTTTACAATGGCCATGAACAGCCGCTGTCTAGTTGTTATTAACGTTAAGTTGCTCTCAAAATGCTCGATTATAAAATGCAGCATTTTATCAGAATAGATGGGAGCATTTTCTCTTACATCTTGAATGTCCACTAGTTCTGACAGCTCTACTTTGCAACTTCCGGTAAAGCTCACTATTGAATCGCCTTGTATACCAAACCTACGAAATGCAAAGAGAGAATGTAGTTGAGTCCCATCATAAGTTAATTCCTTATCGTTCAAATAGTATTGGTGCATCTATTTCAGCCTCCCTAACAGCTCGCCTCAATCTCTGACAGCTCTCACATCTTCCACACATTTTTTTACCTCCCTCATAACAACTCCATAAATATTTCCAAGGAATACCCAAGCGAAAACCTGCAGCCGCAATCTCTATTTTTCTAAGATTTAACGTCGGCGCAAGCACATTCACATGGCTTTTGGTGGAAAAAAATAAAGCTCTGTTAATGCTGTCCACAAAATGTTCACTATTATCAGGAAAGGTTTCCGCCTCTTCTTTATTGAAGCCGGCTATTATATAAGCCGCATTAATACTCTCTGCATAACAAGCAGCAATATTTAAAAAGACACCATTTCTGTTCGGAACCCAAACAGCCGTACCCGTATCTTTAATACGGTCATCTTTGTCCAGGTCAGTAACCTCAAGCTGCGGTATTTCCCTTCTTGATTGTAAAGATGACGTATCTATCCTGCCCAGCCATGGTAAGTCTATTATCTCATGTTTGATGTTATAATAGCTGCAGATTCTTTGAGCAGCGAATACCTCATTATCAGCGGCCTGCTGTCCGTAATTAAAGGTTAATGCCACCTGAGGAATAGCAGTACAACGAGCTAAGGCTAAACTGACAACAGAATCCATTCCACCAGATAATAACACCACAGCATCTTCCATTAGAATCACTCCTTAAAAAGTGCAGAAGTAGCTGAAGACTCCCAAACTCTCACATATTCAATTCCTAGATCGGAAGCAAGTTCTCGTTTTAATTTAAAATAAATAATTCGTGCCATATTTTCTGCAGTAGGATTAATTTCAATGAACTCTGGTAGCTCATTTAAAAATGCATGATCGTACTCAGTCAGAATATTTTTTAATAAAGCCTTTATTTCCCCAAAATCAATTAACAACCCTTGCTGGTTTAATTCATTTCCAGCAACTGCAACTTCAATGTTCCAGGTATGTCCGTGCAGATTAGAACACTTACCTTGATAGCCTTTTAATAGATGGGCTGCGTCAAAGCTCTGTTTTACAGTTAATACGTACATAACAGGCCTCCATAACCTAAATTTCGACATAATTATTCTTACCTTCTTGTTTAAGAATAGTTTCCCCTGCCAAGAAAAAAAATTAATCAAATAATTAGTTGCATTTGTGCTAATCATAAACTTTCTTATGTATAAAAAATAGTTCGCTATAAAGCGAACTACCGTTTAAGCCTATGATGTTAAACCATATGAATGATTGTAACAATCAATTGCCTCCTGGTGTTTCCCAATTCCATCCATGGCTAAACCTAGCAAATACCATAACATTTTAATTGACGACGATTGTGGCTTACCGGCATCTAGGTGTTGTTTTAAGTATAATATAGCATCTTTAAACCATCCACATTCGATTAAACATCTAACCAACTGCGAAAAGTATTTTTCATTGTCGGGTTTTAACAGGAGTAGTCTTTTATAGTAATCTATTGCCAACCTTTGCTTACCTAAAACAATAAGACATTCAGCCATATTCTCTAATACAATATCACTACTGGGATACTTATTATATAGTACGTCCAGTTGTTCAAAAGCATCATGATATCTTTTTTGTTTACATTTTGCAAAAATTTCGTTGCTTCTAACTTCTACAGCCAGTTGAGAATCTTCCGGCAGCTGCTTAAGAGCTTGATGAAAGTATACAATTGCTTTCTCATAACAACCGTTTTCCATGTAACACACACCCAAATTATTATGCTCAGTCGCATCAATATTACCCTGGGTAATTTTCTCAAGCTTCAGATAATGTTCCAACGCCTGCTTGGTATTGTTCGTTTTAAAATATGCAAGGGCTATATTCTGATGTAAGCTTGGTTCAAAAGGTTTAATCCTTAGAGCCCTTATAAAAACTTCGACGGCTTGGTCTAGTCGATCTAACATTAAGTAACAATAACCCATTTCATTCAATACCAATACGTGCCTGGGCTTGTTTTTAGTAATTTGTAACAAAATCTTTAACGCTTCATTAAAATTATTTAATTGTATATAATATTGGGCTTTCTTAAGCATTAAATTTACCTGGTTTGGATACTTGTTTTGTTTGTTAACAGGGAATCTGGTTAACAAATTATTGAAAGTTGTTTTCAAAAAAGAAATCTTATTCACCAAGACCCGCCCTCTCGATTAAGGTTATTATCTGACAAATTCTGGGTCCTGTAAATTATTTCCTGCTTTATTTTTGACTTTTTTACAACAAATCCTCCCGCAAAATGACAGTTTTGGAGGAGGATAAAGCAATTACTATTTATTATAACAACTTTCACATTTTCCATAAAATTTTACTTTATGATCCATAATTTTGAATTTAGTCTTTGTTGTAATTTGTTCTTCTAAAGCTTCTAACAAATCATCGCTAAACTCGGAAACTTTGCCACAACCGGTACAAATTAAATGATGATGGTGATGTATATCATTGTTATTAAGCTCATACCTATTCTTACTGTCGTCAAAACTCATTTTTTGCAGAACATCAAGTTCAGCATACAATTCTAACGTACGATAAACAGTAGCCAAACCAATTTCAGGATGATTTTCCTGAAGCAAATTATACACCTCTTCAGCACTTAAATGTTCACCAATTTTGTCAAAAAATAGGTTTAAAATTACTTTTCGCTGGGGTGTAACCTTAAAGTCATTTTGCTTAAGTAATTCATATATTTGGTCAGCTTTATTTTCTACTTTATTTCTCATTCTCCAACATCACCTCTGCTGATAACTAATATCGTTTAGTTTACTATTATCAGAACAATTTGTCAAGAGCAATAGAAAAATACTGAAATATTTCTAATATCATATATATTCAATAGTCTATGGAACAGATCATATATTATACCTATCCTCAATTTAAAGGCCTCTGATTAATAAAAGCTTATTATAAAATTAGCATGCATGCTCCCACTTACCACATCGACCACCCCAGCGTGCAATTAAATTATCATCTTGGAAAATATTAATTACCTCGCAGAGGTTTGGACAACCTTTGCACTCAAAACTTCTAGCTGCAAAATTCTGATCCGCCATATCCCAACCCTTGAATTTGCTTACACCCGTTTGAAGATAGTTATTCTTAGCTAAATATGCAGCACCTATAGCCCCCATTACGGAAAATTCTGTAGGTATCATCACCTCTTTTGCCAATGCTTTTTCAAAAGCCGCATGAATCCCTTTGTTTGCAGCAACTCCGCCTTGAAATACTATCGGTTCCAGAATATCTTTTCCTTTTCCAACATTGTTAAGATAGTTTCTTACCAAAGCCTCACATAGACCAGCAACAATATCCTCTAAATTGTGACCTAACTGCTGTTTATGTATCATATCTGATTCTGCAAAGACTGAACACCGACCGGCAATTCGTACTGGATTTTCTGATTGTAAAGCTAAATTACCAAATTCCTCGATAGGTATACCTAAACGACTCGCCTGTTGGTCCAGAAATGACCCAGTTCCAGCAGCACAAACGGTATTCATGGCAAAGTCAGTCACAATACCACTGCGCAAAACAATTATTTTTGAATCCTGACCACCAATCTCAAGAATGGTCTGGGCATTGGGAATTTCCCGTGATACAGCCACGGCATGTGCGGTAATTTCGTTTTTAATAACATTGGCCCCAACAATTACTCCCGTTAAGTTTCTCGCGCTACCGGTAGTCCCTGCCGCCTTAATATCTATGCTGTTGTCCAGGTTTTCACGCATATATTCCAAGCCTGATTTTATGGTCTTTATAGGTTGGCCCTTAGTTCTAATGTAAAGTCTTTCCACAACTTGACCGTCTTCAGTTATGACCACTAAATTTGTACTAACAGAACCAACGTCAAATCCGAGATAACAGTCCATTTAAGCACCTTTCCCCCTTCTTTTATGCTCAAGTAAATCAACAAATGCTTCGACCCGAGTCTGAACTCCAGCTTTGCCTGTTTGTTCATCCAAAAAAATGGTCATGACTGGTATATTAAACTTTTTGCTGACCTCCGGCAAGATACTTTTAGCAACAATCTCTGGAATACATGTAAAAGGAGCCAATTGAACAACACCATCAAACCCATTTTTTGCATAGAGTATGGTTTCTCCAATAGAATTAATTCCATGTCCACCTATTAATTGGTTTAAATGTGGCTCAGCTGCTTTCTTTATGTTTTTTTCACCATCAAAAACCGTGTTATCTCTTGTCCAGTCCGTAAGATAAATAGATCTATGAGTTTCCACACCCATTTCCCCAAAAGTCTTTTCAATATCCAAGTTGATAAAAGGTTCCAAAACCACATATATTTCGCCTATAATTCCAACCTTCAATGGAGTATAACCCTCTTTTTGTTTAATGGCATTTAGCTTACGTTCAGACTCTATCTTGGCTTCCTCAATTTCGCCCTGTGTCTGCGCCTGGTCAATCAGGTATAAACATTGGTCAAAAATCCGACTCGTTTCTCCTTTTGTAATTTCGTAAGGACGAATACGGTGGGACAATATTTCTGTCTCATCCAATGCTAAAAGCTTTTTCCAGGTAATTTTGAAAACCCTGATAAATTCAATCCAGCCAACGCCACCAGGCTTAATTACACGGCCAATTTTTGAAATGAAGTCACCTACTCCTCTTAAAGGAGGCTCAAAAATTAACATTTCAAAATCATACCCTAAGCTTTTTAATATCTTCTCATGCAGTAAGCCGTAAATACCAGCCCTGCACGGCCCCACGCCTCCCGATGAAATAATCATATCTGTTCCTTGCTCCAACACTTCAAGATAGCTCCCTAACAATATTTTAAAAGGAATACATGCAAATTCTGGTGAATGCTGGACTCCAAGACTTAAAGTGCGTTTGCTGGGATTTGGTGGCACCACAGCTTCGTGCCCAAGATGCTCAATAAGATGTTTAAATGCAATATGAGACGTTCCCATGTGGGGAAACGATACTTTCATTTTCTCTCCCTCCGATAACTGACCATATCCACAAATGCTTCAAGTCTTGTCAAAACTCCGGCCTCCCCTGTATGCTCATCAATAGTTAAAGTGATAAAAGGAACATTATGTGCCTTTGTTTCCAATTCCATTAATTTATCAACAATAGAGTCCGGTCCGCAGCCAAAAGCACTCACATGTACGATGCCATCTATGGGTTGCTTTAAATAATAATAGCAAGCCCATAGAACCTTGTTACTGTAGTGCCAAAACAAATCTTTAGACAATTTATAGCGATATTTAGCCAATATTGCATCAGGAACCATCTCAGCCGTCCAAACATTCACCTTCATTGCCGCTAAATTCTGCAATAAATTAACGCTTATGTAGGGGTCATACACTTCATAGGGATATCCTAAAACAGCTAAGTTAATGCCACCCATAGTTCTTGAATTTCGAACATTCAGTGTTTGGTCATGCAGTATTTCGCCAGGCAAAACACCGTTAATAAGTTGGCTCCGGTATTGGAAATGGGCTATATAGGCCTTTCTGTATGCATTGACAATATTTATATAATTTTCTTTAAGTGCTGCTCCTATCTTATAACACGTCGCCAGCAAACCATGAGTATTCCGCTTCAATTCTATCCTTTGGTCTATTATTTCCGGCAACCCATCAATAGAAGCTCGCACCATATCTGGTAATCCAAGAAACTTTGGACAAAATGTTGCTTTTCCATCTACTGAAACCATACGCGGGATAAACAGGTAATCCACTTTATCCCTTAATGCTATAACATGCCCATGAAATAATTTGATCGGAATACAAGCGTCATTGACTGTTTCTTTGACTCCCCAATCAATTATTTGTTTTGAAGAAGCGGGAGATGCAACTACTTCATAATTTAGAGCAGAAAAAAACTTGTTCCAAAATGGAAAATAAGAATAATAAGTAAGAGTAGAAGGCAAGCCAATAGTTTTTCCCATTCGAATCCTTTCTCCTTCCGAAACAGTGTCTTAAATTATATTCTTTAACGATATTTAACATGTACCCCTCCCTTAATAAGAAGTCATCACGTTAAAATGTTATATAATGTTTTCTACATTCTCCGATAAATTCCTCTAAGTGGCTGTTTGAAAAGCAACTAACTATTAATACTGAATTTTCATATCCTGGAAAATACAGTCATATTTCCCTTAACTACACATATTGTTTTTATAACAAAATAATGGAGGTGAAGAGCATTGGTTTGGCAGAATAACGTTACTAGAAACAATAACGGTTTTTTATATTCAATTATATCAGGAATTACATTCACAATAATATTAGCAATACTGTTAATCCTAATAGTAGCGACTGTGGTTTATTTTTCAAACCTTCAGGAGCATAGTCTTTATTTATTGTCCCTGCTAATTCTTGTAATCAGCGTCTTTCTTGGAGGGTATAGGGCTGCAAAAAGAACTGGCAAAAAAGGTTTAGTTACCGGCGGAGGGGTTGGATTAGGCTTCTTTTTAATAATTCTTTTGATAACCTTCTTTATTGTTCCAGAAACTCTTTCTGCTTGGAACATATTAATTCGTTCGATTTATTGTCTATTAGCAGGTGCTTTAGGTGGAATATCCGCTGTAACCAGAATGTAGTCTACTCTTGATAATCATGAAAGTAAGCAGGGGACACTCCCCTGCTTATTTTATGCATTTAATTAATATAATTAAGAGACCCAATAAAATCATGCCAAGACCAAACTTTCCACGCAAATGAGGTGTAAAGTGCCTCATGGTATGATATCACTTCTTTCAATCATTTTGGAGAAAGGTCACTAATAATCTGGTTTATTTGCCATTTACCGTTAGTTTTAGTTAACTGTACATCAACCGAAACTACTCTTAGATGACCTTGGTTAATGACGAGTTTGCCCGAGACCCAGGCCATTGTCTCCTTCACAGCAAAATCTTCCGGTATAAAATTAACTAACTGAACGCTGGAATATTGAATTTGCGACAGAGACAAGATATCTTTAGTGACATATTTTCCGGCCGCTTCCCAATTGCTAGTTGAAACTAAAGAAAAAAATTCACTTACCATATCAACAGCCGGAATAAGTTTCATTTCAGAAATAACCCAAGACCCGTCTAATAATTGTAATTTAATTTGTTGTGTTTCATCGGGATACATGTTTTTTTCCGATACCCAAACGGCTCTGCCTACCAAGGAAATATGTTTTTTATCTTCCTCTTTAAGTTCAAGTATTACAAAAGAAACAAAATCTAAACTGCTATCCCTTTCCATGGACACCTCCCATTTCTTGAGATAACCTTGTTCGTTTATTTTTTGCCATTCAGATTGAATAAACAGGTCAGAAATTTTCTCCCACTCACCAAGCTCTATACTTCGATACAAATTGCTAACTGTTTCAACCGGCGGTTTTAGAACAGCGTTCTCTACCGCTGGTATATTTTCTAAAGGCTTGGCAATAAAATAGAATAAACTAAATACACTAATACTGACTAGCAATGTATATGGTATTAACTTATAATTCCGCATATATACACCTACCTGCAATTGAAGATTCATTAATACTAACCCTTCTCCTAAATAATACAAGTAGATGTCCAATTTTATGCCAGATAGAGCGAAACTTCATTAGTTGGGACTTTGTTCCCCAACTAATGTTAGTTGAGCCTATCCAGGAGCTTAGTGCCACTTATCACTTTTCCTTAGTGATTAGTGGCAGTTAGCTATCGGGTAAAGCGAAACTTGCATTAGATGGGGTGTTGTCCCCCAAATAATGCTAGCTAAGCCTATCCAGGAGCTTAGTGCCACTTATCACTTTTCTTTAGTGATTAGTGGCAGTTAGCTATCGGGCAAAGCGAAACTTGCATTAGTTGGGTCTTGTTCCCCAAATAAGCTATCGGCAAAACTAGAGAGAGCACGTATCGCTCTCTCACTGCTTTAAAACAACCCGTAAGATATTTTTAACAAACCTTGGCAATGGCACAAAGATTACGCGCACTTTCTTATCACCTCTTTAGAAATCCTTTTTTACTGTAATATTTTATGGCGAATAGTTAAAAAGGTGATAAAACAATTACACAAAGCTATGGAAATAGCTGGATGACACTAACCCCTTGAATACCAGTACGTTACAACGAGTATTATCGTATAGGCGGCAATAAAGGACAAAAGATAGTAAGGATCCTTATTAATCCAAATAAAAATAGATAAGGATAGCAAACTGGCAAATAAAGAAATTGGCTGATTTCGAGTCAATACTAACATTGAAAACCAAAGAGCAATGAAAAGCTTTAGGACATCAGGAGCAATTATCAACAAGCCCCCGGAGAATATGGCCATACTGCCTATTCTAAATTTGTGACTGGTGAGCTGCTGCGTTACCAGTGAAGCCAGCAGACCGACTACAGCAAGATACTGCCATTGATACCAAAAGTTTAAGGCAATGATACTGACCAAAATTCCCTTTAAGAACTCAGCGGTTATTATCAGCAAGGTAAACTCAAGACCCCATATTTCTACCATGTCTTTTACTGTACTTATTGAATAATCTGGTTCGTTTAACCGTAGGATTAGAGGGAACAAAGAAATTCTTCCTATTAATACAGACGCACCAATATAAAAAAAATACTCCGGCATTGTTTGTCCTCCATAAGGTTTCTCTTAAAAACCTATGAATTTAATAAACAATTTATACCGAAGTCTGCTAGATATTAAGCCAAGACCAGCCCAATTTTCCGTTCCCGTCCCCGTTTGGCTAAAGAGAAGATTTCTGAAAATCTGTCTCTACGCCTTTCATTTAAAGATTGAGGATTGTGCATAATGATTAAGATAGGCTTATGGGACGTTGGCAACACTTCTTGGACACCTTGAAGGAAAAGGTTAAATGCATGATTGTTTTTGGGAAGTGGCACATTTAATAAACCTTCATAGGCATCGCTTTTTAATAATTCTCTAATAACTTTTAAAGCAACAATTTGATAAAAACTACTTTCATCAAGATCCATCAATTCTTTAGCATCAATGATTACATGACACAACTTTGTATTGGATACTTTCCCCACCCCGCCTTTAGAAAAACTGCTTTTTTTATATTCTTCACTCAGATCAAAATCCCTGCCCCGAACTAATTATTTAACGATAAAGGCCTCAATTTTTTCTACTACATCTTCTGCACGCAATTTGCAGTACCTATACTCGGGTAAAGATTGCAAGAAATATTTTCCATAACGCTGGGTAATTATCCGGTTGTCCATAACTATAATAACGCCTTTATCTTTTTCTGTTCGAATTAGTCTGCCGGCACCTTGTTTAAACCTTAATATGGCCAACGGTAAACTTAAATGATAAAAAGAATTTTTATTATCTTTTTCTAATTGTTCCAACCGAGCAGCCATAGTTGGCTCCATGGGCGGAACAAAAGGTAACCGCATTATAATAACGCAACGCAAATTGTCTCCGGGAACATCTACTCCTTCCCAGAAGCTTTGAGCACCAAAGACTACCGTGTTGCTATTACTTTTCATAGTATCAACCAACTGCCACCTATCCCCGTCAATGCCCTGGCCTAGAACCTTTATTCCCATTGAGGACAATGTCGGTTTGACCCCATAATAACATTCTTGCAACATCTTATGTGAATTAAAAAGTACCAAGGTCCCTCCTTTTAATGCAGATACAATATCAACGATTAATGAAGCACTTTTATTAAGATAATGTATGCTGTTAATCTTTGGTAAATTATTTGGAATGCAAATTAAACTTTGTTTTTCGTAACTAAAAGGCGAGGTGACTTGGTAGTATAAAGGCGATATCTCAGCTAAACTTAAGCTATTTTCAAAAAATATAAATCGATCGTTTACGGTAATAGTTGCTGAAGTAAATATTATTGTTTCAAAGTTTGGATAAAACCGCTCCGCTAAAATCGGTCCCACCTTTACCGGTTGTCTGTTTACTACAAAACTTCTTTCGTTCCCACCCTGTACCCAAGTAACATAATCAGGGTTCTGCCAATCTAAAATCTCATACAATTCCCTTAGTAACATAGATACTTTCGACTCTAGTTCAAGCAGCTGATTATTCCATATTTCATTAACAAAATCTTGTTCCTCAATTTGTTCGATCAAAGCAGTTAAGTCTGCCTTCACAAATGACAACCTATCAATAATAATCTTTATTTTTAATATAAAATCCTGCCATTGAGACCCATGAGAAATCTCATCATTAACTCTCACTGAATCTTGTTTTAATAAATCAAGTATCTGATTCCCAGACAGCAAGAAGTTTTCTAAATCTGATTTGAAATCTTTGCCAACATTTCGGATATTATTTATTACATCTTGGGAAAAAACCACATTAAATTGAACAGGAACTTTTAAGTTTATCAAGCTTTCAGCTAGATCCACAAGTTGAAAATAAAATACATTTATCCTTGCCTGTTTTGCCGCCGTCTCCTCGAAGTGTTGAGCCTCATCTACTATTAGATGGCCATAGTCAGGCATTACTTTATGACCTGATAAAACATCGGCCAATACCAATGAATGATTAGTCACAATAATATTTGCTCCCAAGGCTTTTTGTTTGGCTTTAGTTACATAACAGGAACTGAACCAAGAACACTGATTTCCCCAACAGGTATCCCCATCTGAACATATTTGAAACCATAATTTGTTCATTTTCCTTTTAAGGTTAAGCTTTGTCTTGTCCCCTGTTTTAGTTGTTGCCTCCCATATTAATACTTCCATCGCAAACAAGCTGGTGCAATCTGACCAGGAATCAATATTTGAGATAAAATTGGTCCATTTTCGCAAACATAAGTAATTACTGCGGCCTTTCAAGACAACTGCTTTAAATTCCTTAGGCAGTACTTTCTTTAATATAGGAATATCTTTTTCCCATAATTGCTGTTGAAGATTGATTGTATTTGTACTTACAACTACTCTTTCTCCCCCTGTTAAGGATAGAAGGGCAGCAGGTGCTAAATATGCCAATGTTTTACCTGTTCCAGTTCCTGCTTCTACAACTAAGTGCTTAGGAGCATCCAGTGCATTTAGTACCTCATTAGACATTTTAAACTGCTGGGGCCTTTTTTCATAATCAGGAAGTACTCTCCCTATCCCATGCTCCTTAGAAAATAGCTTGCTCAGTGTTTCCGCGTCAAATGTCAAATCATTGCTGGTAGCAGGCGCAGTAGGAAGTTTTGTCGATTCGTTTATCGCCATAGTTTCTACTTTAAATATATTTTGATCAATTACAGTTTGAAAAAGGATTTTTTCATCCCAATGCTTAGGAATAATTCTTTCTGCCTTTCGGACAACGCTGACTTCTAAATCCATTGCCTTACTAATTATTTTTTTAAAAACTTCAAAAACTAACATGATGGAAGAAACATTTTGACTGTCTTTATCTAACAAGTTGCCGGCAACATTGTCCAAAGTGTATGAACCAATTTCCGGGAAAAAGATCTCACTCAACCTAACAGTATCCAAATAACTGCATTGGAGCGATATCTCATGGCTTTCTAAAAATCTTTTGTCAAATGATACATTATGCCCAACTAAAACCTTTTCAGTTGACAAAAATTCATAAACTTGTTCCTTAACATCGGCCCAACTTGGTGCCGTCCGAAGCAGTTGTTCAGACACACCTGCTTTTTTTGCTTCTAAAGACAATTTCCCATCATAGTGAACAAAAGAATGAAATTCTTCCGAAACTTTACCGTGTCGAACTTTTAATAAACTGATTTCAATTATTTTATCAAGATCACAACTTAGTCCAGTAGTATTAAGCTTGATGACAGAAAACGGTAATGATACCATATAGTCGCTCCCTAGTGTTGAATACATACTCTTCTATTGTACTAAATATTTATATCTGTGTGTAGTAAATAGTGAATTTTAGGCAAAGAAAAAGCCCCGTTTCCACGAGGCCATTTATTTACGGCTGAACTAATTTTCTTGTGTGTTCCGCCACTTTTTCCGGATCAACTTTTATTTGAGCAACCCCACTTTCTATTGCCGCTTTAGCAACCGCTTTGGCAACTGCTGGCGCTACGCGGGGATCAAACGCCTTTGGAATAACATAATCTGCGCTTAATTCTTCATCTGAAATTAGTTCGGCAATTGCATAAGCAGCTGCTATTTTCATTTCTTCGTTAATATCGCTTGCGCGTGTATCCAATGCACCACGGAAAATGCCGGGAAATGCTAAAACATTGTTAACCTGATTAGGATAATCCGAACGGCCGGTGCAAATAACCTTGGCACCGGCTTCCTTAGCCAAATCCGGCATGATTTCCGGCTCCGGATTAGCCATTGCCATAATAATAGAACCATCAGCCATATCTTTAACCATTTCCGGTTTAACCAACTCAGGGCCTGATACACCGATGAAAACGTCAGCTCCCTTAAGAGCATCAGTCAAAGTACCGGATTGCTTATCACGGTTAGTTACTTTGGCAATCTCTTCCTTAGCAGGGTTCATACCCTCGGGACGACCTTCATAGATAATTCCTCGGCGGTCACACATTACAACGTCCTGCACGCCCATATTTAGTAACAGCTTTATTATTGCAATGCCCGCAGCGCCAGCGCCATTAGTAACAACTTTAATATTTTCTAGTTTTTTATCGACGATTTTTAAAGCATTTACTAGTCCGGCCATGGCCACAATTGCAGTACCATGCTGGTCATCATGGAAAATCGGAATACTCGTTTCTTTTTTTAAACGACGTTCAATCTCAAAGCAACTAGGGGCAGCGATATCTTCCAAATTAATGCCGCCAAATGTTGGTTCAAGCAGCTTAACCAACTCAACAATCTTCTCAACATCTTTGGTATTTACGCAAATAGGAAATGCATCCACTCCACCAAAAGCTTTGAAGAGCACAGCCTTACCTTCCATAACAGGCATAGCTGCTTCCGGACCAATGTCTCCCAAACCCAGAACGGCAGTACCATCTGTAACGATGGCGACAAAATTTCCTTTGTTTGTGTAGTCATAGACTCTTTCAACATTTTTATTAATTTCTTTGCAGGGTTCAGCAACACCAGGCGTATAAGCAAGACTGAGGTCCTTGCTGTTATTAACAGGCACCTTGCTGGTAACCTCAATTTTCCCCTGATGTTCCTTGTGCATTTTTAATGCTTCACTCTTTAAATCCAATCTTAACACCCCTACTTTTTATATTTTCTTACCCCTTCTTCATATAAATCTCCACCATGGCAGTCGTTAACAACGATGGCTGGAAAATCCTGGACCTCAAGTTTTCTTATAGCTTCTGCCCCTAGATCCGGGTAGGCTACTATCTCAGCCTTTTTGATAGACTTAGCTATCAATGCGGCAGCTCCACCCACAGCTGCTAAATAAACTCCTTTTTGTTCCTTTATCGCATCTTTTACTTCTTTGGAACGAGTTCCTTTTCCAATCATACATTTAAGTCCTTCAGCTAGTAATCTTGGTGAATAAGGGTCCATCCTATAGCTGGTAGTCGGTCCTGCGGAGCCAATAATTTGCCCTGGCATAGCAGGAGTGGGTCCCACATAGTAGATAACCTGCCCTTTCACATCAATAGGCAATTCTTTTCCTTCTTCTAGCAGCTCAACGAGACGCTTGTGGGCAGCATCCCTAGCGGTGTAAATAGTACCGGTAATAAAAACTTGATCACCAATTTGCAGGTTCTCAACATCAGCATCACTTAAAGGTGGGGTTAATTGTTTTTTGCTCATTAAAAATCACCTCCTAAAGAACAATGGATTTGTGCCTAGTAGCGTGGCAGTTAATGTTAACCGCAACAGGTAAGCTGGCAATATGACAAGGGTACACTTCGATATGCACTGCCAGTGCAGTACTGGTTCCGCCCAAGCCTTGTGGGCCGATACCCAGCCGTTTGATTTTATCCAAAATTTCGTGTTCCATTTTTGCTATTTCTTCATCTTTGCTTGGCTGCCCAACCGGGCGTAATAATGATTCTTTCGCCAAAAGAGCCGCTTTTTCAAAATTTCCACCGATACCAACGCCTACTACTATCGGCGGGCACGGGTTAGGACCAGCCTTTCGCACAGCATCAATAATAAATTCTTTTGCACCCTCTTCTCCTGCAGCAGGTGCCATCATATTAATGGAACTCATGTTTTCACTGCCGGCGCCTTTAGGCGCCACTGTGATTTTTAATTTATCGCCGGATACAACCTTTGTATGGATGATTGCCGGTGTGTTATCCCCAGTATTTTTACGTCTAAAAGGGTGTTCAACCATGGATTTTCTTAAATATCCGGATGTATATCCCTCAGCCACCCCTTCGTTAATCGCATCATAAAGGCCCCCCCCCTCAACAGTAACATCTTGTCCCATTTCTAAAAACACGACTGCCACTCCCGTATCCTGACACATGGGTACTTCCTCTGTTCTAGCTATTTCAGTGTTTTCTTTTATCTGTTCTATAATCTCTTTTCCTGTTGGAGACTCTTCTTCGGCTAACGCTCTGTCGTAGGCATTCTTTACGTCATCACCTAAAAAATAATTCGCATCCCGACATAATTTTGCCATTTCCATAACTATTTTGTCATAATTAATTGAACGCATTTTTCAATTTTCCTCCTTTTCGTTTTTTTTGAAAACAACAGATTTTGACAATGCCAAAAACGGGAAATAGGTCTACTATAATTAATATATTCCCTATTTCCCGAGGCATTCCTGCTTATGTTATTTAATTGTTAGAAACATTCTAAATTATATAAACTATAATCTTGTTTTTAGAATAATTGTCTACTGGCGATGGATCAACCTAGTAATGATAGAAGTATACCTGCAGCAACCGCAGACCCAATAACGCCAGCTACATTGGGTCCCATGGCATGCATCAGTAAAAAGTTATTTGGATTCTCTTCCTGGCCTACTGTTTGAGAAACCCTAGCTGCCATTGGAACCGCTGACACACCAGCAGAGCCTATCAAAGGATTAACCTTACCTCCTGATAACCTGTACATTAGTTTACCAAAGAGCACACCTGTAATAGTCCCGATAGAAAATGCAATTAATCCTAGTCCTAAAATAAGGATCGTATCCATACGCAAGAAATTTGCCGCACTGGCAGTAGCTCCTACTGTCAAACCTAAGAAAATAGTAACAATATTTATTAAATCATTTTGAGCCGTTTTAGTTAATCTATCAACTACACCGCTTTCTCGGAATAGATTACCCAACATTAACATTCCTATTAATGGTGCGGCGGCCGGCAAAAACATCAGTGTAATTACTGTTGTGATTATAGGAAAAACAATCTTTTGACTTTTAGGTACCGGACGCAGTTGCTCCATAACCACTTGCCGCTCTTTCTTGGTAGTGAGGGCACGCATTATTGGGGGCTGAATAATCGGTACTAAGGCCATGTATGAATATGCAGCCACTGCTATAGGACCTAATAGTTCAGGCGCTAACTTCGAAGCTAAAAAGATCGCAGTTGGACCATCCGCCCCGCCTATGATACCAATTGCACCAGCGGCTTTTGGTGTAAAATCTAAAAGCATGGCACCAATAAATGTGGTAAAAATCCCAAATTGGGCAGCGGCACCTAATAAAATAGTTTTTGGGTTAGCGATAAGAGGCCCAAAATCCGTCATTGCGCCTACACCTAAAAATATCAGGGGTGGATAAATACCCAGCTTAACACCTTGATAAAGCCAGTACAATAGACCGCCTGGTTCCATTAGTTGAGCAAGCGGAAGGTTGGCGAGCAACACACCGAAAGCAATAGGTACTAGTAGAAGTGGCTCGTATTTCTTGGCAATTGCCAGATAAAACAAAACGCCAGCAATAATTAGCATTAATAATTGGGGAAATGTAAGATTAGCCCAGCCCGTGTCGCGCCAAAATATCATAATACTTTCCATAGTGCTTTTAGCTCCCTCCCTTAGACTATGGTTAGTAGAGTGTCACCTGTGCTTACACTTTGACCTTTGGTTACATTCAGACTAACCACTTTACCATCAGTATCTGCCTTGATTTCATTTTCCATTTTCATAGCCTCTAATATAATTAGCACGTCACCGGAGCTAACCTGCTCACCTTCGCTTACTTTTATATCCAAAACTGTTCCTGGCAGGGGAGACGAAACTGCCTTGCCATCACCAGAAGCCGGCTTTTTCTGTTGAGCCGCCGTTGGTTTGGTTTCTGTTTTTGGTCCTGTTGTAGCTATTGGTGCAACTTTAGGAGCTGAACTTGCTGCGGGTTGGGTCGGTACGGCTTGAGTACTTTGTCCTCCAACTTCTTCTACTTCAACTTCATAACTGTCACCATTTACAGTTACACGAAATTTTTTCATTTCTAAATCCCCCTTCTTGCAAAGAATTTTTGTCGACTATTGATAATGTTTTGCCTGCCTGCATAGGCCCAGCTGCTCTGGCCATCTTGGGCCATTTCCCTTACAGCTGCAATTTTTATCTCTGAGGTTTCTGTCTGCATACTAGCAGCTATAGCTGCGGTAATAGCTGCTACTACCGCTCCTGATAGCCCTTCATCTATTGTTTTCTCGGGAATAACTGTTTGACTAATCTTTTCCGGTTCACTTATTACTTCTTGCTTATTTCTTTTAGCTAACGTGTCCCAACTTAAGTTCATAATGTGCATAATGATACCTAACAAAATTAATATGAAAAAGGTTACCCCCATGCCTATTATAGTAACTGTTAAGGACAAACCTAATTTATCCAAGTATCCGCACCTCCCTTAAACAGGAATATTCCCGTGTTTCTTTCCAGGTCTATCTTCCCGTTTGCTAATAAGCGTTTCTAAAGCCTTAATAATACTTGGTCGCGTGTCTTTTGGCTCAATTACGGTATCTACTAAGCCCCGTGATGCTGCTACATAGGGATTGGCGAACCGTTCCCGGTATTCATTAATTTTCTCTTGACGGACTTCAGGTGGGTTTTCAGCATCTTTAATTTCCTTACGAAAAATAATATTTGCCGCACCTTCAGGCCCCATTACTGCAATTTCAGCCGTTGGCCAAGCAATCACCTGATCCGCCCCGAGGGAACGTGAGCACATAGCTAAATATGCACCTCCATAGGCCTTACGCAAAATGAGAGTCATCTTTGGTACCGTAGCTTCTGAGTATGCGTAAAGTAATTTGGCTCCATGACGAATAATTCCTCCAAACTCCTGTTTGATGCCTGGCAGATAACCAGGGGTATCCACCAAAGTTAGAATTGGTATATTAAAGCTGTCGCAAAAGCGAATAAAGCGTGATGCCTTATCCGAAGCATCAATATTTAAGCATCCTGCCAGCATCAGTGCCTGATTAGCGATAATACCGACAGACCGACCATTAAATCGGCCAAAACCAACAACAATGTTGTTGGCATACAACTCTTGCACTTCAAAAAAGTCACCATCATCAACAATGTTATTTATGATTGCTCTAACATCGTAGGGTTTATTGGAAGCAGCAGGAATGATTTCATTTAGCACGTCTTCACAACGACCGATATTATCATCGGTATTAACTAGAGGAGTTTCTTCCATGTTGTTACTTGGTATAAAGCTAATTAGTTTCTTTATTTGGTCTATGCACTCGTCCTCTGAAGGAGCTCGAAAATGTGCGACACCACTGGTTTTGTTGTGCGTCACCGATCCGCCAAGTTCCTCAACACTAACCTCTTCACCGGTAACAGTCTTTATAACCTGCGGCCCTGTAATAAACATTTGGCTAGTATTATCTACCATAAAAATAAAATCTGTCAACGCCGGTGAATAAACGGCACCGCCTGCACAGGGACCCATAATTACAGATATCTGTGGTACAACACCTGAGGCTAACGTATTCCGTTTGAATATTTCGCCATAACCATTAAGTGCATCTACCCCTTCTTGAATACGCGCACCACCGGAATCATTCATTCCTATAACTGGAGCTCCCATTTTCATGGCTAAATCTAGTACTCTAGAAATTTTAGCAGCATGCATCTCCCCCAAAGTTCCGCCAATTACTGTGAAATCTTGGGCAAAGACGTATACTAATCTTCCGCCAATTGTTCCATAACCAGTAACGACACCTTCTCCTGGAGCCTCAACGTCTTCCATCCCTAGCTGGTTACAGCGATGAGTAACAAATTGGCCTATTTCAACAAAACTTCCTTCATCCAGTAAGGCACCGATGCGTTCCCTGGCAGTCTTTTTTCCTTTTTCGTGCTGTTTTGAAATTCTCTTTTCCCCACCGCCTTGCAGAACCTTATCACGCCGTTGTTGCAAATCTTCAAGTTTATTCTCTATGGACATTCCGTGCACCTCCTCCTAATCTTCCCTTTGGCATATTTCTACCAGTGTGCCAAAAGTAGCCTTGGGATGTATGAAGGCAATCTTAGCTCCACCAGCACCTATTCGCGGTTTCTCGTCAATTAGTCTAATTCCCTTATCCTTTAGATCCGCCAGCGTTTGTTCAATATCATCCACTCTTAAAGCAATATGTTGAATACCTTGTCCCTTTGCCTCAATATATTTAGCTATTGGACCTTGAGGATCAGTTGATTGCAGCAATTCCAACTCACTATCTCCAGTAGGAATAAATGCGACCTTCACCTTTTGATCAGGAACTTCCTCAATTTCAGTCACCTTCATACCCAATATATCCTCGTAGAACTTACTTGCTTCATCAATACTCTTGACAGCTACTCCAATATGGTCAATTTTACTAACCATTGTATCCCTCCTCAAACAACATGTCGACTCAATTTACATGTTCTCTAATAAAAGAAATTATATCTTTTGTAGACGTACCGGAAGTAAAGATTTCAGTTATGCCTGCTTCTTTAAGGTAAGGAATATCACTCTCTGGAATGACGCCCCCGCCTATTACAAGAATGTCACTGGCACCTTTTTCTTTTAGTAACTCAGCAACTGGAGGAAACAAATGCATGTGCGCTCCCGATAAGCTGCTGATGCCGACTACCTGTACATCTTCTTGTATAGCAGCCTCTGCTATTTTCTCAGGAGTCTGCCGTAATCCGGTATATATTACCTCCATTCCTGCATCACGTAAGCTTTGGGCAATTACCTTTGCCCCACGATCGTGACCATCGAGACCAGCCTTGGCAATTAAGACACGAATTGGTTTATCCATTAAAGTCCCTCCCTAAATTACTACCTGCTGCTGGTATTCCCCAAATACTTCTCTTAAAATATCACAGATTTCTCCTAATGTAGCATAAGCTTTTACCGAGTCAATAATGTATGGCATTAAGTTTTCATTAGATTGTGCCACATCCCGCAGTTTCTGCAGCGTTTCTGCCACCTGTTTTGGATCACGCTCTTTTTGCAACTGTTCAAGTTTCTTAGATTGTCTTTCCATAACCGCAGGGTCTACTTTCAACAAGTCAGCAGGTATTCCTTCCTTCATGCGATATTTATTGACACCCACTACTATTTTTTCTTCACTTTCTATTTGCTGCAGATATTGATACGCACTTTCTTGTATTTCTTTTTGCATAAAACCTTTTTCAATAGATTTTGTTGAGCCACCTAATTTGTCAATATTATCAATGTACTGCCAAACCAGGGTTTCTAAGTCATTTGTCAACTTTTCCACATAATAAGATCCGGCCAATGGGTCTACAGTTTCGGTAACACCTATCTCATGCGCAATTACCTGTTGTGTGCGCAAAGCAATCAGTACAGCCTGTTCGCTTGGTAACGCTAAAGCTTCATCCTTGGAGTTGGTGTGCAACGACTGAGTACCGCCAAGAACGGCGCTTAACGCCTGGAATGCCACTCTCATGACGTTTACGTCCGGCTGCTGAGCAGTTAGGGTGACACCTGCAGTCTGGGTATGAAAACGCAATTTTAGAGATTTGTCGCTTTTTGCGCCAAACCTTTCTTTCATTAGTTTGGCCCAAATTCTTCTTGCCACTCTGAATTTGGAGACTTCCTCAAAGAAGTTTAAATGAGCGTTAAAAAAGAAAGATAAACGCGGTGCAAACTCATCTACATTCAAGCCCGCATCCACTGCCGCCTGCACGTAAGCAATCCCATTAGCAAGAGTAAATGCAATTTCCTGGGCAGCAGTCGCACCTGCCTCACGGATATGATAGCCGCTAATACTAATGGTGTTCCAGTTGGGTACATTCTTAGCGCAATAACCAAATATATCAGTGATTAACCTCATAGAAGGCTCCGGTGGAAAAATATATGTTCCTCTGGCAACATATTCCTTTAAAATATCATTTTGAATCGTGCCGGATAATTTATCCGGTGCAATACCCTGCTGTTCTGCTACTGCGATATACATGGCAAGAATTACTGCTGCCGGTGAGTTGATGGTCATTGACGTACTTACTTTATCTAACGGTATACCGTCAAATAACAATTCCATATCCTTCAATGAGTCTATAGCTACGCCAACTTTACCGACTTCTCCTCTTGCCAAAGAATGGTCTGAATCATAGCCAATTTGGGTTGGCAGATCAAATGCCACACTTAAGCCCGTTTGCCCCTGGTCTAACAAATACTTAAACCTTTTGTTAGTTTCTTCTGATGATCCAAATCCAGCGTACTGTCTCATGGTCCAAAAACGACCTCTGTACATAGTTGGCTGAACTCCGCGAGTATAAGGATATTCCCCTGGAAAACCCAAATCCTTTTGATAATCAAAGTCTTCTAAATCCTCGGGGGTATATACCCTGTTAACAGGGATTCCGGAATCCGTTTCGAATTCCTCTTTACGTTCGGGAAAACGTTTCAATGTCTTATTGACAAACTTATCTTCCCATTCTCCTTTAGCTTGCTTAATATCTTCGAGTTTTTTCTTATCGTACATATGTTTACGCTCCCCTTTCGGAAAATACGTATGGCATCAAATAATCTTGAACTATAATACTTTTTTTAGAAGCTCAGGCACCTGGAAAGGCAGTTCTGCCACCTTGACTCCTGCCGCTGTCAATGCCTCAACCTTACCCTCAAAAGTTCCTTTGCCCTTCTCAATTATTGCCCCGGCATGACCCATTCTTTTGCCGATAGGTGCACTTTTCCCTGCTAAGTAGGCTACTACAGGTTTAGATACGTTTCCTTTAATGAATTCAGCAGCATCTTCTTCAGAACTACCGCCAATTTCACCTATCATTACAATAGCCTTTGTTTCCTTATCTTCTTCAAAGCGAGTCAGCACATCAATATAATTCAAACCTACAACTCTGTCCCCGCCTAGCCCGACAACAGTAGTAGTTCCCATTTTAGCATCTGTTAAATTTCCTACAATCTCGTAACTTAATGTTCCACTACGGGAAACAACTCCAATATTTCCAGGTATAAAAAACTGATTAGGCGGTATACCAATTTTACACTTTCCGGATGATACTAAACCAAAAGTGTTAGGGCCGACAACAGTGGTACCTTTTTCTTTGGCAAAAGCAATAATTTTCATGGCATCTTGCACTGGAACATGTTCCGTAATGCATACTACCAATTTAACTCCTGCATCTATTGCTTCCAGCGCCGCATCCTTAGCAAAAGGAGCAGGTATATACAATATAGAAGCGTCTATTTGATGATTCTTAACTGCAGATGATACTGTGTTATAAATTGGCTTGCCCTCAACTGTTTGCCCTTCTTTACCCGGAGAAGTACCGGCGACTATATTTGTTCCGTAATCTAACATTTGTTTTGCATGGAAGGAGCCCTGATTACCAGTCATTCCTTGAACAAGTACCTTTGTGTTTTCATCAATATAAATCGTCATTAAATTCTTACCCCCTTACTGTTTGGCTAATTGAACCGCTTTTTTTGCGGCATCATCCATTGTGCGATATGCCTCAATGCCGTATTCCTTTAATAATGCAATTCCTTGGTCTTCGTTGGTTCCTACTAAACGAATTACTACCGGCACAGGAATTTCTTGATCTTTATTAACTGTGACAAATGCATTTGCTACATCGTCACAGCGAGTAATACCACCAAAGATATTTATTAAAATCACTTTAGGGTCTGTGGCAAGTAGTATCTCCAATGCTTTGGCAGTTGCCTCAACACTTGCACCACCACCGGCATCTAAAAAGTTCGAAGGTTGACCGCCATAATGTTGGATAATGTCCAAGGTAGCCATTGTGATTCCAGCCCCGTTGGCCATAATTGCAATATCTCCATCTAACTCAACGTAGGAAAGTCCTAATTTATGAGCCTTCTGCTCAGCCTCAGTACGTTCTTCTACCAGTGGTAAGTCTTTGTGGCGATACAATGCATCATCATCAATAGTAACTTTGGAATCTGCGGCTATAAGATTACCGCTTGCAATAACCAATGGATTTATTTCAACAAGTTCAGCATCCAATTCTTCAAACATACGGTATAAGTTTATCAAGATTTTAGTAAATTGCTTTACTAAATCACCACTAAGTCCCAGCTTATCGGCAATATCTTTTCCAAGATAAGGCTGAACTCCTAAATTGACACTGACTGCATAACGTATCATTTTGTCTTCAGGAACGTCTTCAATATCCATGCCACCTTCTGCCGAAGCAAGAATGATTGGTTTCCTTTTTGAACCATCTAGTGTAATGGCTAAATAAAACTCTTTCTCGATGGCCAGTTTTTCCTCCACCAATACGGTTTCTACCTTAAAACCTTTAAGATCTTTCCCTAACAGATCCGAAGCAGCGTTTTTCGCCTCGTCGACACCTGAAACAAACTTTATTCCACCTGCCTTGCCTCTTTTACCGCTTAAAATCTGAGACTTAACTACAGCCTCATTTAGATCGGCAGCCACATTTCCCGCTTCATCAGTGGTAGCAGCTATGCCCCCTTGCGGCACCGGTATGTTGTATTTTTTAAAAAGTTCCTTTCCCATATACTCTAGTAACTTCATTTATGGGTACCTCCTTCCAATCTTTAAGTTTTTTCTTCTACTACTCTCTAATTATTAGCATATTTATCTAAAACATTCACCTCCTATAAATACTGTAATTATTTTAACTATTAGAATTACTCTTTAGCAAAAAAAATAATTACTTAAAATATTAATTTAATCAATGCTGGTACGATATTTCTTTAGTTTATTGTAAAGTGTTGCCAAAGATATATTTAAAGCTTGGGCAGCTTTCTTTTTTCCTTCTAGGCTGTCACCATGCCTGTCCAGTGCCGCTTTTAGCATAATTTGTTCCATCTTCTCTAAGGGCATTATCTCAGTGATATTATTGCCAAATACTGAATCGAATTGTCCAATGTATTGATATAACTGGGTATGAGTTAATAAATCCCCATCAACTACGACCATGGCCCTTTCCAAAACGTTCTCCAATTCCCTGACATTGCCAGGCCACTCGTAATTAATAAGTAGTTGTAGTGCCTCCGATGAAACTCCTTTCACACACTTACCGAGTTTTCGGTTGAATTTTACTATCAAATGTTCCACCAACTCAGGAATGTCGTCCTTACGTTTGCGAAGCGGAGGGAGAGCTAGCTCAACTACATTCAACCTATAATATAGATCCTCCCGAAACGCTCCTTTTCGTACCAGCTCTTTTAAGTTACGGTTAGTGGCAGCAACAAACCTAACATCAACTTGGATGGTTTGAGTGCCCCCTACCCTTTCAAACTCCATATCCTGAATTATTCGTAATAACTTTGCCTGCAAAAATAAATTCATATCACCAATTTCGTCTAAGAATAAAGTACCACCGTTGGCCAGCTCAACTTTACCCAATTTAGTACGAACTGCACCAGTGAAAGCCCCTTTCTCATGCCCAAAGAACTCGCTTTCCAATAAGCTTTCCGGAATAGCAGCACAATTCACCTTGATGAAAGGTTTATCTCTTCTAACACTGCTATGATGTATGGCGTGGGCATATAATTCCTTTCCCGTACCGCTTTCGCCATTAATTAATATCGTTGAATCGCTTCGCGATGCTTTTTTAGCCATTTCTATGGTAGATCTAAAATTTTTGCTTCGTCCTATTAAATCATCAAAGCTATACTTACTGCCTGTGATCTGACCGATTCTTGCGTAGAGGTTTTCTATGATTGTATTTGATTTTTGAAGCTCTTCCATCAATTTTATTATATCTGTTATTGGTTGGAAGACCACCACAGCCCCTTCACTTTTACCATCCACAACTATAGGTGCACCGTTAGATATAACCTCAACGCCTGAACCCCCGACTTTAGTTCTATGACCGCTATGGGGTCTTTGGGTAGTCAAAGTAGTTGCCAACGCCCCATAAGGAGAAACTTCAAAAATGTTCTTATTTATTCTCTGTCCCTCGGGGATACCGGTAATCCTAGAAAATGCTGGGTTAACGTACTTAATTACTCCATTATTGTCAGCAACCTCTATTGCCTCAGATACGGAGTTTAGAATAATCTCCAGCTCTCCCTTAACCTTTTTAAACTCCAAAAGTTCTTCTTTTTCTTCCAAAAGTGCGAGAAATAGTTTCGCTGCCTGGGCTTCAATAACCGCTGTATTTGGCCTTTTTAGTTCACTGATCTTTTTTTGAACTTCTTTATCACCAGTGGCTTCAAAAATAACATCTAGTCTATCTAACGAAACCAGTTTGCGTAAGTCAGTCGACACAAAAACCCCTTCTTTTTTAGCCATTGCAACGGTAGGAGTGTTTGGGTTGCAATCACATACCGCAACAACTTTAACTTTTTGCACCGACTTTAACATGCGATAAATAGCGTTACCGCCCTTGCCTGCACCCACTAGCCCTACAGTGTACTGCCGCACTTTAACCTCTCCTCAAAAAATCAATGTTAAATATATAATACCTATTGAATTATCTACATTCTTGCTTTCTTCCAAAGTCTTATATTTTACATGCCTTGGTATTTTTGTTCATTGTGATCATTTTTCTTCATTTTAGAACATTCGTAATAATTGGAAGGATTCCTGCTTTTTTTTCCTAATCTCATCATGTATACCTGTATACATGATGAGATTAATTGTCACTAAAGCTGCCAGCCGGCAAGGTATTCAATTTGTTCTGGCGTTAGACGGTCAATTTTTAGCCCTAAAGCTTCTAGTCTAACCTGTGCTACCTTGCTGTCAATCTCTTCTGGAACACCATGTACGCCAGGCTCCAACTTATTTTTCAACAAATAATAAAGTGATTGTGCTTGAAGCGCAAAACTCATGTCCATAATTTCTGCCGGATGCCCATCCCCTGCAGCAAGGTTTACCAGTCTTCCATCTGCTAACAAATTCAAGGACCTACCATCAGGCAGTTGAAACTGAAGAATGTTTTTTCGTACTTCCACAACATATTCTGCTAGTTCATTAAGATCTGATTTAGATATTTCAACATCAAAATGTCCGGCATTTGCGAGTATTGCCTGGTCTTTCATTACCTTAAAATGCTCTGCCCTAATTACTGACTTGTTTCCTGTAATGGTAATAAAATAATCACCAACAGGTGCCGCTTCTATTAATGGCATTATCTTAAAACCATCCATCAATGCTTCGTTTGCCTTAATAGGGTCTACCTCGCAGACAATCACTTTGGCGCCAAGACCTTTTGCACGCATGGCAACACCTTTTCCACACCAGCCATACCCTATTACTACTACATTCTTACCTGCAACCACCAAGTTAGTTGTTCTATTAATCCCATCCCAAACAGATTGGCCGGTTCCATATCTATTGTCAAATAGATACTTAGATAAAGCGTCATTAACGGCTACCATAGGGAAAGCCAATGTTCCTTCTTTATGCATAGCCTTGAGTCGTAACACGCCGGTTGTAGTTTCTTCACAACCACCAATTACGTTGTTTAATACATCCTTGCGGTCTCCATGCAGCAAGGAAACCAAGTCACCGCCATCATCCACAATAAGGTCAGGTCCAAAGTCTAATGCTTTATTTAAGTGAAGTCGGTATTCTTCGTCCGATGCGCCGTACCATGCGTAAGCCTTCACCCCTGCCTTAACCAAAGCAGCAACAACATCATCTTGAGTTGATAATGGGTTGGAAGCGACCACGGCAACTTCAGCACCGCTATTTTTTAGGATTAATGCTAAATAGCCGGTTTTTGCCTCCAAGTGAAGGCATATTACTATTTTCTTTCCCGCAAACGGTTGATTTTCCTGAAATTCTTCTCCTAATTTGTTTAAAACAGGCATATGGCTTTTTACCCAATCAATTTTTTTCTGTCCTTGGGGAGCAAGGTTTATATCTTTGATCATAGATTCTACCATTTTGAAATACCTCCTTAAATTATTCCTATCCAGCACCTACTAAAAAGGTAGTTATTCTAAGCTATTAGTTGCTAAGCTTAATGCAATTTTTTTAGCCTGTTGATCTGTTAATTGATCCCTTAATTGTTCATCGGTTATAAAATCAATCAACTTATCTTTTTTTATTACCCTCAATTCCGGATCCTGTCCATCGATTATTGTTTTAGGGTGAGCCATTACTACAACAGAAACTATTGGTATTTTCCAACCTCCGAAATTTGTTCTAAAAAATTCTCTCAAAACCCGTTCATGTCGTTGTACTTGATGCCGTGGACTCTCCATACCTTCCCGCAATAAGCTATTATTAATTGCCTTAATTTGTGTCCAATCCCCTTGGGGAGAAATTACTATAAGTCCATTAAGGGTTTTTGTTTCTATGTGAAAAACGCCTTTAGGCCCGACAACCAAATGATCCATTTGTTGGGACTGATATTTACTACTTGGTAATGTAATATTATTAAGCACAATATGATTTTTAGGCAACCAGCTGAGATGGTGGGCTACTGCTTTTTCACCTCTAGCGCCTGCTTCCAACATCCCCTTTTTTCTTTTAAGAGCTTTTATATCATGGATAAGCTGGCGCCTAATTTCTTCTTTATTCGGTTGGTACAACACCAGATAACCGCACGTAATCAACAGTGAGAAAAAAAGTGCTCCAGTAAGGCCGGAAGTTAAGTCTATTAATCCGTCAGAAATAAAGACCACCACAAGAAATAGTATTGTAGTAGGAATAGCAACTATGATATAAACGAAAGGAAAATTCTTTTGATTATCCAATTTTTCTAGTTCTTTTTGATAGTATTCTATTTTTTGTTCTAATTCAGTCACTTCTTCGTATCCGGTTTGAGACATATGCGTTTTGCGCTCCTAAAGAAGCCCAATAGTTTTAGCGAACTTCTATATATTTTAAATGTAGATTTCTACAATCTACCATTAAGTTCCTGCCACACAATTTTATCCGGCATACAGACAATATATATAGACATTGTCAGGCACTATTACTTTATTTACATAGCTAATCGGCACTAATTAAAGCTTTCAGTCTAACGACCAATAAGCTAGATAATATTGCATAATCCTCAGTAGCTAGGTAGTCTGCCGCCGCTTTATCAAATAATATGTTCGCCGCCGCAGGAAATTCGTCATCTCCTTCCCACAACACAACAGTTACAGGAACCTTAGGCAGTACCTTAAATGTATAACTAACGTCGCCGAGATCTTGGCTGTAGCCGCCCAACTGTTCCGCTGCTTTCCTAAACAAATCCACGTTATTACCAAACAGTGCCAAAAACGGACGTATAGAACGATTAAAGAATGGTCCGTTATAAATGTCTCCACCCGGCAATTCTTTGAAGGAAATCAATTCATTAGTGAGAGGTTGCCCCGTTGAATCAGTTAGGTAATGTAATATTAGAATTTTTTCTACAATAGTCAAATCTTCACTGTTCATAAAAATAGCACTTGGATAACTTACTGCAATGTCTCGATTTAAATACTGAAAAGTCATCATATTTTTTTCTTTAGAATAATCAACCGCTACCTTTTTAGCCATTCCTTCCGGGTCTTCTGATAGAAAATTATGGACAGCCTTTTCCAAGGTAACTTCTAAATTGAAAGCAGACATAAAAAATTCACCCCGCAAACATTTAAAATATTTTATGTTATGTAGACTGACTTTCACCAATAATAAGCATTTTTTCATAGTATAGCATAGTTAGCAATATTTTTCCTCTAACTCTTTAGCTGTTATATTCTATACTTTGTAGCAATTCTCCACTTAATAAAACGCATCCAGTGAAAAAAACCGTACTTTTCAGTACGGTTTAATACTTTAACCTCTTGACCCATAAGTTCATGTCCTCGAAACCTCCGCAGATATCACAATTATTAATGAATCTGCCTGTAAAAGAATAACCCAACTTGCTAAAAACCATGTTCATTCCCACAGACCTGGCCCTTGCAAGACTATAGACGGTTACTAGTTCTTTTTTAACCATCAATTCTTCCAACTTAACTAGCAGAAAGCGCATTAACCCCTTCCCTTGATAATCAGGCAGGGTAGCGCAGTCAGTCATTTCTGCATTATTATACTTTAGATTTCTTTCTGCAGAAGCACTGCTTACTACTCTTTGTCCATCCATTACCATAAGGAAATTTACATTATCATTGATCACTTGCTTAACGTAATCTTCATTATTTAAAGGCGTAGGATAAGTTTCAAAAGTATTGTTGTAAATCTGGGCCAATTGACTAGCATGTTGTTCCCGCCCAGAAATAACAGTCCAATCTTCAAGCAGTTTACTGGTATTCTTAGCTGGAGAAACGCTTAATACTTTTTCCATTATTTCCTTTTCTTCATCTAAAAAAGGACTTTCCATTCTTTTGTCATTCATAAACCTTGATAAACAGTAAGCAGTTTTCCCATTAAAATAACCGTCTATTTCTCCTTCTTTCACAAACCCGTGTTCGAAAAACTCATCCCAACATTCCCGGGCATAAAACAAAATCTTACCTACATTATTTTTTTGGGCGATATCGATTAGGCTACGCGCTATGCTTTCGCTGTCACCCTGGTAGTCAAGCACCTTCAGTCTTTTATTAAATATGTCTAAGTATAATCTCAGTTCATAATTATCCTTTTGGACATCCCAAGTTATGCCGTAGGCCCTGCCCAAATATGAGAAACTGTTGGTCCCTAAAAAAACTTTTCTTTCGTTCATATATACCACCCTTTTAGCAATACTTCTTGCGTCTTTTCTCTCTTAAATTTCCTTTTGGTGTCAAGCTGACCTTATCACTACCATATAGCTTAGCAATGCCAATTTGATCTTTATATTTTATTTTATTGCAATCATCACAGTCATAGCAGTCGCTATTCTTATTATCCGGTTCACCATAAGCACATATTACACCTTCATAGTTTCGTAAAATCACCTTCTGATCTGATTGGGAAATAAGATATTGAGGACTAACCGGAATTTTGCCCCCTCCACCAGGAGCATCCACGACAAAAGTGGGCACTGCTAGGCCGGAAGTATGTCCTCGTAACATTTCTATTATTTCTATTCCTTTGGAAACAGAAGTTCGGAAATGTTCAATTCCAGGCGATAAATCACACTGATAGAGATAGTAAGGACGTACTCTTGACATCAATAATTGGTGGTTCAAGTCTTTAATCAGGTATGGACAATCATTCACACCACGTAACAACACGGTTTGATTTCCCAATGGAACACCGGCATCTGCTAATTGAGCACAGGCCTGCCTAGCTTCAGATGTTAGTTCCTTTGGATGATTAAAGTGTGTATTTATATATACAGGATGATGCTTTTTAATCACCTTGCAAAGGGCGTCTGTTATACGCATTGGCATCACAACCGGTGTTCTAGTACCCAGGCGAATAATCTCCACATGCTCTATTTTTCTTAGCTGTCCCAGAATAAAATCCAGTTTATCCTCCGAAAGTAACAAACTATCTCCGCCGGAAATTAGTACATCTCGCACAACCGGCGTGTTTCTTATATATTCCAGGGCAGATTCAATTTGTTCCTGAGGCATCATTTTATCCGTGCTGCCGGCAAGGCGTCGCCTAGTACAATGTCGGCAATACATTGAACATTGATCTGTCACTAAAAATAATACCCTGTCAGGATACCGGTGTGTAATACCAGGGACTGGAGAATCGCCTTCTTCGTGAAGCGGGTCTTCTAAGTCATAAGCAGTTTCATCCAGCTCCCAAGACACCGGAACTGCTTGTTTCCGCACAGGACAATTAGAATCATCCGGATCCATCAAACTCGCATAGTATGGCGTTATGGCCATCCTTAATGTCTCTAAGGCGTCGTTTATCCCCCGTTCTTCCTCTTCTGTGATGTTTATTACTTTTTTAAGATCATCCAAATTGTCTACCCTATTCCTGACCTGCCATTTCCAGTCCAACCACTGTTCGTCAGGAATATGTTCCCATATTTTAGCTTTTGGGGTTTCTGCTATCATCTGCTCGCCTCCATTTTTTCTTGTTCGCGAAATGTCTTTTAGTTAATTTCCCCGAACAGTCATCAAAAAAGACTTAAAGCTTTGGCACATAAACTTATTATTTACGCCTACCAAAATTTTAAGTCTTAATTCTATATTTTTACAAATTTAAGTTTATCAGAAAGCTATCCCGGTGGCAAATCTCTCCAATAGCGGTTAACTTTGAACACCGCCGCTGTCCCTTAAATACACCTTATTATGTTTACAATACCTAGTATTATGTTAACTAACACCATATTACACATCCATATTTTACGTTTTGACTTTTAGTTGATAGTGATATATAATGTAATTCTGCTAGCGCCCGTAGCTCAGTTGGATAGAGTAACGGATTCCGATTCCGGGGGTCGCAGGTTCAAGTCCTGCCGGGCGCGCCATAGAATTCTACTTGCGAATACTAGTGACAAGGGTTTTTATCCCTTGTCATTCTTAATTTGAAAACCTCTATTTTAGTAAATTACGTATTCCGTTATGGTGTTATATACCTTGAACAGAAGGTCTGACATTTTTTTCCCCTTCAAAAACTCCAACTGGATAACAATTCCGCCGGACAGGTAAATTTTAATTTCTGAATCTAAGTCAAAACTGCCAGCCGTTTCAATGGAGTATGAAATAACTGATTTATATGGGACGGTAGCATATTCCACTTTCTTACCTGTAATTCCTTGCTTATCTGCAATTAAAATTCGTTTATCCGTAAACACTGCTGTATCCCTAACAGTTTTTACAGCAAAAAGTGCAGTCTCTTTGCTGGATAATAATTTCTCTAAATGATCTGGAATAGGTACTTCACTAAAAAATGAGTATGTGCTGGAAAATAAGTCTGCCACAAATTTACCTCCTTTCCATTCTGACTTATTCTTTTCGATAAATAGCAATAAAAACCTTTAAATTAAAAAACCATTCTGTATGTTTTAAGCATAAGCTGATAATAGGGGAATTAACTTTATGGACAATATCATCACTATACTAAAGTCTCTAAACCTTATTGTTGGTGTGACCACTGTTTTGACAGGATTAGACAAATACATATCCAACCCAAGCAGAAATAGTCCTTTATACATCTCAACTGCCATCATAATCGTTGGGCCAGTTGAAGATATGCTGACCAATCAATTTGTTACTAATTTATCTTCCAAGGACCAAGAAGCATATGAACTAATCGATCAAACAACCAGCTTAATTTTTTTAATATTACTGAGTCTGGTGATCAAAGAGTTATAATAAAACAAAAAAAGGCCAGTAATTAAACTGGCCCTGATACTATCCGACTAATTCTAAAGCATCCCTGGAATTGCTAATAATTTTCACTTGGTCACCCGTATTTAAGAAAGCTGCATTAGCTTCGTCGGTATCTATATGCATTTCTAGTATAAATTCCTTGTTGACCCTAATAATTACATTATGATAACTGAGTTCACGTTCACCATCAACTAACACAGTTACTTTATCACCGTCTTTTAAGGACATCTGTTTAGCATCTTTATCAGACATGTGAATATGCCTGGAAGCAATAATCACACCACGTTCTAAGGTAACCGTCCCTGCAGGTCCAACTAGCATGCAACCGGGCGTACCTTCTAAATCACCACTTTCTTTAACAGGTGCATTTACTCCCAAACGAAATGAGTCTGTTCTGGAAATCTCAACTTGTGATTTACTTCTTAGTGGTCCTAAAATGCGTACGCCTTCTAAAATACCCTTTGATCCAACTAAGGATACAGTCTCCTTTGCTGCAAAATGGCCAGGTTGCCCCAAATCTTTAATTGGAGTTAGTTTGTAGTCCTTGCCAAAAAGTATTTCCATATGTTTTTGGTCCAAATGGACATGGCGGTTAGAAACACCAACGGGTACTGAAATTATTCTCATTATTTACCCCTCCTTAAGCCGCTTCAACCTTTCACCTCAATTATTCTACCGTTCACCGTTGTAATGCTACCTTTCGCCATTATTATACTACCCAATGAAACATCCTGCAATAGAGATTAAATAAGTTCTAAAATAGAAAATTTTCTCTTTTTACACACAATTGAAACATCTTAGATGCCAAGCCTATTATAGACTGATAATCAATGTCATTTTTCAGTCTATTAAGTTAATTGAAGCATTATTTTAATGTTCTTTCCAAATCAGACAGTACTTTTCCAATACCCTCGTGAAATATTACTGCTGCCTTGTTATCGTAGGAGGTTGGCATTTTGTTAATAATTATTAACCTCCTAGCTAACTGCGGTAAAGTTGCCACCGGGTAAACCTGTAGACTGGTCCCGATAACTAAGAGCAAGTCGCAACCGGATAGTACTTTAGTCGCCTTAATGAAATCATCAGACATAGCATCCTCAAAGAGAACAACGTCTGGTCGTAAATATCCGTCACATATGCTGCACCTGGGTGGATTAATGCCTTTATCCAGCTGTTTTATAACGTCTTCAAACAGAACTCTGCCTTCGCACTTAATACACCTGGCTGTCCGCAGGTGACCGTGCACCTCTAATACGCTGTTTGAACCAGCCTTATGATGAAGGCCATCAATGTTCTGAGTAATTACCCCTAATATTCTACCTTTGTCCTCCATGTTTTTCAAAGTATTGTGCCCAACATTAGGTTGGGCTTTGGAAAATTTTCGCCATTGCGTAATAGTTGTCTTATAAAATTCTGCAGGATCTTTTCTTAATGCACTAACAGAGGCTTTCTTCAGAGGGTTAGTTTTATTCCACAACCCAGTTCCCGGACTGCGGTAATCAGGAATACCGCTTTCGGTACTAATTCCGGCTCCGGTAAGTGCAAATACTCTTTTGGACTGCAGTATTATTTCTGCCGCTCTTCTTAATCTGTCCTTATAGTTCATCCAATCCCCCCTCAAAAAGTTCGTCAAAACTTCTCTACCATATTAGACTATTCCTGCCGGCAAGATGTATAAATAACTTAATTCTTCTTAAATACTTCTACTAGAAATCCATTAAACGATCCAGAAAATTATCCCAAGGTACAGTTGGTTCTGTTTGCTTCCCTGGATCTTGTGTTTCCTCTTTCCAATTCAATTCTGGTTTGTGGGAAGTGTCCCATTCAGTCGGTTCAGTTCCCTCGATAAAACTCATTTCCATCACCCGAGGGCAATCCGCTGTAGCTCTTAAGCCAGTATCTAAACAAATACTTACCTTCACAATATTCTCTGGCACGGTAAATTTTGTTAGCGCAGTATCTCTTAGTGCTTCGGCCAAAAACTGAGCCCAAATCGGCCCGGCGATACTACCACCTGGCAGCCATACTGGGCGCCTATCATCGAAACCAACGTAGACAGCTGCCGAAATCTCCGGGGTAAATCCCGCAAACCAAGCTTCTCGAAATTCATTTGTAGTACCTGTTTTTCCTGCCGCCGGTCGATTAAGATACTGTCTCAAATTTGAACCAGTCCCGCCTGGTTTCAGTACTGATTGCATCATATCTGTTACTATATAGGCGGTACTTTTGTCCAATACTATTTCTTGCTCTGGTATATTTTCCAATAATACCTGGCCATTACGATCCACTACTTTGGTAATATATATCGGTTTGATCCTAAGACCCTGATTGGCTATTGTAGCATATGCTGTCGTAATTTGTAACGGAGATACTTCAATTGTCCCCAAAGGTAAGGAAAGATAAGGGGGCAGATTGGTATCAATCCCCATATTATTAGCCGTTTCCGCCATGGCCTCAGGTCCTAAAATACTATTTAAGCGAACCGCCACCACATTGTCTGAAATTTTTAATGCCTCTTTTAAAGTGAAATTTCTATAATGGTAAGGGGTATCGCCATAATCTCCCGGCTTGTAGGTTTCTCCCCCAGGCACCTGATATTCTACTGGCTCACACTTTATCAGGCTTGCCTCAGTGTAACCTTGCGCAATTGCCGCAGCATAAAGAAAGGGTTTCATGGCTGAGCCAGGTTGCCTGGGATTAATTGCTCGATTAAATTGACTTTTGCGATAGTCACGTCCGCCTACTAATGCCTTAATATACCCCGTTTCAACATCTATAGCTACCAATGCCGCCTCCAACTCAGGATCCTGTCCTCTCAGCACCTCTTGCACTGCCTTTTCAGCCGCATGCTGCATTTCCAAATCAAGGGATGTATATATTTTCAGCCCGCCCTGATAAATGAATTCTTCTGGAAATTTTTCTTTTAGTATTTGGACAACTTCTTTAATGAAATACGGAGCCTGTTGTTGTTTGTTCTCTGGCGCCAATTCCAGAGGTTGTTTCTGTGCTAAAATCATGTCGTCTTCAGATATACCTCCTAATTTAGCCATTTTACTTAAAACTAGGTCTCTTCTTTTTTTAACCACATCCAGACGCTTATACGGATTGTAGTAACTAGGGGCTCTCGGAAGTGCGGCCAGCATAGCACTTTCCCAGAGTTTAAGTTCACTAACACTTTTGTCAAAATATCTGCGGGATGCTACTTCAACTCCGTAAGCACCCTGACCAAAATATATCTGATTTAAGTACATATCTAAAATTTCATCCTTAGTATAAGTACGTTCAAGTTGAAGTGTCAGAAATGCCTCCTTGGCCTTTCGGGTCAGAGTCTTTTTGTGAGTTAGGTAGAGATTTTTTGCCAACTGCTGGGTAATAGTACTACCACCTTCGACAATTTTCCCAGCCAAAATATCCTTGTATATTGCACGGACTATCCCAATAGGATCAATACCGAAATGACTATAAAATCTCTCATCCTCTATTGCCACAACTGCTTTTCTAAGCGAGTCCGGTATTTTTGTACCAGAAACAACAATGCGGTTTTCTTTAAATAAAGTGTCTATTTCTTTACCCTCACTGTCCAATAGAACGGTAGTTTGGGGCACTTGAGGCTTAGGCAGCTGCTCCAGTCCACAACCAAAAACAACTAAAATTGTTAGAATAAAAATAGCTCCCAGCATTAGGAAATTATGGTTGTCCTTCTGAAGATGCTTACGCAAAACCTACACTCCTCGCATATTTATTAGGCCGCATATTATACTATTATACCCTGCTAAATAAATATATCATTCACAGCTCACGGTATTGATTTTGCTAATGTATATTGAACCTATTGGATCTTTGTAAGTAAAAAGCCGGCCTGGTATCGGCCGACTTTTTACTTACCATGTTTTTTCATTTTCAAGCAATTCCCGCAACCGGAACAATCGCCAGCATGCATTAAATAAAAGTTACATCTAGGACAGCGGATAGTAACCTTTGGGTCTACCTCCGCACCACACTGGGGACATTTAATAACAGTTTTATTCATGTTTATCTATCTCCCCCCGTTTAACAATTGTCTGCTTAAATCAAAACTTGAGATAGCAAACCTCCAACAATAAAGGCCAAAATTAAAATGCTCAACCAAATTATTGTAGCTTCCTTTTTACCACGTTCTCTATAGATTACCATGGCAGACGCGATACAAGGCACGAATAAGGTTATGGTTACCAAGGAGATCACTGTCTGTAATGGACTTAGGTCTAGCCCGTATAAACCGGCTGCTCCGAAATCACGCCTTACAAAACCCATAATAAAAGCTGTTGCTGTTTCTTGGGGAAGCTGCAACCAACCAACTGTTAGAGGAGCCAGTATTTCTTGTATTAGCGTTAAAAGTCCTGTTACCTGAAGCAATCCAATAATGAGTGCACCTAAAGCAAATAACGGCGTGGCTTCCTTCAAAAACATGGTTGACTTAGTAATTGTTTTTTTCACTACGTTTTCTAACCTTGGAAACCTTAAAGGTGGCAGGTCAATCATTAAATCAGTAGATTCCCCAGGGAGTATTTTATTGAGTGCTGTACCTACAATAACTAAAACCATAAATATTACTGCCACATATAGGCCAATGTAACTGGGCCCAAGTCCTGCCAGCATTCCTATAATTACTGCCAATTGTGCTGAGCATGGTATCACCAAAGCCAGCAAGAAAATAGCTATGCGTCTTTCCCGGTCCGATCCCAATAAACGGGTAGTAATAGTAGCCATTGTTACACAGCCAAAGCCCAATATCAGTGGAATAACTGCCCGACCGTTTAGACCAATGCCTGTCAGCAGTCTGTCCACCAAAGCGGCCAATCTAGGCAAATAGCCTGAATCTTCCATCGCAGATAATGCAAAATAAAAACCGATAACTAAAGGCAATAATAACCCTAAAATATAGGAAACTGTCATAGTTAAGACGCCGAATTCCCCAATCAACAGGTGTCCAATAAAACTTTCTTGTCCAACAATTGGTGCTATTAATCCTTTGATAAACGGTTCATACATTCCCTGCATTATAGTTTCTTCCGTTATACCAACCACAGTCTGGGCAATAAAAACACCAATTACTTCATACATGGCCCAGAGGATGGCAGCTAAAACAGGAATACCAGTCCAAGGATAAACCATCCATCGTCCTAATCGCGTGGTAAATGAGGCACCTTTACTTGCCTCTGAAACCACATGTCCAACAATATCATTTACCTTCTCCCGACGCAATAAATAGATTTCTTCTCGCATGTTGCCAGGTTCTAGACCATGACGTCTAGCAACATGTTCATCTCCTTCCAGTATCAATAGTGCGTCACCTTGACTGCCTACCCTATCCTGTAGTTTCTCTAATTTTTTCTTTAGTTGATGATTTAATAAACCTGGGCGTGCATTTTCAATAGCCGACCGCAATTCATCCAGTCCCTGTTTCTTAGTGGCCACCGTAGGAATTACCGGTACTCCCAACAGGTCACTCAGTAAGTCCGCATCGATGTCCATGCCGTGTTTTCTCGCTTCATCCGCCATGTTTAAAGCTACTATCAGTGGAATGCCTGTATCAATTATCTGCTGGGTCAAGAATAAATCTCGTTCCAAGTGCACGGCATCGATAACATTGACAACTACATCTGCTCCCAATATCACATCACGGGCAACTTTTTCTTCATCGTTAAAAGATGAAATGCCATATACTCCTGGAGTGTCTAGGACCACGTCCTTACCAGTTTTACCAACAGAAATTTCTAAGGTTGTACCAGGAAAATTTGATACATCTACATATAAACCGGTAATTGCATTAAATACAACTGATTTACCCACATTAGGATTTCCCGCTAAAACAATTTTTCTAACGCCTTTTGGTATGTTAAAATGTTGTGAAAGATCATGGCAATGCATCCTATGACACCTCCTGCATTACTGGCTCAATCTCGATTTTTTTAGCTAGACTACGTCCAATAGCAATTTCCTGTCGATTTTTGTATATTATTATTGGTCCCATAGGAATTATTTCGCCAATAGAAACTGTCTCACCCCTATATACTCCAAATCTAATAGCTTGGGATGCAATTTTTCCGGCAGGTATAAATTTAATTACATACGCTGAACCTTTCTTTACTTGATCTAAAGTCAAATCATCCCTCCTAGTTGATAAATAGTCTCATTTAATGGCCAAAAAGAAAAAGCAGTCATCCTTTCACTGTTTGATATATATTATCATTTAAGGGTTATAAAAACTCTTCTAAGTGTAATTTTATTAAATTACGATAATTTAGTCAATAGACAATCTCAATTAATGACTAAAGTCACAGATTAAACAGGACACACCGATCGTCTGCTTTTATTGTATGCCCTTGTTTTTGTCTCCTGACTTCTTAATTCAAATAAGCATCTGATAAAACCTTTTTAGCACAACGGCCAATTGAGCTCTAGTCAGCGATTCGTCAGGAGCAAAGCTATTGTCGGAAACGCCATTCATTAAGCCATTTTCTATAGCCCACATTATCTCAGTTTGCGCCCAGTGACCTTCAATATCGGTAAATGAATTATCCGGTTTATTAAACTTTTGCTCTATTTGGTCCATTACCCCTTGTGCCAGAGCTTCAGCAAGGGCCCTTTGAGTATCATCTTCAGCGAGCTGCTTTGCAATATCCAATTTCGAAATAAAGCCTAATTCTGCCAATACTGCAGGTGCATCTGTCTCTCGTACCATAAAAAAATTATTTACCCGGACGCCTCCGTCCTCCCAGCCAATGGACTTTACAAGATGCTCCTGAATTTTTTCTGCAAGTTGTTCTGCTTGCCCACCTTTCGCAACGATATGACTGCTAAGATAATTAGGCTCAGTAGATGTAGAACTATTAACATGTACGCTAATGACGTAGTTAACCTGAGCATTATTTAATATCTCGGCCCGACGCTGCAAACTGACATATTCATCTTTTTTTCTGGTCATAATGGTGCTGACATTATTAAATTCCAGTAATTGCTGAAACCTTGTTGCAATACCCAAGGTAAGATTTTTCTCTTGTACATTCAATTGATCATTTACTGCACCGACATCTGTTCCGCCATGACCAGGATCAATTCCAATCAACATTTAAAAAACCTCCTTATGCTGCTAGCATCATACTATGCAGCATAAGGAGGTTGTGAACTAACAATTTTAGTCAATTAAAATGATATCTTTAATAGCCCTTAACGCTCTCTCTTCTTCTTTTGCCCGGGTCCAATCGGTAATTGAGATTATCTCCCAAACAGCCTTTTTGGCGCTGGTGTCTAAGCTAACAAAATGACTGCCTTGCTCAACCAATAGCATTAATATATCAGGTGTCTGGTTTTGTTTAAGTTGTTCCAGACAATAAAGAAAATAGTTTGACTCCCCTTGGGTTAACTTACCTGCCCCCTCTTCCCGTAATATTAGGTTAGCCAAGTTTACCAATAAGCCATTCCAACGTTGTTTCAAGAAGAGCTTATGTTCTTTCAATTTACCCGGCCGCCTTCCTTACTTCTTGGGTCGGACATAATCATAGTATTCTTATCGAAAAGAATGGGGATATCTATACCGCCCGGGCCATCTCTGTTCTTATCAATACGAATCCAATAATTTGCAACAAGATCCTGCAGTTCAGAATTTTCATTAGCCTCTTCAAAGGAAATGGGCTCCAACTTAAGCATTAAATCCGCTTCATTTTTCATCCTCTTAGCTCCCTGAAGACTTCCATCGTTATTTAACTGAACTAACGCAACCACCGCAATTTCCAGAGTTTGGGCTAAGGTTTTTAAGGAACGCATAATCATTTCCAACATTTGAAATTCCTGAATGTTATCCGACAGTTTCTCCATACGCCCAACGTAGTCAACAACTAATAACTTTATATCCTTTTGTACTTTGTACTTACGCGCAATGGAAATACATTTTTCTGGTGTCAGTTTCGGCACGGCCACTGAGTAAAACTTACTATTATATAATTGATTATAACCATGGGAAATATTAAGAAATTCTTTCTCACTAATGTTTCCATGTCTGATGCGCTGTTGTTCCACAGTGCTTAGTAGGGAAGCCCAACGCAGTGCAATTTGCTGTTTGCTCATTTCTGTATTTAAATATAATATCGGTTCGGGTTGCTTTGCTAAAACCGCAACCGTTGCAGCCAAATTCATGCTCCAAGCAGTTTTACCGTGTCCAGTCCGGGCTCCCAAAATAACTAAGTCGCCGCCTTTATAGCCAAGACAACAGTTATTAAGCATTTGATAGCCGGTATCTAAACCATCTAAATTTACTACACCTTTGGCCTTGGCTTCTAGATAGCGTTTGCGTCTGCGTTCAATTTCTTCAAGACCATAGGTGGCAAGCTCTTCGGGCGTATCACCAGTTTCATCCATTTCCAAAGACACTAAATTTGTAAGTTCGTCTTCTGCATCCATTAATAACTGCTGCGCATCATTTGTTTTCTGAACCTTATGCAAGTTTTTTTGTAGAAACCTTTGAAAATTACGCAGTCGATAAAGATCCTTAAGCACTTTGATCCAATAATCAATGTTTCCTTCGCCAATAAAAAACTCAGCAATCTCTTTTAGTTCTTCAAAATCATTGGTCCCTTGGAAAACAGAATGCCTTCTCGCCTCTTTAATCAGTTCAAAATAACTGGCATGTACACCATTTTTATAAAGAGAGCAAATCATATCAAAGATAAACTGGTGCTTGGGAAGGTAAAAATGCTCGTTAATCAGGTCATTAAGTGCTTCGATACAACATTCCTCTGAATTCATCATAGCTGATAAGACCCTTTTTTCGGCTTCCGCGTCAAAAAGTTTACTATCAACACTTTCCTTTTCTACAGCCACCAGTTTCACCTCTTCTTTAGGTTATAATCATTCCTGTCTCGGGATCTATCTTTGGTATATTCCGTTTATTGCTTACATTACCCTCAAACTTTTGTTTTCTAGACTTCTTACGGCTTTGATGATTATTATCTTCGGTACCCACTTCTTCCAATGTTGTAAATCCCTTATCTTTCCAGCTTTTCATGATAGATTCGATATAGTTGAAGCTAGGTTGAGATGTAGCCAAACAACCTTTCTCAATAGCTAACATAATCATCTCATCTGAAAAAGTCCATTCCTGTGACCAACGTTTCAGTGCCTTTTTCTCAGGTTCACTTTTTATTGCTCGTCCCAGTACCGATGAAAATTTATTTATCCAATAATAATCTTCATCATATGATAAGAACCAATCTTTAACTTCTTCAACAGAGTGTACTCCGCCAGAATAAAGGCTGTCCATTATTGATTTAATTCGCCAATCCTTCTGCCAGACTCCGCCGCGTTCATTGCACTCTATTAACACATACTCCAAAAACTGCATGGGATAATTATATTCATAAAGCCATTGGATAATCATTCGCTCGTGTTTCGGTGCCAATGGCAGTCCTGCAACCTGAGAAAACAAGTTAGCTATCCGTTCAAATTCATCTTCTCTGCCTTTAGTTTCTTTCCCCTTATTAAACAGGTCTTGTAAACGATTATATAACCCATCCAACATGTAGATTTTCGACCATCGTCCATTTTCATCCTGTATGGAAGCAAGACGAATAATACCTTTATTTTCTAATTCAATCATCAACTCTTGTATTTGTGGTTCCGGTATAGTTGTTAACTGACCTAAAACCTTTACTAGAGGGCGTCGTTCGTTTTCTGACTGTCTAAACCGCAGCAGTTGCAACACTATCACAAATTCTTGTTCATCTAGACCCAATTTTCTATAGTTTTTCAATAGGATATTAGGCACTGCTGTAACCCCTTGTTCAATCAATAAACCAAAGGGTGATGCTGTTTCCATTAAGATAATCCTCTCCCATCCCACTTACTTAGGTAATAACATTATAACACGAATAGTGCTCGTTATAAATGAAAGACTAATTGTTATAGTGCCCTTCATTCTTCGTCTAACTAACTCAACATGGGAGGTTATAAATTGCAACCAACTGAACAAGTCCTAGTTACGGCATTTAATCATGTATTCCATAAGAAAAACGATCCTAATGCACAATTCTTTACCTATCAGATATATCACTTATTAAATAAGAACCCAGTTAAAGTGCTGGAGACACTGTTTTTTCAATATTATTGGCGGCAAGAAGCTGTTAGCCATTCAACTTTAAAGGCCTTTTTACTCAAAACAGCACCTTATATTTATCCTGCCATCATAAAATTTTCTATTAGCCTTGAGCGAAGCTACGTTCTGGCAAGTCTTGAAAGAAATTTTTTCACTGAACAGATTCGTTTTATTAGCCAGGTAAGAAATATGATAAGAGAGCCTTTGGAAATATTATGTGTAGATAAACATCCCGGCACAGCCAAAGCAAGACACGTTTTAAAAATTATGAAGCACACGGATAATATGGTACAGCAGCTCCGTGACAATTTACGGATACCTTTTGAATTTGTGCATGTTTTTGAAGATATTGAACATCATCTGAAAGAAGCTAACCAAATAGCAGATTTACAGTGTTTTAAATGTGCCTATTTTGATTATGAGCAACTAAAACACCATGCCATGGATCTAGAAAAAAACCATTTATCTCCATTTTTTATCAGTTATTTGGAGCAGTTATTAACTCCTGCAAAAAAAGAACAAATAAAACAGGTTCTTAAATATTTAATAGAATACCATCAAATACCACAGCAAGGAAAACAGGCCTTCGCCTTATACATGACTTTAGGTGACCACACCCCGTGGCAAAAACACCCTTTTATTCTTAGGTTAGTGTATAACAGCTATTGGTATAATAAAGTCACCGAAATCATTGAAAGTTCACTATCAACGTCTCCAAGTAGTGGGAATTAATAAGGTAAGCACCGTAAATATTTCTAACCGCCCCAGCAACATTAGGAAACTCATAAACATTTTATAGCCGCCACCGTAGAAAGAATAATTTTCGGTCGGTCCCACCAACTGTAAGCCGGGACCGATATTACCAAGAGTTGCGGCAACACTTGTAAAACCAGTTACCAAATCCACACCAGCTGTTACCACTATCAACGTAGATAGACCCATAATTAACACATACAAAAAGAAAAATTGAAGAACATTAACGATGATTCTATCGGAAATAGTCCGTTTGTCAATTTTTAGGCTCAAAACAGCTCTCGGCCGTACCAACTGTCTTAACTCCAATAGTGAATGCTTAACTAAGATTAAGATTCGACCAACTTTAACTGAGCCCCCAGTTGATCCGGCACTTCCTCCCACGAACATCAAAAACACCAGTATCCCTTTAGCTAAGCCTGACCACTGATTAAAGTCTGCTGTGGCATAGCCGGTAGTAGTGGTGATAGATATCACCTGAAAAAATGCTTTAGTTAATGCCAATTCCTCGCCTGCGTTAAGTAGTATAATCCAAATAATAACCGAAGATAAAATAATTATTCCTGAATACAATCTAAATTCTTCATTTAACCAGAAAGCTTTTAAACGTTTACCTTTTAAAGCTTGATAATACAGGCTGAAATTAGCCCCGGCTATAAACATAAATATTATAATTATCCAATGTATCACTGGACTGTAGGCTCCAATGCTTAGATTGCGTGAACTGAAGCCACCAGTAGCCATAGTACCGAAAGTATGTATCATTGACTCATACAAAGACATTTGCGCCAACCACAAAATTAAGATTTCCGCCACAGAAATAATAACATAGGTTAACCACAGCACCTTGGCGGTTTCCTTAATTCGTGGCTTCAATTTTTCTGCACTAGGTCCAGGCACTTCTGCTTTGAACATCTGCATGCCGCCTGATCCTAGCTGACTTAAAGCAGCAATAAATAATGCCATGATGCCCATGCCGCCCAACCAGTGGGTTAGGCTTCGCCACATTAAAATACTCTTATCTACTCCCTCAATATCAGTCATTACACTAGCCCCGGTTGTTGTAAAACCGGACATAGTTTCAAAAAAAGCATCAGGAAAACTATTGAAGGTTCCTGACAGTAAAAAAGGGAGCAAACCTATTAATGTCGCTACTAACCAACCAAAGCTAACTACTGCAAACGCTTCCCTTTGTCGGATTTCACCCTTTGGTTTAATAAAGTAACTCAACAATAGGCCTATCACAATTGCCATAATCATTGGAATTAAAATTGGACTAAAAGCCTCTTTAAAGTATACACTCCACACCAAAGGCAATATGAAAGAGACACCAATGATTGATATTAGCTTGCCCAATAAATGTATTACCGTTAAGTAACGCAATATCGATCACCTTCCTGCAAAAAGCTCTTCAACTTTATTGACTGCCTTAGGTAGAGCAAAGACCATTACTAAATCTCCAGCAAGAATAATATCTTTTCCTGTGGGAACGATTACCTTATCACCTCGAGCAATTGCTCCAATAATTATGCCTCTTGGAAAGCGAATCTTTTCTAATGGCCTATTGATTATTCTTCCAGAATCGGGCGCCACCATTTCCAACATTTCCGCCTTCGCACCACCCAACAAGGTTACAGAAATAATGTCTCCTCTACGAATATGCTTAAGAATTGCCGCCGCTGTAAGCATGCGTGGACTGACTGCTACGTCCACACCTACCTTTTCCACTAATGGAACATAGTCGGACCTTCTGATTTGAGCAACCGTCTTTTTAACGCCAAGATGTTTTGCCAGTAATGATACCAATAAATTTACCTTGTCATCTCCTGTCACAGCCACTACCATATCAGACTGTGAAATATCCTCTTCTTCGAGCAGACTAATATCTGTACCATCCCCATGAATTACCAAGGTTCTTTCCAACTGACTAGATAACTGTTGACACTTACGATAATCCTTCTCTATAATCTTTACTTTATAGTTGCTTCTTTCCAGTATTTTTGCAAGATTGAAGCCTATCCTGCCGCCTCCCAGGATGGTAACTTCACCAATATGCACTCGACTTTTACCCAATAACTGTTCAATATAAATCATTTCACTGGTTTCGGCCATAACAAATAATAAATCTTTTTCTTGAATTACGTCATCACCGCGGGGAATAATCATTTCTTGTTTTCTCAAAACAGCCACAATCAAATAAGGTATGTTAAAATTTAAATCAGCCAGCCTTTTCCCAATTACCGGAGCATGATCATCCACACATATTTCTAATAGCTGCACATGCCCGCCTGCATAGTATTCTACATTAAGAGCTTCAGGAATATCAGTAATTCTTGCAATAGTTTCAGCAGTAACCATTTCAGGGTTTATCACCAGATCAATGCCCATCGTCGTATTGCGAAAACCTGAAGTCTCAACATATTCAGGGTTCCGCACCCTTGCAACAGTTTTATTGACGTGGTACTGCTTGGCAAGTAGACACGCAACAATATTAATTTCATCAACTTCTGTTACGGCTATCAGTAAATCTGTATTTTCAATATCTGCAGCCAACAGAGTACTTATGCTAGCCCCGTTACCCTCAATAGTCTGTACATCTAGCTTCTCTTCTACGATTTTTAATCGCTCTTGGCTTTGTTCAATTAAATAAACATCGTGATTTTCGCCAGATAATTTCTCCGCTAAACTGAAGCCTACCTTACCTGCCCCAATAATTATCACCTGCAATAGTAGTCACCCCTTTTAAAACACCAGTACCTTTTCGTGATAAAATACTGAATATCCTTCAAATTCCATCTGTTTTAATTAACAACATAATGTATTATAATAGCAGCATGGCTAAATTCAAGAATTAAATTTATTTTATGTCAACAAATATGTTATAGTTAGAACATTTGATGAAGTGAAAACTTACATCAGGTGGAGTTTTTATCTATCTGGTGTTTAGTTAAACCTATCCAGGAGCTTAGCGCCACTTATCCCCTTTCATCGGGGACATTCCTGTCCCCAGCGGACAACCTAGGCTTCAGCAGGTGTGTCCCCATTCCCTAAGTGAAGTGGCGGTTAGCTATCGGATTAAGGGTAAAGATAGTAAAAAGGAGGATTTTATGGAAGTTTTTGCTCTTGTTGGATCCAGCGGCACGGGAAAAAGTCATCATGCCATTTCAGTAGCTTACCAAAACAATATTGATGCAATCGTTGACGATGGACTAATTATTACCGGCAGTGAAGTTTTATCAGGAAAATCAGCTAAGCGCCAGCCTACCAAAATAGGTGCTATTCGCACGGCACTCTTTTCTGATGAAAATCATGCTTTGGAAGCGCGTCAGTCCATAAACAATCTGAGGCCATCAAAAATCCTTATTTTGGGAACTTCCGAGGGCATGATAAATAAAATAGCCAGCAGATTAGAATTAACAAGTCCCAAGCAATATATCTACATTAATGATATTGCTAGTAGCGAAGAGATACAACGGGCACTTAATACAAGAAAAATGTACGGAAAGCATATAGTACCGGCCCCAACGGTAGCTGTAAAGCCTAGATTGTCAGGTGCTCTAATTGAACCCATAAGAACATTGCTAAAAGGAAAAAATCCCTATTATCCACACCAAGACAGCAAACGTTGGGTAGAACAATCGGTAGTTCATCCCACTTTTAATTTTTTCGGCAAATTTTACATCGCCAATAATGTCTTATCTCAAATAATTACCCATGCTGCCGAAAGCATTGATCAAGTTCATAAGGTTACCAAGGTGCATATCCAAACCTATGACCACGGCGTAGAATTCAGTATAGATTTGATATTTAAGTTTGAACCAGGTTTGCATTTAATTGCTGAATTGGTTCAGCAAACGATCATTGAAACAGTGGAACATATGACTGCGTTGCATGTGGCAACAGTCGACTTAAACATAAGAAAACTAAAAATTTAAGAATAGCTGCACGTTTTATGTAAAAAAGTAGGCTGAAATGATTTCAGCCTACTTTTTTATTACTTAGTCTTTATTTAAGGCTGCTTCCGTATATCTGTTGCGAGGATTCCACAATATCCACTCTTTAAGCCCAGCGTCATAAGTTGCTTGTACCTGAGCTTTAACCTCGTCGGCACCATAGGGATAACCATAAGAAAAATCCTGCAACCAAGGGCGAATAATGTTATCCATCCCCTGCAGTCTATATACCGCGTCGGTTAAACTCTTATGCACTGTTTGATAAGGAGCAGCATTTGGATTCTTAATGCCATAACTGCCTAACGCATAATGGGAAGGATAAACCATGGGCGAAACATAATCCGTATTTGCAGCAATCAGTTCTATCTTCTGCCCAATTCCCAGATCGTCCTTGGCTGAAGTTGTCAGTCCGAAAACATCAGCAGACAAAAATACTCCTTGTTTTTCCAACCTATTTTTAGCATAGGCTAAAAATTCAGCAATTGTCTCCGCTTTACTTTTATCATCTTTGTCCGGGTAAACAGCCTCTTTCAGCGGTCCATCGGAAGGAAAACGGACATAGTCAAATTGTATTTCATCAAAACCAGCGTCAGCCGCAGCCTCAGCTACTGCAGTATTATAATCCCAAACCTTTCTGTTATACGGATTGGCCCATGCCTTCCCCTTATAATCGTACCATACTCCGCCAGAAGTATGTTTAACTGCCAGTTCCGGATATTCTTCTACCAGCAGGGGGTCCTTGAACACTACAATTCGTGCTATTGTGTAGATGTTATGTTCCTTTAGTTTCTGTAAAACCCCAGACAAATCTTTAATTTTTGTGCCGGATGAATCAACCTTAAACTCGCTGTCTAATTGAAGATCCGTAGTTAAATAACCGGTTGCATCTTTTATGTCCACCACTAGTGAATTTAATTCGGTTTGATCAATAAGTTCAATTAAGTCATCAAGTCTGCTTGAGCCGACCGTAATACCTGTTGCATAAATCCCTTTTACCTCAACCGGTACAGGTTCAGTCCTTTGATTCTCCTTAGGCTGTTCTGGTTCCTTGCTCTTGTCAGCATCTTTGTTCTCTTGCGATTGTTTATCAATATCACCCGGCGGGTCGTCAGGTAGTTCTTGCTGCACACCCGTATCGTCTGTTGGATCAACGTCTGTTTGATCACTGGCTGCAGGTGTTATAGGTTTACCTCCTGTAGACATTATTCCAACTGCAGCTAGGTATAATACTAGTACTACTACAATAATAATTACAAAAGCTTTTTTCATAAAGTTGTGCACCGTCCATCCCCGAATTTTTTTAGTTCGAACAACAGCTTTAAATAAGACTTTCGACATTTTTCGAACTTAATCCTTTATGAGAAAACAAATTTCAATTAGCATTTTCTAGAAAAAATACCCTGCGAGATGCAGGGTATTAATAGACTAATATTAGAATTTTATTTCCTTTACTAGTTCCTCCAGTTGTTTAACAGCTTTCTCTTTATCCGAGCCGGTTAATTCCAAAATATGTTTCTTTAAATCAGATAGTTCCTTAATGGGCTTAACTTCCTGCTCTTGCGCCAGACGCTGCCCTATGCTCCCTAAATCAATTCGTTCAAGCCATTTAGGCACATAGGTTCGCAGTCCAAATTCTTGGGACAAAAGGCGCGCTAAAGCATTGGCAGACTCGATTTCACCGTGAGTAACGAAGATAATTTCCGGCTGTTTCTTAAAGTCTCCAGCCCATTTCAATAAAGTTTCCTGATCCGCATGGGCAGAAAAGCCGTCAATCTTAACAATTTTTGCTTTTATGGCAATCTCTTCACCATGAATTCTTACTTTATCAGCACCGTCCAAAATACGTCGCCCCAAAGTACCTTGGGCCTGGTAGCCAACGAATAATATGGTGCTTTCAGGCCTCCAAAGGTTGTGCTTCAAGTGATGTTTAATTCGCCCAGCGTCACACATACCACTGGCGGAAATAATAAGGGCTCCACCATTAATTGTGTTTATTTGCTTGGATTCTTCTGCGCTTAAGGCCATATGCAGCTGCGGCAGATAAAATGGACAATTCCCACCCATTTTATCTTGTAAGCTTGCCGTTTCTTCATCGTAATACTCAGGGTGGCTGCAGAAAATATCTGTTGCATTAATTGCTAAGGGACTGTCCACATAAATATCTCTAGCAGAAACGGTTCCCTCTTCAATAAGTTTAGCCAAATAATATAGTAAATCCTGTGTTCTTTCTACAGCGAAAGCCGGAATAATCAAGTTTCCCCCTCGCTTAAAAGTTTCTATCACAGTACTTCTAAGCAATTCCAAACGGTTGTCCTTATCTTCGTGCATCCGATTTCCATAGGTTGATTCCATTACAAGAACATCAGCCTCATCTATAGTTGTCGGATCCTTAATAATAGGTTGGTTATAATTACCTAAATCGCCGCTAAATACAACTTTAGTTTCTTTTTGGCCTTCAGTCACCCAAATTTCAACGATAGCCGAACCCAAAATATGCCCAGCATCCATAAACCGAACTTTTACTTGAGGTGTAATTTGAATAACATCCCCGTAATCAACACCAACAAAGTTTTCAATGCACTGAGCACCCTCATCAGCTGTGTAGATCGGTTCCAATAATTTTTTGCCCGATCGCACGGCTTTGCGATTTTTCCGCTCTACTTCCATCTCTTGAATGTGACCACTATCAGGCAACATAACCTGAAGTAAGTCCGCCGTCCCCTTGCTACAGAAAGTTTTGCCTTCAAAACCGTGCTTATAGAGTTTTGGTACCAAACCCGTATGATCAATATGCGCGTGGGTTAAGACTAATGCGTCAACCTCAGAAACAGGTACGGTCATTTCACCATAATTTCGCTCCTTAATAGCTTTAGAACCTTGAAACATGCCGCAATCAACCAGTACTCTACTTTCTCCGCAATCTAACAGATAGCATGACCCAGTAACTGTTTCTGCAGCTCCCAAAAATTGGATCTTCAATTAATTCCACTCCTTAGTTACATTTTACCTTATAAATGTATGACTGAATATGGACCTCACTCCAAACATACTTTTTAAGGAATTTGCTAGGCTTGTGCTGACAAATTTACCTCACTCTTGTATCGCTTATTTACAAACCTTTCTATTCTATTTAATGCTTCTTCAATCTGATTAATGGAAGAGGCGTAAGAAATCCGAATATGTCCTTTACCACTTTCGCCGAAAGCCTCTCCCGGAACAACTGCCACTAGTTCTTCATTCAACAAATGTTGACAAAATTCCTCTGAATTCAAGCCTGTTCTTTTTATCGAAGGAAATGCATAGAAGGCACCCTTTGGTTCAAAGCAGTCTAAACCCATGTCATTTAACCTATTTACTAATAATCTTCGTCTTTGGTTATACTGATCCCGCATATGATAAACCTGTTCCATTCCATTATTGAGAGCTTCCAGCGCAGCCATCTGTGCCGTAACCGGCGTGCAAAGAATAGTGTATTGGTGAATTTTAACCATAGCGCCAATAATTTCCGGATGCCCGGTCGCATAGCCGACCCTCCAGCCGGTCATGGCAAAAGATTTGGAGAAACCGTTAATTAAAATGGTCCTATCAAGCATACCCGGTAAGGATGCAAAACTGGTATGCTGCCCACTGTAGGTTAGCTCACTATATATTTCATCTGAAATCACCAACAAATTATGCTTCTCCACCACTGCAGCAATTTGTAACAATTCTTCTTTGGTCATGATTGCCCCAGTGGGATTATTGGGGTAGCAAAGAACTAATACCTTCGATTTAGCGGTAATGGCATTCTCCAATTGTTGGGCAGTAAGTTTGAAATCATTTTCTGCTTTAGTCGGTATAGATACCACTGTACCTCCTGCCATAGCAGCACAGGGTTTATAAGACACATAACAAGGATCGGGGATGATTACCTCATCATCTTGGTCAACTACCGCTCTCAGGGCCAAATCAACAGCTTCACTGGCACCTACCGTTATTATGACCTGGTTTTCAGGTGAATAACTTACATGATATTTTTCCGAAAGATAGTCGGCCACGCCTTTACGAAGCTCAGGCATTCCCCAGTTTGAAGTATACATTGTATAGCCTTTTTCCAAAGAATGAACGCAGGCTTCTCGAATATGCCAAGGCGTCACGAAATCCGGTTCCCCCACCCCCAAGGAAATAACCCCTTTTGTATTGGCGACTAAGTCAAAGAACTTACGAATGCCTGAAGGTGGCAGACTTTTTAGTTTAGGTACCACGTAGTCTGCTGCATTAAATTTACTCATGGTGTAATCACCTGCCTCCGGTCTTCCTCTTTATCGTCAAAAACAACTCCGGCCTGTTTATACTGTTTCAAAACAAAATGAGTCATGGTGCTTTGAACATGCTCCACCGTGGCTAGCTTCTCAGCTACAAATAAAGCAACTTCTTTCATCGTCTTACCTTCAATCTTAACAGATAAATCGTAACTGCCGGACATTAGGGCAACGGACCGGACTTCCGGATAGCGAAATATTCTTTCAGCAACTTCATCGAAACCCACACCGCGTTGCGGCGTAACCTTTACATCAATAAGTGCAGTCACCGTATGTGATTTTGTTTTCTCCCAATTAATCAATGTGCTGTACTTTAGGATAATCTTTTCCTCTTCCATGGCCTTTATTTCCCTAGTTACGTCCTGCGGATTCATATTAAGCATGACGGCTATCTGATCATGAGAAATACGACTGTTGCAGCTCAACATCTCCAGAATCTTCTCTCGCATACTCTCGCCTCCCATATTGTTGTCGAACATATCATGGCCTCCTTAGAAAAATTTAAATAAAAAAAGCTTCCATCCCTGGTTAAGGGACGAAAGCTATTTCTCCGCGGTACCACCCTGGTTGATCATTCATGATCCACTCTGACAGAAAATTAACGCTTCCCAAGCGAACCGATTCCTCACCGGTCAGTTCCCAGGCGGCCTTGGTCATGGACTCCTACCGGGCTTTCACCATTCCCCGGCTCGCTAAAGTAGCTATTAAACCAATCTTCCTGATCATCACTTTACGAAATTATAGATTTTTAATATTTTATCATTTTAGGCAGCCAAGTGTCAATGGGTAAATTTTCAAACTTAAATGAGAACCCAGGGGTTCCCTAAAGATTATTCCTTCTGATAGCATAACAAAAGCCACCCAATGGGTGGCTTTTGGTTTATTCTTTGATTTGAGGTCTGGGATAAAGGCCTGCTTTTTCCACTATGGTCGGGATAATATTCTCCCAGTTTACTGCCATAATGTGTACGCCGGCAACGCCTTCTATTTGCTGGAGATGTTTAATCTGCTCAACACATAGTTCTACTCCTTCAGCTTTCTTATCTTCAGCATTTTCCATGCGTTCAATTATCTCATCAGGTACTATCATGCCTGATACGAATTTCTGCATGTACTTAGCAGCCTTATGAGACTTCAATGGCATCAAACCAGCCATAATCTTAGCCTTTTTATGCAACCCCCGCTCGCGTACTTGTTCCATCCAACGCTCAAAGCGATCCATATCAAAGATACACTGGGTTTGAATAAAATCTGCACCAGCATTGATCTTCTTCTCCAAGCGCATCACACGATACTCAAACGGGTCACCAAAGGGATTGGCTACAGCCCCGATAAAGAATCTCGGTTCATGTTCTTTAATCTCATCACCACAAATAAATTTTTTCTCATCCCGCATATCCTTTAAAGCTTTTACCAACTGAATAGAGTCCAGGTCATGAACATTCTTGCTGGTTGGATGGTTACCAAATGATTGGTGGTCACCGGATAGGCAAAGAACATTCTTGACACCCACGCTGTAAGCACCTAATAAATCACTTTGAATGCCAATACGGTTTCTGTCACGGACAGTCATCTGTACAATAGGTTCCAATTCTTCCGCCAGAACGTGTACGGCAGAAGCAATACTGGAAATACGAACAATAGCTGTTTGGTTATCCGTTAGGTTAACTGCATCAACATATTCTTTGAGCATCCTTGCATGCTCACGGATTATATCGGCATTCGCATGCTTAGGAGGACCAATTTCACCACTGACAACAAACTCACCCTGATTAAATAATTTTTCTAATTTGCTGCCACTTTTCATTTGATCATCACGTCCTCTTTAACAACTTTACGGGGACCGCCGTCTCTGGATTTGGACCAATCCTTTATAGGTTCAATTTCCAGCAGTTTGTCAAGCTTTCCAAGAGTCTTCATGCGGTCATAAATTAACTGCCATGCACAGTCAACCTCTGTATCGATTTCACATTTGCCGTCTTGAGAACCCCCGCAAGGTCCGTTTAAAATGGACTTGGAGCAGCGAATAATCGGGCAAATACCTCCGGTTTTGTAAAGAATACATTCTCCACAAAGACCGCATCGTTCTCCCCAAACACCGTGTTCCAAAGCACCACCGGCAAATTTTGTATCCAACGCGGGAACAACCCACTTGTTAAAACGTTCTGCTACAAACTGTACGCCTACGCCACACGCCATAGATACAACGGCATCAATATCATCAGTAATATATTTTTCCAACTGCTCCATATATTCCGGGTCACACTGGCGGCTAATGGTTATTTCTACCGTTTCAAGAGGTTTATCCTCTTTCTTGCGTAGCATTCTCAGAGCAGAAGCCAAAATACCTACTTCCTTCTCTCCACCAGCTAAGCAAACAGTGACACAACCTCCACAACCAACTACCAAGACTTTATTTGCATCTTCGATCAGTTTGGCGACTTCAGCAATAGGTTTGCCTTCAGCAACGATCATCTAGCACGTCACCCACTTTCTAAAAATTTACACAGGTTGTACGAAAAGTGCAGCAATCCATAGTTGCACTTTTCGTACACGCTCTAAAGAAGAACCTAAATATTTCATTAAAGAATACTATTGTGCTTCTTCTTTACTAGCGGTTTCTTTTTTCTCTTTATAAGCAGGGTTTAGGGGACTTGGGCCTAACTTTCTAATTTGCTCGGTCATTTCTTCAGCAACTTCTGCAAATCGCGGCCCCATAGAACCGGACAGATTAAACATTTCCAGTCGGTCACCGCCTATACCAATTTCATCTAATAATTTCTTTGCCTGTTTAATGCGCCGCTTAGCCATGATGTTCCCTTTAAGAAAATGGCAATCACCTTCTAAGCAGCCTGCTACGTACACCCCGTCGGCCCCATTTTCAAACGCTTCAAGAACCACTCTGATATCCGTTTTACCGGAACAAGGCAGTTCAACCATCCGAATATTTGGAGGATACTGCAAGCGCATGGAACCGGCCAAGTCTGCAGCAGAATATGCACAGTAGTAACAACAAAAGGCAACTATTTTTGGTTGAAAGTCGCTCATTTTACTGCACCTCCGCCAGCAAGCCATGTACTTTCTCCATAACTTGCTCATCTTTATAGTGCTGCAACTGAATGGCCTTTGCAGGACATTCAGATACGCAGGTTCCGCATCCCTGACACTGAACTTCGTCAATTTCCGCCACGAATTCATCATTTATCTTAGGCACATTATAAGGACATGCTCTGACACAGGTTAAGCAGGCAGCACATTTGTCAGCTTCTACCTTAGCTACCACGCCGCCGACCATCAGGTTATCCTTGGCCAATACGGTACATGCCCTGGCAACAGCGCCTTGAGCTTGATAAATAGCTTCACTGACAAACTTAGGCGAATGAGCACTGCCGCAAAGGAACAGCCCAGCAGACGGGAAGTCAATAGGGCCTAGCTTAGCATGGGTTTCAACAAAGAAACCGTCCTCATTAACTGTCGTCTTAAACATTGTTACCAACTTCGACACGTCTTCCGGTGCTACCGTAGCAGTCGCCAAGACAACCTGATCCGGATAAAGTACCACTGTTTCTCTGGCTGATGGATCAAAAACCTTCATTTCCAGGAGCGGATGTTCCTTATCCAATCTCTTATTAAGCTCGGGTTTGTTCTCAGCTTCATACTGAATAAAGACTACACCCAATTCTCGCGCTTCCTTATAAAACTTCTCATAGAAACCGTAAGTGCGAATATCCCGATAAAGAATATAAACATCGGTTTGAGGATGCTCTTTTTTTACCTTAATGGCATTCTTTAAGGATTGAGCACAACACGTTCTACTGCAGTACTTACGTTCCTCATCCCGAGATCCTACGCATTGAACCATAACTACCTGTTTATTGTTTTTCGCATCCCAATTACCTTCAAACAACTGCTGTTCCAGTTGGGTATTGGTAACTACACGGGCATCTTCACCGATAAAGTATTCATCAGGTACATATTCCTTTGCACCGGTTGCCATTATTACGGCACCATGTTCCAACTTAATGGTTTCGCGGACGTGTTCTTTACCCGGTTCTCCTTGGGATATCGTTGTAATAAAATGTCCCTGATGACCGCCAAAGTCTTCAATGCGGCTGTTTGCATAAACTTCTATTAAATCATTATTATTAACAGCATCAATACTATCTTGAATAAGTTTCTTCAAGTCTTTGCCGTCAATTGTGCTGCAAAGGTTCTTAGCAAAGCCGCCCAGTTCACCTTCCCTTTCAACAAGGTAAGAATGAAATCCTTGTTCAGCCATGGAAAGAGCAGCGGTCATTCCGGAAATACCACCACCGACGATTAATGCTCTGGGAACAACCGGCACCGGCTGTAATTGCAAAGGTTCGTGCATCTGAACTTTAGCCACAGCACCAGCGACTAAGTCTTTAGCTTTGGCAGTTGCTGCTGCATGGTCATTTCTGTGCACCCATGAACATTGGTCCCGAATGTTAGCCATTTCAAAGAGGAATTGGTTTAATCCCGCCTCTCTACAAACTTCCCGAAACAATGGCTGGTGTGTGCGAACTGTGCACGAAGCTACAACCACTCTATTCAAATTATATTCTTCCACCAATTCTTTCATCTTCTTGGTAGTGTCCTCAGAACAGGTGTATAAATTTTCTTCTGCATGCACCACCCCCGGAAGGGTATTAACATATTGTACTACTGAAGGAACATCCACCACCGAACCGATATTGATACCGCAATGACAGATAAAGACGCCCACTCGTGGTTCTTCATTACTGATATCCTTCTCTTGGGGGTAGTCTTTCACCCTTACTAATTCGCCCCGGGCGCCGGCTAAAATTCCCCCGGCAGTGGCAGCAGCAGCACTGGCGTTCATGACAGTTTCAGGAATATCCCGTGGTCCTTGGAATGCACCTGCCACATAAACACCAGGTCTTGAGGTCGAAGTTGGCGTAAAAGTGTCAGTTTCAGCAAATCCGTACTGGTTAAGCTTGAAGTCTACTGCTTCAGCCAAATCAGCAGCCGACTTGGGTGGCTGAACACCTACGGCCAAGACAACCATATCAAACTCTTCAGTAACTATCTCTCCGTCCTGAAGATACTGGATATATAAACTCTTCGTATGGGGGTCTTCCTTAACACTGGATATCATTGTCCGAGTGTACTTAACCCCTGCCGCTTTCGCGGTGTCCACATATTTGTCAAAATTCTTTCCGTAAGAACGCATATCAAGATAGAAAATAGTCGGGTCAATATTACCATCATGTTCTTTTGCAATAATGGCTTCCTTAGTGGAATACATACAACAAATCGATGAACAGTATTCACCGCCGCTGCGGGCGCAATCTCTTGATCCAACGCACTGAATGAACGCTACCTTTTCGGGCGCCTTCTTATCAGACGGCCGCTCCACATGTCCCTTAGACGGACCGGTTGAGCTGAGCAGACGTTCAAACTCCATACTAGTAACGACGTTGTCATAAATTCCGTAACCGTATTCTCCGGTCTTTTCAGGATCAAATAAGTCATAACCCGGTTCAAGAATAATCGAACCAACGTCAATTTCTATCTCTTCTTCCACCTGATTATGCCGCACAGCATGTTTTTGACAAACAGCTTCACACTGAAGACAGTCTGAACAAATACCGCAGTTTAGGCAGCGACTGGCTTCAGAGACAGCATCCTCTTCAGTGAAACCTTGGTACACCTCGCGAAAATCTTGAATTCTCTCTTTAGGGTCCGCCATTCCCTGCTGTAAGCGAGAATTACCTCGAATGGGAGTCGTCAAAGGCGGTCCAAGCTTTTCTTCTCTTGGCACCTCTCTGCCTGCTGCCAGATCATCGCCTTTCAAAAATCTATCTATTGAAACCACAGCCTCGTGCGCTGTAGCCACTGCCTCAACAACAGAGGCGGGTCCACTTACAATGTCACCGCAGGCAAATACGCCATTTGCACCTGTGGCCTTAGTAATAGGATCAGCAACTATGGTGCCGCCACGACCTAATTCAATACCACTATCTTCCGGAATAAATGAAAGGTCGGATGCCTGCCCGATAGCAACAATAACCGTATCTGCTTCAAAAGCTTGTTTAACACTATCGTCAAACTTAGGATTAAACCTTCCTTCTTCATCAAAGACGGAAGCACACTTCTTCATCTGCACGCCTGTTACGTTGCCTTTACCCAAATATTTCTCCGGTCCCCAAGAAGGATTAACCTTTATCCCCTCTTCAATGGCCTCTTCAATTTCCCATTCATGGGCAGGCATCTCGTTTCGGGCTTCCAAACAAGTAAGACTTACTTCTTCAGCACCCAGACGGAGTGCAGTTCTTGATACGTCAATAGCAACGTTACCGCCGCCAATAACCAGTACTTTTTTACCAACTGGAGCCTGTTGTCCCATGGCCGCTTTGCGCAGGAAATCAATGCCGCCTAATATACCTGCCTGGTCCGAGCCTTCCAACTTTAACATACGACTGTCTTGTGTTCCAACTGCAATTAAAACAGCGTCATAGTCACTTTTCAACTGTTCAAGGGTAATATCCTTGCCAATCCTTGTGTTACCCTTAAACTCAATACCCATACCCAATATCCAGTCCGTTTCCTTCTTAACTATCTCTTCAGGCAAACGATAGCGAGGGATACCAGCTCTTAACATACCACCTGGTTCAGGTAGAGCATCAAAGACAGTTACCTTGTAACCGGCATATCTTAAGTCCTGAGCAGCAGCCAAACCACCGGGACCTGCACCAATTACGGCTACATGCCCTTCCTGGGGTTCTGCTTCTATTTTTGGAGACTCAGCTGCTTCATCCACCCAACCGAAGTCCGCAGCAGCGCGCTTCAGAAAAGCAATGGAAATTGGGTCATCGTATTCTACTCTGTTGCATTCACCCTCACAAGGGTGATGACAAATACGACCACAGATACCTGCAAAAGGCATACGGCGTCGTACCACTTCTAAAGCTTCTTTAAACTTGCCCTGGGATACTAACGCAACATAGCCCTGGGCATTAGTTCCTGCCGGACAAGCAGAGCGGCAAGGGGGCGTACCCCTTTTTTCTATCAGGAACTTATTGGGAACTGCCTGAGGAAACCGCTTGTAAACCGCTTTGCGCTTATCCATATTTTCATTAAATTCGTTAGAAACCTCAACGGGACATGCCTGCTCGCAATCACCACAAGCCGTACATTCATCAATATCAATGTACCGGGGTTGCTTTTTCACCTTAACTTTAAAGTTTCCTGCTTCACCTGTTACTTCAGTAATTGTAGAACAAGTGTGCATGTCAATATTCGGGTGACCGAGAGTGTCCGTCATTTTAGGCCCTAACAAACACATTGCACATTCATTTGTAGGAAAAGTTTTGTCTAACTGGGTCATCTTACCGCCAACAGATGGCGCATCTGTAACCATTTGTACAAGATAGCCCGCATCTGCTAAGTCTTGTGCTGATTGCATTCCTGCAATTCCACTACCCAATACCAAAACCGAACCTACAACTGAATTGTTTGGTTTGTTTTTTTTCATGCCATCTCACTACCTTTTCTAGTAAGATTTGCCTCTAAAACTGAGCATTTTAAGCAACAAAAAGATATCTTGAAAGATACCTCCTATGATGCAACTGACAAATTCAGTGAGCGCAGTAATGGGACAGGGTCTACGAGATGTTTCTTCAGCCAATTGCTGCTGCCTTCAGCACCAATAGCTAAACCAATTAACTCTGTAATAAAAAACACGGGAATAGTACTTCCTTCACCACCGCCAAATTTTGGCTGCCGAGAATCAAGATTTGTCTGACACAATGGACATGCCGTTACTATGGCATCAGCACCGGCATACTGAGCAGCTTCTACAATCTTCTTGGTCAGTTGAAGTACCAAGTCCGGCTGTGAAATGGAAAGACTTCCCCCGCAACAATCAGTCTTGTAAGACCAACGTATGCAGTCAGCTCCTATACCATCTACCAATTTATCCAGCTTCACCGGCTGCTCCGGATTGTCTTCATAGGCAACCACATCAGCAGGGCGTGTTAATAGACAACCGTAATAAGGTGCTACTTTCAATCCGGTAAGCGGCTGACTTATCAGTTCGCTGATTTTTCCCATGATAGCAGGCTCAGAAAAAATATCCACTACGTGCTTAACCTGAATATTGCCCTGGTAATTAGCACCCATGATTTCCTGCATATCTTGGTTTAACTGCTCACAATCCTCAGCGCCGGACCGCATATGGTGGTCTGCATTTTTTAACAAGTTGTAGCAGGCCGCACAGGGCACTAATACATCGTTACCCTGTTTTTCCGCAAGAACGAGATTACGCAAAGGGAGAGCATGAGCCAGATAATCATTTGTTGAATGAGCTGACGTAGCCCCACAGCAATTCCAATCGCTAAGCTCTTCCGTTTCAATCCCGATTTTGCGAAAAACTGCTTCGCTGGAAGCGTTATATTCTTCAGCTGTGGAATGCAGGGAACACCCTGGATAATAAGTGAATTTCATCAGCTTTTCTCCTTTGCTTTATCAAAAATTTGTTTAATCTCTTTAAGCTGGTTTATTTTCTCTGGTAAAATTTTTAGTTTGCGTTTCTTAAACATCTCTATCCCTAACTGCATATCCTGAGTATAAGTCTTGGTTTTTAGTTTGTAACCGGCAAGCATACCCACCTCATAAACCCGTCCATATCTTTCAATAGATGATAGAAAAGAATCATGAAATACCGGCACCAGGTTATCGCCCAACGCAACTTTTTCTTCTTTGGCCATTTCTTTCAAAGTATCCATCACGGCCGATGTATCAATGTCGTTAGGGCAGCGGTCCTTGCACGTCTTACAACATGCACAAACCCAAATAGTGCGGGAAGACAACAGTTTTGCTTTTCCTCCCAACTGCACTTGTCTTATAACCTGGTTTGGATAAAAGTCCATGGCAAAACTCATGGGACAACCGCCGGTACATTTTTTACATTGGTAACAGCGGCTCACCGGTTGACCAGACCTTTCTTCCAACTGTTTCAAAAAAGAAAAGGAAGGCTCAATACATTTCTCTTGCATAGCCAAAAGATTTCCCTCCTTATACCCCGATAGGCGAGTGTTATCACCCGCCTGGCCCGAGATAACAAATATCAAAATAATCTAATTATCTAGTTTTGTACATCTTAACATAAGAATCACAATAGATATTCTGATTTAATACAATTTCTCCAGCAGCAGCAACCTTGATTAACTCATCATCATTAGCGTCAGCAATAGCAGCATCTAAACCGCAGGCCATAGCCATTGCCATATAGGTACGGTTAATTAGGTTACGGTCATTACAGTTCTGAGAAACATTACTTAAACCTAATACTGTTTTTGGGGCTGGATTAGCCAGCATCTTAATTTGACGCAATGTTTCCAGTACTTCAGGACCATGATCCTGACCTACGTTAGCTGGTAAGATGAGTGGATCAATATAGAGATCTTCCATAGGTAAGCCGTATTCATCTGCAGCAGCTACCAACTCCATTGCAAATGCCAAACGAGAATCAGAGTCCTTAGGAATACCTTTTTTGTCCATAGTAAGACCGATTATGCCTGCATTGTACTTAACAGCTAATGGAAAAGCAGCTTCAACTTTATCTCTTTCAGCAGTAGTCGAATTGATGATAGCAGGTTTTTTACATACCTTTAAGCCTTCTTCAATAGCGTTAAAATCAGTGGAATCCAAGCAAAGAGTTAAGTCGCTGACTTCTTGAGTAACTTCAACCAACCATTTCATAGCCGCAGCTCTATCCGCCACTCCTGGACCTACGTTAATATCAAGAACGCGTGCTCCGCCTTCTTCCTGCTTTTTGGCCCATTCCTGTACCGCTGTTGGGTCACGGTCGATAAGAGCCTGCTTGATGTCGGAAAACATTCCGTTAATTCGTTCACCGATAATGAGCATCTTCATATCCCTCCCATATTTTCTAACAGGCATACTGCCTGTACTTCTAGCCTACTGTCCATTAGCCGGGACTATGGTAAGCAGCCTCGGCCTAATAAAATTTTAATAACTGTTATCCTTCATTAATTGTTCAATATTATTTTTAATTAAAGATACTGCTTTCGGGTGACGCATTAAAAATATGCTTCCGCCGGCCTGCAGCAAAGCGCTGGCAGTAGAGGATTCCCAAAGAATACCTCTCTCTTCTTCCTCACCCCAAGCGGGATACTCTTCCTCAGATGCACTTGCTTCTTTCGCTCTCCAAGCCTCTTTCCCTACTGTGCAAAGAATAGGCATTGACAGCATTTTATCACCCTGCAAAGCACCTAAACGCGCACGTTCCATAATGGAATAGGCGTACTCAATACCGTAACCCAAACCACCGATAGACGGGTCAATTATAATGCGGTCATGGGCCAAGTTCATTTCGGTGATAAGAATGTTTAACTGCTTACAGATGTTAATGTCCAAAGGTGAACGAGCAATAATATTATGCTTATGCACCATACATGCAGCAGTTAAAGACTTATAATTTTCCTGCTCTGCAAAACCGATTAACAGGTTTTCCCCAGTACATGCCTCTGCAACTGCAACAAGCACTTCATTATCTTTTTCTTCAATTTCACATCCGGTAACAATAAGTGGAACACCTACTGCTCCCAGCACTTCTTTAACAACAGCAACGCAGTCCTCGGGAGACTTATCGGCTCCATCAGGATGGGCGCCCTCCAATCTCACGTAGATGGCATCGGCACCATATTCGTCTACACATTTCTTAGCCCACTCACCGGGCTTATCCAAGACACCTTCAAAATGTTTTTTAACAGTACCTGGCCAATTTGGTTCGATATCCTGAACCTCCATCGCCACAATCGGTCTATTGGCAATTTTACCTTCGAAGTGATGAAAAGGCAGTGCTGCATCGCCACCAATGGTGTAAGTTACTGCACGGGTTCCACCTTCTTCTTTGGTAGCACCCAATTTTACTAGTCCGACTTGACTAAGAGTTTTTTCCTTAACAATATTAACAGCCATAACTACTCTCCTTCCTTCCCTATGGGTTGTTGTTAAGCTTAACATTTATAACTTAACTTGATTGAGAATTTCTTGAACTGCTTTCACTGCAGCAGAGTCCTCGGGCAGATCAAATAACGGTTTAGATTCAATATCATACTGGGTAACATTAGGATCAAGGGGAATTGTCCCTATCAATTGCAAGCCGGTTTTCTCAATCTCCGGCTTCAGAGCTTCAATCCCATCTTCAGTCACCTTAGTGACGATAAGGAAGATATTTTTAACCGGAGAATTGATAGAGTCAACCAGTTGTTTAACTCTGCCAGCTGAACGAATTCCCCGGGCAGATGCATCACTAATCACAAAAAGATAATCCACATTGGGTATAGTACGGCGGCTAATGTGTTCTAATCCGGCCTCATTATCTGCAACCAAATAATCGTAATTTTGGCTCAAAGAATCCAAATGTTTCTTTAATAAGTCATTTGGATAACAGTAGCATCCTGGTCCTTGAGGATTACCCATTACCAACAGATCTACCGTTTTTGTTTCTGTCACGGCATGAGACATTTTATAATCGATAAACATGTCTTTTGTCATGCCTGTAGGAACAGATTTGGGATCTTTAGTTTCAGCAAGAATGTCCGATATCATCATATCTACTTCTAATCCCAACGCTTCATTCAAGTTAGCATTGGCATCTGCATCTAAAGCCATGATGGATCCTTTGTTTTTATCAACCAGGTAACGTATTAACAGGGCCGAGAAAGTAGTTTTTCCAGTTCCACCCTTACCTGCTACTGCAATAGTTATTGTCATAGCACTCACCTGTCCTTTCCCTTACTCTTTGTCCTTAACCGAGGGAAACAAGGTCAAATCCGTATGGGGTATAAATGTTGCTGAAACAAATTCATCCATAAAAGTAGTACCCGCGGATAGTTCCAAATAAGTCATCATATGGCCTAGCTGTATGGATTTCTTATAAGCCGCCTGGGATAACAATGCTAATTTAGCGCCTTTAACCGACGTATTGCCTAGGAATTCATATCTATCGCGATCCACGTCAGGAAGTAATCCAATCTGTACTGCATCTTCTACATTTAAATAGTTACCAAAGCCTCCGGCTATAATAATTTTCTCTATCATATTGACGTCCATTTGCATCGATTTTAAGAGGCTTTGAATACCGGCAAAAACAGCACCTTTAGAACGTAATAGATTTTTGATATCCGGTTCGGTAATAACCACGTCTTGGTTATTACCACTTTCTTCCGCCCAAGCCAGTACAAACTCCCAACCGTCATCTGTCTTTCTCAGTCTAGGTGTTTCTTTATCTCTAAAAAATTGCCCTGTTCGATCTATTAAGCCAACTTTGTGTAGTTTAGCTAAACAATCTATCAGGCCAGAACCGCAAATACCAATTGGTGCTCCGTCGCCTATGGTCTCTAACTGAACACTGTAAGTTTTAGGACTTATACGCACTCTTTCTATTGCTCCGTTCATAGCCCGCATGCCAAATGTAATACCGCCGCCTTCAAAAGCTGGCCCTGCGGAGCAAGCACAGGAAATCATAAACTCCTTGTTCCCTAAAACAATTTCACCATTTGTACCAATGTCAATAAATAAGGTCATTTCATCAGCCTGCGATATTTTTGTTGCCAAGACACCGGAAACAATGTCACCGCCAACATAACTGGCAACGGCAGGGAAGTTAAGTACCCATGCCTCAGGATTAATGTGAATCTGTAATTCCTTGGCTTTAACCGGAGGAAGCTCCGTAGCCGTAGGAATATAGGGTTCCAAACGAATGTACTTTGGCGGCAGTCCCAGCAGCAAGTGCGCCATGGTACTGTTACCCGCCATAATCGCAACATGAACATCTTCAGAAGAAACATCTTTTCTATCCAGCAGTTTGTCAATTAATTCATTTAAAGAACCGATAACAGCCTGCTGCAGCTCCTGCAGTCCGCCTTCTTCACCGGCATGAATCATCCTGGAGATTACATCGTCTCCGTATTTAGCCTGTTTGTTATAGGTGCCCAGCTTATCGATGGTTTCGCCATTAGACAAATCCACCAGATAAACTACAACTGTGGTGGTCCCAATATCAATGGCTAAACCATAACCGTCATTGGCCACATGTCCCGGTTCGACCTGAACAATTTCCGTAATCCCATTCATACAGGCTAACGTAGCAGTAACCTTCCAGTCTTCCTGCCTTAATGTTTCAGCCAAATGCTGCAATATCGGCAAACCTACAATTAATTCTTTGCAGTCAGTGTTTTGTCTAAGCTTAGCCTGCAGTCTTGTCAAATCACTGGTATTCTCCGTCAGATTCGGCGGGTCCAAGGTGAGCTGAACTTTTCTGCAAAGGGGTGAGAATTCATACCCCTCCAATATATCCACTTCCTTGGCCTCCAGAACTTTACCGTAGTTTTCGTTTTCCAACACAACCTGATGTTCATCTAAACGAGAATCCTTTGGAACCTCGATTGTTACATCGCCCTCAACAATGGTTTGACAGGCGAGATTTAATCCCTGGTCCTTAAGTTTTTTAGACCGATTGCCTTCCTCATACCGCACCTGGCCATCTAATACTTTTATGGCACAACGTCCACAGCTTCCTTTACCACCACAGGTACTTTTTATCTCTATCCCTGCTAATGAAGCTGCACGTAAAATATTGACCCCTGTATCGACTGTTGCTGAAACATCATCGGGAACGAATTTTACCAGATGCTTGCCCATTTAATCACCCCTAGGAAAACTGACTTTTTGCAAACGCAACAATTCCTGAAGCTTCACGCGGTCCAACAATTACGTTCCATCCGGAAGCTTCTTCTAATTTACCTTTCAATACGGCAACGTAGCCAGGAATAATCATGTTGCGATGTTTAACCTTATCGTCCAAACCAACCTTCTTCATAACCTCAGCTATTTTTTCTGCTTCGTACTTACCTGCGGCATATGCAGTCAATACCGAAGTACCGTCCGTGTCTACAGATAAAATATAACTCGGTATCTTGGTTGATTCCACTTCACCTTGTACAGAGTAGTAAGTTAAGGAGAAGTTAGTAGTCAAGTAAACAGGTGAATCTTCGTTTACTTCACCTACTTCATGCAGCTTTTGTTCTACCTGGATTGGAACCTGAGGATCCGTATAAAGGTTTTGTCTCCATGCTAACAACGGTAAAACATGAGCTTTCTTAGTAGTATTCAAAATAATAATGCTGGCATACTTACTAACGTAAGTGATTGCTTGGGTAATTTCAGCCAAAGGATCTTCTTCAGTTGTAAATACGATTGACGGGTAACCAAAGGGGCGGAACTTCTTTTTAATGGCCTGACGGCGCATTTGCACCAAATCACCCACTATTTTCGAAGCTTCCGTTTGACCACTATCAAGAACCAACTGCTTATGACCTAGAGCCACAACTTTTTCCACCAATTCAGCCAAAGCTTCTAGACCTTCAGCTTTCACAACCAGCGGACACCCTTTTCCTTTAGCCAGTTCAGTCATTTTCTCATAGTTATCTGCCGTAGCTGCATAAATTAACGGTTTCTTATCTGCAGCTACATCTAAAGCACCTTCCAAAGCCGCTGGATCTTCAGACACCAACATTGGTGTAACAGAGGTATTGGCTGCTACTTTAGCAACAGCTTTTTTGAAAGTTTCGGCATCCTGAGAGTCATTCACGACTGCAACAAACTGAACCTTATACTGCAGACCAACACGCTCGAATACCAAATCCTCTATTTCTTTGGCCTTTGCCTCCAACTCTTCTTCATTAAGACTATCACTTACTTTAAAGCCCACAGAAGTTTCATGATAAAACTTCTTATCGTGACGGAATAATTCCGTCTCATCACCCATTTCCACCTGATTATCGCCATCACCTGCTTTAACTAAAGCAATGGGCGGAGCGGAAGCGGACTCTAAGTTAGCCTTTGCTTCGTCCGATACATAAGGACAAGTACTCAATTGCGCCTTACCGTTTGCCAGTGCCATAGCGAATGCTAGGCACGTCGGAGGGCCGCATTCTCCACAGTTTTTCTTTGGTAACTGTTTGTAAATTTCAAGACCTGTTAAACCCATAAACCTAACTCCTTTCCTAATGAATTATCAGGCTTTAAGCCTCAATAATTAAACACCTGAACTAACTTGAATAGAGAAGACCACCGGCACTTAACCGGCGTCTCCCCTACCAATGCCTCAATTATATCATAGGATCCATAGTTAATGCAGGATGACCCTTTTCTTCCAAAAATGATAGGATTTCCTCTGCACTGGTTCCTACGGTTTCGTCAGCAATCTTATCAATCAAATCTTCTCCCAAGCCTTCTTCTTTACTGCGCTCTATAAAATCTTCGCGCAAGAATTCTTTTAGTTCCTTAGGCATCCAGACGATACGTCCGATACCACCGTCTGCCGGAATAAATTTCTTACTATTGATGTAGGTACGTCCAATACCCATGAAACCCGGGGTTTGGAGACCGCCGCCTACAGTACCTGCTAGTGTAGAGAAGGTCATACCACAAGGAGTCATTCCGCCATGCTCACGGGTGGTAATCATAAGACCGTTAGCTTCCGGCACAATAGCCATAATGGCTTCAAAACAACCGCAGGAAGTCATCGGTCTATCCATCATGGAATAAATATTCACTTCGTCCAAATTGCGGTTTGACTCTTTGTAAACATATTGGTTCACTGCATTCCACATACCCTTTACATCATCTAATGCAGAACCCTTTTCAATAGGTTGGTTAGGTCCGGTGTTGTCAATTTCAAAACCGGCCTTTGCATCCAACCAACTAACAGCACCACAGAGTCCTACTCTTTCAGGAGTTACGATACATACGTGGTTCGGAGCAAAGGATTTACAAAGAATACAGCTATAGAAAGTTTCTACATTCTCATCGGTTAAGCCTCTCAAGCGCTCATCCCTTTTGAGGTAAACCTCTTTTGCTATCTTAATATTTTCTTCAACTTGTGCTTCGTCGGTATAAATAGTTACCTGAACACGGTCAACGATAGCAGGGAATTCTTCCTTCATCTTAGCTATCAGAATTTCACCATAATGTTCAAATTTAAAGCCTTTTGCCACAGCTTCCTTACTGATACGCAGCCAGTTAATGGCACGCTGTCCTGTATGCCATAAACCTTCACCGTAGTTAATGAAGTCGTGAATACGACGTTCCAGCACACCTTCAAAGTCGTCCTGCATCTTACGGCCGTAAATGCTAACCATAATACCTAACGGCAGACGTGCACCTTCTTCAAGATCGTCAATGTTAGGTCCTATAACCTCAATCTTGCCGTCTTCAATTTCATCAGGGCCTACGGAACGGGCCAATTCAAATGCAGTAGTACGACTGCCGCCCATTTCTACATACATGTCGCCCTTACGGATGGTCTCACCCTCAAAAGCAGGGCCTATAGTAATGGGAACGTCTATTTGAATGTTAGTAATCTTAATTCCGCGCAATTCCATAGCGGTTTGAACTATCTTGTCATAGTCTGGTTCAGAAATAAACCAGTCTTTAATCTGCTGATCTTCATCCAGTTCCTGGTCAGTAATAACTGGGAAGCCTAAAAAGATACCACCCATTGCAGCAGCAGTTTTAACCATGTCATGCTCACCTAAATAAAGAATGAATGCACGTACCCGGCGCTGCTGATAATCGCGGTGTTTTTCCCTCTTACCAGGAGCAATACCGCCGAACATCATCCCTGCGCGCAGAGCGTAGTTGCCGGCGTGCACTACCTGAGTGAAATTACCCAATGGGAAAGCAATGTAATCAATACCAAGCTTCAAGCCTTCATCCATTAACTGTTCGATAACTTCGTCGGATAAAAACAGCATCATGCCTTTACTCATTAAGTCTTGAACGACCTTAGCTAACTTCTTGCTATCCTTAGCACGGCCTAAAATCACTGCCTCGCCGGGAATAGTCCAGTCAACCATCTTAATACCGTACTTACGCACCACCGGGTCACCAATAAAACCAGTCCATGGTGCTGGCATTAGCGGTTTGCCTTCTTCATACTTCAGGTAGCGTAATGCCTCAATTATTTCGGCAGCGTACCAGGTGGATTCACCCCATAGACGAGCGTTTTCAAAAGTTTTCGCCTCATTAATCTGAGAACGCATTCTATTGAGAATAGGTGGTAAATCCCCCAACTTTGTTACTTCCTCACCACTCAAACAGCGGATAACAGGAAGTGAATAAGCTGTATCCGGGTAAGCAACCGGATGATCCGGTCCGTACTTGCGGATTGCTTGGTTTAAAAGGATTTCGGCATAACTAGTTGCTGTAATAGCGCCATTATATGCTTCCCGGAATAATTTCTTAGGTTCTTTGCCGGGTTCTATCGCACCTTCATAAATGGCATCGAACTTCAATGCCTCTTGAGTCATTCTAGTTCCTCCTTTCGGTTTTCAACTAAACCCCAAGGATCTATCCTTGGGCCAATTTATCTTAATAGTTCTGGCAAAGCGAAGTATCTTCTCTTTCAGCAGTTCGCTTATGGATACCCATCTTCCAATTACGATATTCAAGTGCGCTGAGTATCTTTTTAGAAGCTTCTGCAGCATCCATTTCGAGGATAAAGTGCCCACCATATACGTCGCCGGCTATTTGAGTAACGATACTGTACATTAAATCACTGCCTTCAACCGGAGGCATAGTACCAACATGTGTCGGTACACCCATAGCCAAGAACCAAGTACCAATAGCGGCGGCCTTACCACTCATAGCCTCAGGAGCAGATGCTACGAACGGAACCTTAGGAGTATCAACGCCATACTCTTTAGCCATATCCATTAATAAATCTATACTTCTGCTGTTGTCCACGCAGGACCCCATATGGAATATAGGTGGAACCTGAGCAACTAAATCAGCCTTTTCGGTAATTCTAGCCAAGAATTTCTTGAGGCCCTCGCCGGCATATTTTTCCACAGCATCAGGATCCATTAAGCCATGCTTAGCGTAAGCCTGCGCCGAGCAACCAGTAGCAACCACGAATACATCGTTTTTAAGCATTTCTTTTGCAATTTCAATATGGTTCTTATCTTGGAAGCCTTTTAGATTATTACATCCGGCAAATGTTATTACACCCTTTAATTCACCGGAATCAATGGCGTCCGTAAGAACTTTGACCGGGTTATCGGGGTTAATAGTCTTAAATAGATCGTAAATACTTTCCAGACTCCACCCAGCCACAACTCTATTTTTAATCTGAGGAATATGAACCTGACCATCTTCGCGGTTCTTATATGCTTCAATAGCAATGCGAATAACTTTCTTCGCATCCTCAAGAGCAGTTTCAACTTTAAAGTCTACATGTTGAGTGCCTGGAATCTTAACAATAGGAGACGTAGTAACAAGTTCTGTATGGAAACACTCAGCAACGTTTGCAAGACTTGGCATAATACACTGAACGTCAACTACCATTGCATCAACGGCACCTGTTACCAACGCTAATTCAGAAGAAGCATATGAAGTTACCAGCGGCACACCGCGGCGCATTAACACTTCGTTACCAGTACAGCAAATACCAACTAAGTTGATGCCTTCAGCACCAACAGCCTTAGCTTCAGCATTAAGTGCTTCCGCTGCATCCACAATCTTCTCACTTAAAAGTGGGTTATGACCGTGAACGGCAATATTAACCTTCTTAGCATCTAATGTTCCCATGTTAGCCTCTGTTTGAACGGGCTCGGGAGTACCAAATAATACATCGGATAAATCAGTGGCAATATGCATGCCGGTATAATCGCAAAGAGCGACTCGTACTGCTCCAAAAGTTAAGTTAACCGGGTCATTATCATTACCTACGTGGGCCTGAGCAAGCAGGTCACTGATATTACCCAAAATACCGTTTACCATAACGTTACAATCTAGGAACTTCTCTACGCGGTCCTCAATAACGGTTGTAGTTAGCCAAGTTGAATTACCTTTTCCCGGCAAACGAGAAAAGTCTTCTAGTGCCATCATTGCAAGCTCATTAGCAATCTTAACGTCTTTCTTGCCTTCAGTCTCTAGTCCTACTCGCTTGGCAACCTTCTTGAGCTTTACAGCATCTTTAATCTGATAATCCGGTGCTTTACCCTCGGATAGATCTAATAAAGCGTCTGCAATGTGACGAGCGTGTTCAGAGTGGGATGCAGCACCTGTCAAAATTAACGTACCAACACTTCGTGCTACAATTGTCCATGCGGAAGCACCGCAAGCACCCCGGGACGCAGGACCTTCATCTGATTTAATACGGCATGGTCCCATAAAACAAAAGCGACAGCAAACTCCTTCATACCCAAACTTACACTGAGGCTGTTGAGCCATAAAACGATCAAACGCCGTAATGACATTTTTCTCTTTGGCTACATCCAACATTTCCAGCGCCGCCGGGTCTATAGTACGTTCGCGAGTTTTCTTTTCTTCAACCCGCGGTGCATCTGACGGCCTGCTGGTGTGATTAGGATCTCTAAATCTTGGCATACTCTTTTTAACCTCCTTAAATAAATTTAAACAACATGAGAGTCAACCATTAATTAGTTTTTTACGCTATTTTTCACCTACCCTCTCTAATATTTGATTGCCTATAACTGAAATACTATGATTTAAAGTTTTAGGCTCTGGGACTTCTAGTCCCATGGCCTTGTCTAAGATAGCTTCGTTAAACTCAATAACACCTATAATATCCTCTTTTGAGAAATGGTTATAAAGAAATTCTTTTTCTTTATCGTTTCTAATCTTATTTCCAATAATCTTTACATTGGAAACTCCCAGTTCAGCCGCAAGGCCCTGCACAACTTTTGATGTCTGCACACTGACTTTGCTAGGTTCAGTCACTACCAGCATTAAATCCACACCTTTGGCCGTACCCCTTGTAAGATGCTCGATACCAGCACCCATATCCATCAGTACTGCTTCATTACGCTTTAAAAACAGGGATCCAACCATGGCATTGAGCACGGAATTTTCACGACAGTAGCAGGAAGATCCACCCTGTTTAACGGCACCCATTTTAAGAAAATGGATATTGCCGTGCTTTACAATGTACTCATCCAGCAAATCCTCCACATCAGGATTCAAACTAAAGAAGGCGCCTTTTCCTCCTGTTTTATTCGCGATAATTTCCCGCATGTCTACAATAGGTTGCTGGGCAGCCAGTTCTTCCTCCGGCAGTCCCAAGACAGTACCTAAGCTGACATCCGGGTCAGCATCTACTGCATATACATGATAGCCCTTGTCCGCAAGAAATTCAACCAAACCGGCAGAAATTGTTGTCTTTCCGACACCACCCTTACCGGAAACCGCAATCTTCATTTAGAACCACCTCTTTTCTATCAAATTATAGTTCTACCTGCATTTAATTAAAATAGATCTTGGTTGGTTACTGAAAACCTTTATCACCAAAAATTAACAGATGCAAAATTATAGCCAACTTTCATACTATTCATTGTTATTTTATTAAAATTCTACGAAATTTTCTTATACTCCTGCTATGTGAATAAAATATCTAGCAGTTTTTACTGAACATCCTGGATTTTCTACCACTCACGATCATTTAACTACCAACTAGCAGACGTCTGTACAATATCACGCATTATTTATACGCATAAATTTGCCAATTATTACTTGTGCAAAAGCGCACAAAAAAAGAAAACCATTCATCTGAAAGTTTTCTGATACTTATTCACTTCTCCTAAGTGCTTTAACATGGTCATCCCACCTACTCAAGGAAGTAAACTTATTTCCCTATAAAAAGTTTCTGCGAAAAATATTGCAAAATACAGCGTAAAAAAGCCTACGTTGTATTTTTCTAGATATCTATCAGTTATCCTTCTTTGGAAAAACAATTTTTAAATAGACTAAGTCATAAACAGATTCTTCAACGGTTACTATGGTTTCCGGTGCGTAATAAACATTACTGTAAACACTATTTGTTTCATCGTGATTTCTGCTATGACAGCTCAGTAAACAGTAACCCCCTTCACTTTGGGCCTAAAATACGGCCCCCCCTCACTTACACCATTATACACGACTTCTGAAACAGTACCAGCAGGAAATCCTACCAGATGTTCCAAATTGGGGTATTCCGCCGAATTTCATCGCCATTCAAAACCGACCACTGCGAAAGATGGTGTAGATTAGCCACATTCCCATGATTACCGCAATGAGAAAACCGACTTCTGCCACTGGGTATCGCCAGAGGATGGACTGCTCCGTGTTTTGCGCAATGAGGGAAGAACCAACTATGACACTGGCGATGATAATGCTCATTGAAAGACGATTACTGATCAAATTTAACAAATTAAAAAAATTTTTGAAGTTCTCATGTTCCAGTTGAATTCTTAACTTTCCTTCTTCTAAAAGACTGATGACGTTTTCAGCCCTGGAGGGTAAATCACTTAACAAGCTCCCTATTTCCCAAGCATATTCACTGACACCTTGGCCCAGTTTACTAGGCGAAAAGCGTTGGCGAAGAATTTTCTTGCCGTAAGGTTCAGCAATGTCTACGACACTTAATTTAGGATCCAATTCCTGCACCAAAGCTTCCAAGGTCATTAAAGACTTTATCAGCAGCGTGATTTCCGGTGATACCCGAATCCTATATTTATAAGACAACTGCAACATCTCGTTCAGTGCCTCACCAACTTTAATTTCACTCATAGGCATCCCGTAATACTTTCCTTTGATGCGGGCAACATCTTTTTTTAAGGCCTGCATGTTCACATGTCTCTCAATTGCGCCCAGTTTTAACATACTGCGTACAATACCATTGACGCTTTGACTGATTAAAGCTAAAATCAGGTCGGAGAATCGTTCCCTCAGCCAATCGTCAATTCTGCCTACTTGACCAAAATCCAAAAATGCGACTTGATCCGACGACAATACAGTTAGGTTACCGGGGTGGGGATCACCGTGGAAAAAGCCTTCTTCAAATGCCTGTTTCAACATGGCATTAACAACTATTTTTGCTATTTTACGTTTATCCACCCCTGCGTTATCTAAGGCGGTATGGTTTGATATTTTAATACCCTCTACAAATTCCAGAACCAATACTCTTCTGCTGGTAAATTCCCAATAAACTCCCGGGATAATAACTCCGTCATCATTTACAAACATGCTGGCGATACGCTCGGCATTTCTGCCCTCTGCCATATAGTCCAATTCATTTCTGACAGACTGGGCGAATTCCTCTACAATATCCACCGGGCGGTAATGCTTACCGGTAGCAGTACGGTTTTCTACAAAACGTGCTATGTTGAACAGTATCTCCAGGTCGGTTTCAATCTTTTCCTTTATTCCCGGTCGCTGTATCTTTACTACCACCTGCTCGCCACTTTTGAGAGTAGCTTGATGAACCTGTCCAATAGATGCTGATGCCAAAGGCTTTTTATTAAAGGTAGCAAATAAATTTTCGATAGTTTTAGTGAATTCAACTTCAATAACCTCTTCTACTTGTTCAAAAGGAAACGGCGGTACTTCGTCCTGCAGTTTACTAAGTTGTTCAATGTATTCTTCAGGCAGTAAATCCTTCCTAATACTCATGATCTGACCTAATTTAACAAAGGAAGGCCCTAATTCCTCCAAAACATGCAAAATACGCTCAGGAGCACCCCATCTTTCTTTGCTGGCTCGCCGCTGGCTTTGTTTTGGCAGGTACTGAATTAAGCCAGTTTGATCCAAAATATAACCGAAACCATGCTTTGCCAATATATTCGCTATTTCCCGATAGCGCCGCAGGTGGCGCGGTCCTCTCCTAAATGGAGCCATTAATTTCACCTCTATACCAAAGAGCCTGTGGAATAACCACAGGCTTTTAACAAATACTATTGTACGTCTATTTCATTATTTCCAACTGCTGTTCCAACTTTTGAACCCTTTCTTCCAACTGCTTAAACTTTTCCTGACTGACAAAGCCAATTTCCTCTCGCATTTGTTTAACTTCCTGTTTGACAGTGGTGGTCAAATTAAGTCGTTCTTCTTCACCTTTTTTTACCAACTGATCAGCTAAGCCTTTGGCTTCATCTGAATTAATTTCTCCCTTTTTCACCGCTTCCTGCACCAGTTGCTCTGCCTTTTCACGAGTCATGGAAATAGCGCCGATACCAAAATGTAAACTTTTTCGTAATAAGTCTAGCATTACCTTACCTCCAAATAATTTAATTGGATTGCTCGATAGACCGATGATAGAAAATTCAACTTGAGAACCGTTAGGAAAACTCTTAGCAACTTGTTGCTCTAGAGTTTTGGATATGCCCCTTGCGAGTATA
>JADQBR010000146.1 GCA_016278515.1 Bacillota bacterium
CTTCTTAGTTTATAGTCTCAATAAAGGTGAGCTGAGAATGAAAATTAGAACCTTTTAATAATAAAGGTTTTAATTTTTTTGTACTAAATTTCGCATAATCCATTGAAAGCGAATCTATAATATAGTATTATAAGTATGTGATTAAAATAACTTGAAAAACAAAATGGGGGTGTTGAGGAAAGATGCAGTGGAAAAGGATATTTTTCGGACTCATGTTAGCACTAGGTTTTTCTATAGTTTTCAATTTATCTTCTATACCTAGCGCTGAAGCCGCATGTGGTGCTTCAGTTTCATCGTGTAAAAGCTGTCACGAGGTTAAAAAGGAAATGCCGGTGGCTAATTCGGGCATTTGGCATTCGGACCATTCCTTTGGAGACTTTTGTGAATACTGTCACGGCGGAGTGGTTTCTTCCCAGGACAAACAAGAAGCCCACACAGGTTTAGTGAAACCTTTTGCAGACGTACAGGCAAGCTGCAGCGCTTGCCACGTAGAAGATTTAAAAGATAGAGCAGCTACATACGACGTTACCTTGACGGCAGGGGGTTCTTCCGACGGGGGTTCCGGGACAGGTTCCGGGGGATCAGGCGGGGTAGCCGCACCGGAAGTGGTGCCTGCGGAACAAGTGCCGGAGAAGGACCTAGTTGATTATAACCTCAAACTGGCCCAGGCACGGGGTGAAACAGGCGGTATCAATGCTGGAAACATAATTTTAATCTTGCTTAATTTAGGTGCTTTGGCTGCGCTGGGATATTTTCTGTGGAAATATGATCTTCGCAAGTTGGCGTTATCGTCTCGAGAGATAGCTGCCGCGAAAGAGATCGATGAAAAGATAGAACGCTTAGCAGCCTTGGATTTGCCTGAAGAACAATTAGCGGCATTAGGCAAATTAGTTGAGCACCCCCAGGGGGCGAAATTAGTGAAACGCCTGGCAGAGACAGATTTTGAGAAGATAAAAGAGGCAGCCAGTTTACCGCAGGAAGCTGTGGCATTGGCAAAAATGCTGGAAGAAGAGGAGGGTACTGCCTAATGGCTTGGTTAACTGAACAACTAAGAAAACCTCGTTGGAGTCCATATGCAGCTGGTGTATTGCTAGGAATTGTATCTGTGCTGGCCTTGTTAATAAGCGATCAACTATTGGGGGCTTCTGGTACCTTTGAAAACCTCGCCGGCATTATAGGCGGTTGGTTTTCCAAAGGGATTAGCGACAGTATGTACTGGCAGTATATAATGCCCGCAGCTATAACTTGGCAGGTTATATTAGTCATCGGTATATTCTTCGGTGCATTAATATCTTCCAAGCTTTCAGGCACGTTTAAATGGCGGCTGCTTCCTGACCAAGAATGGCGGAAAAATCGAGGAGACGGTACCGCCAAGCGTTGGTCAATTGCCTTTATCGGCGGATTTATATTAGAGTACGGTGCAGGTATTGCCGGCGGCTGTACCAGCGGCCTTGCTATTTCCGGCACTTTACAGTTAGCTCCGGCGGGACTCTTATTTATAGTAGGAATGTTTGCCTCCGGAATTGTTACAAGTATTATAATTCACGGTAGGGGGTGGCGTGCGTGAGCAGTTATTTGTTGGCATTGATTTTTGGTTTTGGTTTCGGTTGGGCCTTGGATAAAGCAGGCTTAGGACAATATGGTAAAATTGCCAATGTTTTTCGTTTTAAGGATTTAACCGTTTTAAAATTTATGATGACGGCCCTCTGTGTTGCCATGATCGGCGTCTTCGGATTAAGGGAATTAGGCTTAATTGAGTTGACGAAGGTGAATGAAACTTACCTTTTCGGAAACCTTGTTGGGGGAGCGGTGTTTGGAATTGGCATGGCCCTAGCGGGCTTCTGACCGGGTACTTGTGTCGCCGGTGGCGGCAGTGGCAGTATTGATTATTTGGTACCGGGTGTGTTGGGTTTCTTGGCAGGGGCTGTTGCTTTCGGTCTCACATACGAAAAAGTCTATATACCTATTAATAAGATTGCAAATTTCGGCAGTCAGACTATGGGTGATATGTTAAATGTAAATTCATGGTTGGTAATTTCTTTTTTCGTACTAGCTAGTATCACAATGTTTTATGCGTTAGAAAAGAACAATATGTAATGGGGGGTGAAATTTAATGACACAAAAACGGAACGAACTACCTTCCGCACCGAAGCAAGGAGAAACTTTTCAATGGGAGCATTATTTCACCCGCCGTCAATTTTTGAAGGGTAGTGCTGCAGTAACTGCTACCGCGCTGGCAGCAGGCGGGTTAAAAACCGGCATGAAAATGGGTAAATCCGCTTATGCTGCGGATGAATTAAATGGTGGAGATACTATTGATATTTCAACTATTTGTGAAAACTGCGTCTGGCGATGCGGGGCAATTGCAAAAGTTAAAGACGGTGTACTTGTGAAACTTGAAGGCAATCCCGAGCATCCCAACTCGCGCGGTAAGCTGTGTCCTAGGGGTAACGCCGGTGTTAAGGTGCTTTATGATCCCGATAGATTGCAGTTCCCTATGATACGGGCCGGTGAGAGAGGCAGCGGCTTATGGCGCAGGGTTTCTTGGGATGAGGCATTACAGTTCACAGCAGACAATATGAAAAGGATTAAGGATAATTACGGGCCTGAAGCCATGATTATGAGTTCGACCCATAACCTAACTCAGCCCTACTTTGAGAACCTTTTAAAAGCTTTTGGAACGCCCAATTACGGAACACAGCGCAGTCTTTGCTTTAACGCTATGACCATTGCGTTTACTTACACTTATGGACTGGCCCAGCCCGGGGTGGATTATGACAATTGTAAGTATGTTATTTATACCGGCAGAAATCTGGCTGAGGCAATATCAAATTCGGAAACCCAACAGATGATGGATTTTGCCGCCAAGGGTGGTAAGATATTGGTTCTTGATCCACGGTATACAATAACGGCTTCTAAAGCAATCGAGTGGCTGCCAATTAAACCGGGTACTGACTTAGCGTTCTTCTTGGCTTTAAATCATGTGGTGGTTACGGAAGGTCTTTATGATAAAGAATTTGTGGATAAATATTGCGTGGGTTTTGACAAATTAGAAGAATCTTTGAAAACATATAGTCCTGAATGGGCCGCCCAGCGGTGCGAAATTGATGCGGATATCATCAGAAAAATTGCCCGAGAGTTTGCTTCTCAAAGACCGGCGGCGGTCGCTCACCCTAACTGGAGAACTTCAAATTTTACCAATTCATTTCAGACCCAGCGCTCAATCGCGATTCTCAATGCGCTAATGGGTAATTGGGGAGCATCCGGCGGGTTGGTTGCAGGCGGTGAGGAAGGCGGTGCTGCTCTTGGCTCATTATCCCAGCCGCCTTACCCGAAAACTACTGCACCTCGTTTAGACGGAGTTCCATGGAAATACCCGTTGGTACCGCTTAAATACGGCGTTATTCAGGAAATCAGGGATAGTTTGTTAACAGGAAAACCGTACCAAGGAAAAGGTTGGTTAGTTTACAGACAAAATCCGCTAATGTCCATCCCTGAAAGACGAAAGACTATGACAGCACTGAAGAACTTAGATTTTCTGGCAGTAATCGATATCCTGCCTAATGATACTGCATACTACGCAGACGTAATTTTGCCTGAGTCGACTTACCTGGAGCGGTGGGATCCTATAGCGCCTGCAGGTAACAAGCTTTTCTTAAGGCAACCGGTAGTTGAACCGCTTTACGAAACTAAGGGCGGTTTGATGATACTTAAGGAATTAGGCGATCGCTTGGGCTTAGGAGACTACTTCCCATATAAAGAAGAACAGGATATTATTAAAGCTCAAATTGAACCTTTTCAGATAGACTTTGATGAATTGGTTGATAAAGGATATGTAGAGTTAGAGTCGGAAGAACATCATGAAATAGAGTTTCAAACAAAAAGCGGTAAAATAGAGTTGAACTCTTCGCTGCTGGAAAGTGTCGGGGAGCCGGGAGTACCAGAATGGCAGGAACCGCCTGCACCACCCCAAGGTAAGTTCTATTTACTGACAGGTAAAGTTGCTCAGCACTCGCAATTTACCACCCAAAACAATGAGTGGTTAATGGAACTTATGCCGGATAACCCTGTCTGGATAAATACGCAGGTGGCTAAGAAGCTGGGAATTAAAAATGGGCAGAAAGTAATTATTGAAAGCTCAGTTGGTCAAGTTATCGATGAAGCACTTGTCACTGAAGCTATTCGGCCTGATTGCGTCTTTATTGCGGCAGGGTTTGGTCACCTCAGCAAGGCCATGAAAGTTGGTTATAATATCGGCGTCAGCAATTCTGCTCTGCATGAAACTCATACTGATAGTTTGTCCGGGTGTCAGGCCCTTACTGAGACTTTTGTAACGGTGAGGCCCTTATCTGGTGAAGATCTGGCGGGAGGTGGCACCGCATGACAAAACATTACGGGTTTGTAATGCTGGTCTATCGTTGCATCGACTGTAAAGCCTGCCAGGTAGCCTGTTGGGCTGAAAATGAGGTTCCTTTAGGAAAATCAAGAAACTGGATTACCAAGGATGGCTATAAAGGCACATTCCCTAATCTCAATGTCGATTACCTGCCAGGGAACTGTATGCACTGCGCTAATGCCCCGTGCGTTTCTGTCTGCCCCACCGGTGCTTCATATAAGAGGGAAGACGGATTAGTACTGGTGAATAACAAAAAGTGTATCGGATGCAAATACTGCATGGTTGCTTGTCCCTACAATGCAAGATTCTTTCATCCTGAAGAGAAAGTGGCTGACAAATGTACCATGTGCAGTCACCGTCTAGCAAAAGGTCTGGAACCGGCTTGTGTCGCGACTTGTATAGGGGGAGCCAGGGTATTTGGAGATTTGAATGATTCTAAGTCTAAAGTGTCCCAGTTGTTGAGGAAACATAAACATAAAGTCTTATTGCCTCAACAGGGAACCAAGCCGTCTATTTATTATATATTAGATAAACCAACTGAAGGAGGGATACTGGCATGAGCACCCCTACTTCAGAAGTTGGTAATGTAGTTAATTATGGTAAGGTAAGTATCTATCGTTTTGTCATAGAAATGCTGACTTGGGTTGTGCCTGCCCTGTTAATGCTGGCGGGTATATTTGCCGGCCTGCACATGTTTCTTGCAGGGGAAGAGGCATTTGGAACTAGTGATCTAGTACCTTGGGGACTTTTAATTGCAGGCTACGTATTATTAGCGGTTACCTGCAGCGGATTATGTATGGTTTCGTCACTGGGGCATGTATTGGGCTTAAAAAAGCTGGACGTGTTAGGGCAAAGAGCAGTATTACTTGCCATAACCGTTTTGGTTTCCGGTTTTGCAGTATTAGCTGTAGAGTTGGGCCATCCGCTGCGGATGATTTACGTCATGATATCTCCCAACTTTGCCTCCGGCATCTGGTGGATGGGTACCATCTACGGAATATATTTGGTAGCTTTGATTATAGAATTGGCTGCCTGGCAACTGGGAAGATATAAACTGGGGCAAACTATGGCAATCGTGACTTTAGCGCTGGCCATAGCTGCTACCAGTAACTTAGGCTCCGTGTTCGGGTTGGTCAATGCTCGCCCGTTCTGGGCCGGGGCCTACTATCCGGTTTATGTGTTGCTAACAGCAGTTATGTCAGGTATAGCGACATTGGTTATTCTATCCTGGTTTTTACAGAGAAACGACAAGGGATATCAGGGCGACCGGTATCGATCTGCCATAGCTCTGCTTACTAAAGCTTTAGGAATATTTGTCGTTTTAACTGGAGTCATGACTTTTTGGAAAATAACCGCCTCTCTTTACGGCGGGGTACCCGCAACACAGTTGGCAGCACTAACGTTAGTAAACGGTTCATTAGCAGTGCCGTTTTGGTTGTTTGAAGTGGGCGCAGGGATGATTTTCCCGTTGGCGGCTATCGTCTTTAGCAAGAGCCAGCGTATAAATTACAGTTTGGCAGCGGCTGTATCCACCATTGTTGGAGTTATCTTTATGCGGTATGATATGGTTGTTGCTGGGCAAAAGGTTTCGACTGATGCACTGAGCGGAGAGAGCGCGGTCAGTTTGGCCGGCTACCTTCCCAGCAGCGGGGAAGTATTAGTGTTGATTGGAGCCATAGGGTTTATTATTTCAGTCTATAGAATAAGTGAACGTTTTCTGAAATTGGATCATTAAGAGCAGGAGGAACAGTCAGGTGGGAACAAAGATGACGCGGCGAAAATTTATTTCGGTGGTTATGGCAGCAGTCGGGTTACTAACTTTAAAGGGTGCGTTTAGTTTCACATCCGGCAGCTCTCAAGGTGAAAAAATAGTTACTGATATTTTTCCCTCAGCTCAGCCCATTACCATAGGCAGCGCGGTTTTAGGCCGGCGAGAAATGGTGTGGCTGGTTAGAGATGATAAGGGTTATTATGCCTTGGATCGCCGCTGCCCCCACTTAGGTTGTTTGGTTAAATGGGAAGAGGGACATTTTATCTGTCCTTGTCATCACAGCAAATATCAAGTTGATGGAAGTATTTTTAGTGGGCCAACCGGAAAGGCTTTGGCAGCTGTGAAGCTTGAATTGGACGAGAAAGGAAACATGATTGCCGACACTAGTCAAATTGTATCCCGACAGTGGAGGCTTAAGGTCTAAGTTAGGAAGGGGTAACAAGGTGGATAAAAAACTGAGAAGTAGCTTATTGGATTTTCTTACACACATCCATCCACCACGAATTAACAAAAAGATTATCGGTTTCTGGCCCACCATGTGTATGGGAGGGCTGTCCTTTTTTCTATTTATTATTTTAGCGGGAACCGGTCTCTTACTAATGCTTTTTTATCAACCGGGCGATCCCCAATCCGCCCTTGCCTCCATAACCGTTATTCAGGATGTTATTCCCTATGGCGGTTTTATTCGTTCCTTGCATAAGTGGGCCGGTCAATTAATGGTCTTTACCGTTATGCTGCATTTGATAAGGGTGGTTTTGACTAATGCCTATAGGCCTCCAAAGGAGTTCAATTGGGTAATCGGGGTAATACTGCTGGTTTTTACAGTTGCGCTTGACTTCAGCGGCTACCTGCTTGTGGGTGATGTAGTAGCAAGGGAAGCAGCGAAAATAGCATCTGCATTAATTGGGGAAGTTCCCGGGGCAGGTAGCTACCTGCAGCAAATTGTATTTGCCGGGAATAATCCTTTGACCGCATTAGGAGGTTTGCGGGTTTACATTTGGCACTGTTTGTTTCTACCCATGTTGAGCTTTTTGTTAATGGGCTGGCATTTTTTTAGGGTAAGGAAGGATGGTGGCGTTGAATGGCCTCTCTGAAAGAATTTGTTGATAGAAAAGAATTAACCGAACGAGAACTCCTTGCTACCCTTTTTGCCACTAATTTTACTGTTATTTTGGCATTGGTGCTGGGAGTTACGATTTATACAGAAAAGGATTTTACCCAAACAATTCCAGCACCTTGGATTTTTGCTGGAATCCAGTGGCTGCTTCAGTATGTTTCGCCGGTTTGGGCTGGGGTATACTTACCAATGGGGCTTGTTTTAATAATAGTTTTGTTTCCTTATTTAACCCGAATCATGCATCGAGCAGCAGTTTATCTACTATGGATAGTACTGCTATTAATTACAGCTTTAACTGCTTTCGGATATCTGGTAAGAATCTAAGTGACTTTTTCAGGAGGGTATGATAATGACCCGCAAACACTTACTTGCAACTTTAGGTTTGCTGATGTTCCTTTCATTAATGGTAATAGCCGGTCTGCAGGAGCAAGAAAAAGAGTGGCAATTATACGGAAACGAGGTTGTCAATTTGTCTCTTCCTGGGGGAACAGTAGAACGATGCCTTACCTGTCATCAGGGTATTGAAGAGATAAGCACATCCCATCCTATTGAAACCTTTGGGTGTGTATCTTGTCATGGAGGAGATGGTCAAGCGTTAGATAAGGAAAGAGCCCATCAAGGACTACTAGGAGGCAGAAATCCTGCGGCCTTAGCTACTGCAGGGGAAGCATGCGGCCAGGAAGGGTGCCATATCAATACAGGTAACCTTTACCGGAGCCCGGTTGAAACTGTGCCTCTAATTCCTATGGCCACTAAAGCAGGTGAAATCACGGAGTTAGCTTTCACATATGGTTGGCAGAAGGATTTATTGAGCAGGTATGGAATTGTTGAGGTAACCGGCTACAACGGCGAGGATAAAGAACAGTTGGAGGATAGGAATTTAGCTGCAGACAAGCTGGAATTGTTTTCACTCGACAATAATCCGCTCCAGCAGAAGTTATCCGAAAACTGTCTTGCTGACTGTCATTTAAATACAGGGGCTGGAGAAATAGAAACTGCCCAACATTTAGCTGGCTGTGCTGCCTGTCATACGCCATACCGGTCGGGAGGCACATATCAGGGGGATGATCCTACTATTAATCGGTCGGAACCGGGTCATGCCCCTGAGCATAAGCTTACTACTGCCATACCCTACACACAATGCAACGCCTGTCATAATCAAGGAATTCACTCTATTAGTAAAGTAGAATTTTTACCGAGAGAAGATATTCCTGTTGGTGCTATTACGGACCCGAACGCTGATAAAAGCCAAGCTTATTACATTGAGGGTGCTCAGTATGCCCTTTGCGAGGTTGAACTGGACTGCATTGACTGTCATACTCGCAACGAGGTGATGGGCGACGGCCACTTAACTGGTAACAAAAAGGCGGCTCAGACAATAGCGTGTTATGATTGCCACGGAACTGTAGACGAAACAGCGAAAACAGTAAAGGTGGGTAGTGAGACTGATAATGCTATTTGGGCTTCTCGCTATTTTCATGATAATTTTCCTGAAGTTAAGGTGGGCGATCAATTGGCTGTTACCGATGAAGGCGAGCCTTATGTCAATGTTCGGATGGAAGGCAGCAGGATAGTTCTTTATTCCAAGGTCTCTGATAAGGAGTACACAGTGCCTCAAGTAAAGGGCAGCGACTGTGAACAATTGGTGGACGAACAAGCTGGCGAAGACTGCCATAGATGTCATGATGTATCAGATAACTAGGATAGATGGGTTATTATGTATTTTAGCCAAGGCTAACGAGGTGATGAATTATGCCTGACTTAGAGAAATTAGCAAATATGATAACGGAACAGTTGGGTGATTTGGCTATCGACTCTTCTCGTTGTGTGCGAGTGCGGTCACCCCGATTGGGCCGATGTGATGATTGCATTAAAATTTGTCCGGAAGACAGCATTAAATTTACTGAGGATGGTTTAGTTCTAAACAACTGTACAAATTGTGGGCTGTGCGCCTCTGTCTGCCCCACTGGTGCCTTATCTTCGCAGAACCCTTCACTAATTAGCCTTATCAATAACCTTGAAGAAAGGGTTAATATGTACCAGGAGGCATACATTTGCTGTTCGGAAATTGGCAGTAAAGTAGAGGCCCATTTGCTCCAGGTTTCCTGTCTTGGAGCCATTCCCATTGAGGGGTGGCTTTTCATTGGTAATTTGGAAGGCAAAGTAAAGGTGTTGCCCCCTAAAAGTCGCTGCCAATCTTGTAGCAAACATGCAGGTGAAAAGTGGTCGCTAATATTGAAAGAGGCGGAAGATTTGTTGGCTTCCCAAATAGTTTTTGCATCATCAGTAAAGTCTCCCAAAAGAAAAAAGAAACAGGGCTTTAGCCGTGAACGCAGGAATTTTTTTGGAGCTATGTTAGGCGGTCTAGGGAGAGCCCCTGAAAAAATTGCGTCTGAATTGCTAGGCCGGGAGGAGACAAAAAAGATCCAGCCTAACATCAGTTTAATGACAGATAAACGTCAGGCTCAGTTTAGATTGGTTAGGTTAAAATCGGAGCTAAAGGAAAAAATAACTGTTAGTCAACCTAAGGCCATGGGTAACTGCCGATTTTGTAAGGCCTGTGAGACATTGTGTCCCCAGGGTGCTATAAAACAGATAGAGGCGGGGGAAAAGGTAGAACTGCTATTAGACCCATCCACCTGCAGCGGGTGTGATTTATGTGCCCACATCTGTTTTCACGAAGCGTTAGCCATGGAAGAGATGTTATTTGAAGCAGCAGCAGCTCCGCAAAAGATACTTGCAACAGGCTCCACATACCGATGCCAAAAATGTGGTAACGATTATCAAGCTGTCAATGAAGGTTGCGTATTTTGTGAGGACAAATTTTCTGGTTTTTAATGCATTCAGCTGTTACAGGGTATAAATGCCGTGAGAGACAAACCCGAAAATTATTATTAAAATAAATATATAAGTAGTTGTTTTTTTCAATTTTCCTTTTGGCACAACATGTTGATGGCCGGACATGTCATGATGCTTGTGATGTCTTTTAAATGCGCGTTGTAACGATACTAACCAGAGGACTAATATTCCAAACGCTATATTCATCCAAAAAGTATAATCAAATTTAAACTGTGTTAGTTCAGTTATTACTTTATTGCTCTCGGGTATTATATTAAGCGCAGAAAAAAATGCGTTTAGTATTAAGGCTGTGGCTACAATACTGATATACATAATACCGGCAATATAGAATGCTGTTTTCTTTCCGTAATATTTGGCATTAATTGCAACTAAAGGCGGCACCATCAAATCTGAGTAAATGAAGCCCATGATACCAGTAAAAAAGACGCCGTTAGCACTGAGTACAGTAGCCAGAGGAATATTACCCATGGAACCGATGAAGGTAAGTGCTGCTACGAAAGGGGCTACCAAAGCGTTTTCTACAGCAATCAGCATATGGGGTAATTGGTCTGCGTAATCCATCAGAAAGATTTTAGACCAGACGTAATTCGGGACAAATACAGTCATAAAGCCGGCAATAGTAAAACCGATCAGTATTTCTTCCCAAACCATTTTCCATTCCATAACGAAGTTGTTTCCCACAGAAAGCCAAGCCTTTTTACTTTTTAATCGTTCTTTCCAATCAAAGTCTTCCTCCATGGAAGGCATTTCATGTTCAACTTTTTTTCTGGCCTGATCCAACAGCTTGTGGGGGTATGTTATTTTAATTAAAGCACTGCTGATAATTATTAGTATTAGACCGCCTATTATTTCTGCTACCAGATACTGCCAACCTAAAAATATAAATATTAGAATACCTAGTTCAATAACTAGGTTGGTTGAAGCAAACATGAATGCCACTACTGCTATAAAATGTGCACCTTTAGCCATTAAAGCACGAGCGGCTGCTAAGGCTGCAAAAGAACAAGATGAGGATGCGGCACCAAATAATGTCGATAATGAGACGCTTTTCACATTGGCTTGCCCCATCTGCCTAGTTAACTTTGCCTTAGGTACGAAGGTTTGAATTAAACTGCTGACAAAATACCCTAAGATAAAAGCCCATCCAGCCTTCCAAAAGAAACCAAGAGACGTAGTAACGGCTTGGCCGTATAGTTCAAAAAAGTTAGAATTACTAAACACTGTTAGCCCTCCATTGTTATTAAATAGTTGATCTATTATAATATTCTTCGATAAAAAGGGACGTATACCTGCAAATAAGTCGGAATAATAGGGATTGGGACATTGGTATGACAAAGTGATACAGAAAGTTATTAAAATATGGAAAATTCATATTTGTCATCTGGGTGGAGATGGTGGAGGTTTCTTGATGCTCAGTTTATCTTAGGATTCATAAAACTGGTACGTATTTAAAAAAGGTATTGTAGCGGAAGGAAGGAATATGAGTAGTGTAGAACAATATTGGGGCAGAAAGAAGATAAGGGGGATTTCTGAAGTTGCAGAACCATGTAGGTGTATTTCCAACGGATGATCAGTTACTAAAGAAAATATCCGAGGTAAAATATCTTAGCACAGATAACACATGGCGCTATCGGGTAATAATGCGTTATTTCTATGAGCAGCAAAGAAGGTATCGGTCAAACATGTCCCCTAGAGAAGTATATTCCCACCTGAAAGAGGTTGAATATTTTAAGGATTATACCGAAGAGGAACTAAGCAGTGACCTCCAGCAATTAACTCAATGGGGTAATTTAGTGGCTACGCAAGAAGTCACTCTCTACCAAACAATTGAGGATTTCAAACGCAAAAACTTTCGCTATCAATGCACTGCCTATGCCGTGGAAATCGAGGAATTAATTGTTAAGTTGGAGGGGATGGAGCATACTGAAGGCGGTTCGTTAGAAAGAACATTGGTAATTAGGCTTTTGGATAAACTCAGGGAACTGACTGATCATGGGTATAAAAGTGATGCGAGAATTGGTGAAGGCGAGGGTTTAAACCAGCTTTGGAATGAATTGTTTAGTTATTTTAAAGAGCTAATAGCACATACCGCCAATTATTTAGCATATATTGAGAGCAATAAATTAGATCAAATGCTTCAAAAGGAAGCGTTTATTATCTATAAAAATGCTCTTACGGACCAGTTGAAAAATTTCATCATCGTGCTGCAGGATTATGCGCCGAAGATAAAAGCTGTTCTCAAGGATATGGAGTTCGAATTAATAAATAAAAGGCTTGAGATGATTGTTGACTATTTATCAAATAACCCGCTGCAGCAGTTGGGAAAAGAAGAGCTGACAGACCAATATCTTAGCCAATGGCTGAGCCTTAAAGAGTGGTTTTTAGGATCTAATAACGATATCAGCCAACTAACTATTTTACAGCAAAGCACAGAAAAAGCCATTAGTCAGATCACAAGAACGGCGCAGCAGTTAAGCGAAAAATACGGTAACTCCAGAAATCAATACCGGGATTATTTAAAGTTATCAGAGTGGTTTAACGATATGGAAGATATGGCGGAAGCCCATAAGCTATTTGCCTATACATTTGGGGTACTTCATACAAGACACCTTTTTGCCGGGGTCAAAGCTACCGAGGATATTGAGGCACATATTTGGGAATTACCTCCTACAGTAATAAATCTGCAGCCACGAATTAGAAATTCCCAAAAAACAATCAGGACTAACATGAAATCAAAGACTAAAGATAAAATGGAGATTATGCAGGAATATATCCAAAGAAAGGAAGAAGAACGACAGATAATTGAAACTTTAGTTAACGGCAATAGTATCACATTATCTGATTTGATAGAAGTGGAGCCTATAGTACGGAAATCCATTTTAAATTGGATTGGCAGGAGTATGGGCAGCGGTAAATACCATAACAACGTCTGGATTGGTAAAACCGAGTATGGTCAAAAATTCAAACTTTATAGAAAAAATGATAAGACAATTATTATAGATAGCGAAGATGGCCGCCTGAAGATGCCTAATTTTGAGATTGAGTTTATGAGGTGATAAGATTGGTAGGTTTTGATGAACAGACTAAACACGCAATGGAGTTATTGTTTGAGTATTTTTGGATAGTGCGGGCGGACAACCCGGATCAATACTGGTTAATCAAAAATAAAGAAAATAAATTACGGGAATACCTGTTGGAAAAATTCGAGTTCAACCTAATTGTGAATAAATACTTTATTAAGCTGGAAAAGGTTCCGGTAGATACGGAAGTATGGATGGGGATTCAAAGTTTTAAATCTAACAAGGATTACGCAATTCTATGTTCTTTAATGGCATACCTCTCAAACAAAAATGTTAATGAGCAATTCTTACTTTCCGAGGCCTGTGAAAGCATAAAAAGACTGTACCCGATTGAGGAAGGCATAGACTGGGAGAATTACGGCCACAGGCAATCGCTGGTTAGGGTAATGAAATTACTGCAAAACCTAAGCGTTGTCAAAGCCTTTGACGGTGATATCAGCGGGTTTCACCAGGAAAAAGACCAGGAAGTTCTTTACCAAGTAACAGTGCTGTCAAGGTACTTTTTGCGTTCATTTTTAGGGGATTTAGAAAACTTTAAGGATGTGAAGGAATTTTTGGGAGACCAAAAGGTTAATATTCATAGACTTAAACGCAGCCAAAAAGTATATACCAGGCTGTTTTTATCACCGGTGGTTCATAAACATGAGATAGCAGCAGAAGAATACGAGTATTTAAAGAATTACAGGAACTACATTGAACAAGATGTAAGGAACCACAGCGATTTCCAATTTGAATTATATAAAAATGAGGCTTTTTTATCTACTAATGAAGCAAAAGCCATTAGAACCCTTTCAAATAATGGCAAAATGATAGCTGATATCGCGCTTCAATTTGCCAAGGCAGTTAAGGATAAAATTGAGGACCGACAACTAAAGTTTGACAGCGTTAAAGGAAGTTTGGAGCTGACAGCAGTAGAATTTGAAAATATCATTCTAGAATGTAAAGGCAGGGATGGCTGGGCGTGGAGTAAAGAATATCGGCAGGCCTCATTACGGAAGTTAGCCGGCGATCTTCTTGACTATCTGGCGGCCTGGAAGCTGGCAGGTCAAGAATCGGAGACCAGTATAATCTTTCTTTACCCGCCTTTAGTAAGAACTGTGGGCGACCTTTTAAACAAGCAGGAAAGGAAAGATGACGGACATGAGCAAGCCTAAGTGGCATTTAAAGAGAGCGGGATTTATCAGTTATTGGAATTATGATGAAGAAATTTTTGACTTTGCCAACGGTAAGATGCTTATACGCGGCGCAAATGGTACGGGAAAATCCGTTACAACCCAAAGTTTATTTCCTTTTTTACTTGATGGGAAGAAAAGCCCGGAAAGGTTTGATTCCTTTGGTTCAAACGCTAGGAATATTAAAGATTATCTCTTAGGAGACGAACACTCTAATACGGAGGAAAAAACTGGCTATTTATTCTTGGAGTATAGGCAAAAGGGGACCGGAAAGTTTATTACTACCGGTATTGGGCTTCAATATAAGCCTGGAAAAAATGATTTAGGCTTTTGGGGATTTGTTATTTGGGATAGCCGCCGTATTGGCATGGATTTTTTGCTGTACGAGAAAATATTAAACCAAGGTGGAGAAGAAGTTACCATCCCACTAAGTAGACAAAAGCTAGAAAAAAGAATTGGCAATGGCGGGGAAATAGTATCCGGTCAGAAAGAGTACATGGCATTGGTTAATAAACACCTATTTGGGTTTGAGACGCTGGAAAACTACGACGGGCTTATTAAACTCTTGATACAACTGAGAGGTGCTAAACTTTCCAACGATACTAAGCCTACTAAAATATATGATATTCTTACAAACGCACTGCCGGAGTTAACTAATGAAGATTTGGCGACCCTATCTGAAACAATAGAAAATATGGACCAGCATAAACAGGATTTGGAGCAGTATGAAGGGCATCAAAAAGCTTTGAATGCTGTCTGCAAGCAGTATGATGTCTATAATTTAATGATAATTGCCGAAAAAGCAAAAGGATTTGTTAAAGAAAACCGAAGCCTAAATAAGTTAAAAAAGGAACGTGCTAACCTGGCGGAAGAACTGGGTCTTAAACAAAAGGATCAACAAGGCTTAAAAATAAAGATTGAACAGCTAAATTCCGAAGAAAAAGCTTTACATAATAAACTTCAATCCTTAGAAGAACATGAGGCGACCAAGGTTGCTAAAGAAAGGCAGCAGTTTGCAGCAGACCTCAATGAAGTTAATGATAAAATTAAAGGCTTAAAAAATAAAATGGAAGATAAGAAGCGTAAGGAAAGGGAACTTCAGAAAATAATTAAAGATATAGACGAAGCAATACTGGAACTGGAAAAAAATGAAAGAGATATTCTTAGTGAGCTTGATAGAATTGCCATGGAAGTATGTTTTGGCAATCATAAGATTAATATGGGTCACTATGGTAGAAACCGTGAAGAAGGACAGTATTCTTTTACTGATTGGAATAGTCAAGAGGACAAACATCTTAAAAGGTTAAAAAATATTTTAGAACATATTAGGGACCACCGGCTTAAGCAGGAAGAATATAATGATGTGGATAAAAAAATAAACAATTTGAAGCAAAAACGGGATAACGAAACGGAGAAGAAAAAGAGGTGGGAAACTGCCGTTGAAAATAAAAAGGACAACCTCTTGCAAAATTTTCACCAGTGGGAGATGCATAATGAAGTTTTAAAATTTGATGACACCGATAAAAAAGATTTTGCTGTGGCGGTCACTAATATCAACACTGAAAGTGATACAGAGAATATACCTCGCATCATGAATAAGGTATACCGCAAGCATTTTGGGAAGATAACATTAAGAAGTTCTAATCTGGAAAGTATGTTAAATAATATAGACGTTCAGATGGATGAAGTTACTGAGGAGCTGAACCACTGGCAGTCTATTAAAGATCCTGAACCGCCCAGACATGATGATATAAAAGCTGCAAGAAAGTATTTAACTGAAAAAGGTATTCCTTTTGTTCCATTTTATAAGGCTGTGGAATTTAGAGGTAACGTGACCGAGGTCGAAAAAGAACGGATAGAAAGCGCTGCCGCTGAAATGGGATTATTGGATGCTTTAATAGTACCTGAAAAGCATATAAACGAAGTTGAAAAAATGGACAAGATTATTAAACCTGCTCCCAAAAGCCCTGATAAGAATTTGTCTAAATATTTATATTCGGTCCCTGTTGAGGGGGTTGATGTTTCTGCCGCAGAAATTGAAGCTGTAATAATGAGCGTATTAGTAGAAAGAAAAAGTGGTGAAACTTATCTATTAAAAGATGGCGGTTATCAAATCGGCTTATTAAGCGGCAGCGCACCAAAAGAAAAAATCTCGCAATATATTGGTCAGGAATCGCGGAAAAAACTTAAGGAAGCTAAAATTGAAGAACTGCATCAGCAATGGGACCAGCTTTCCGAAAAAAGAAAGGAAGTCGCGGTTAAACGAGACCAGTTAAAACAGGCGGTGAAAAAACTAGACTATGAGTTAAGTACCGGACCTACCGGTAAAGACATAGCCAAATCCTATCGGGATATTGAAATGGTACAAAAACAGATCAAATTTTTCGAGGATGAAATTGCAAAATTAGACAGCCAACTTAAAGTTCTTTGGGAGAAGATAAAGGCGATCAAAAATAAATTAGAGCAATTAAGCGAAGACATGGACTTGGAAAGAAAAGAAGAAGTATTTGCTACTGCCATAGTAGAAATGGATGATTATAAAAAGTATTTGCACCAGATGGAAGTCAATTACAATAAGTTAATAAGCCAGTATGAAACAAAGCAAATACATGCTGAGAACCTGGACAGCATCATCGAGGAAACCAACGAAATCCAAGGAGACATCAATGTCTTAGCACCAAAATCCATCGATTTGGCTGCAAAGATTAAAGAATTTGACAGCATATTAAAGGAAATGAACGCTGAGGAAATTAAAGAGGAGTTTGAAAAAGCACAAAATCGCCTGGATGAACTGCCCAGCGAACGGGAAAAAAACCAAGATGTTTTGTCCAATGTTCATGCGGATATTAAGATCATACTCGACAAAGCAGAAAATGTTAAAACAGAACTGCTTTTCAGTGAAAAGCTGCACACAGCCTGGCAGCAGACATTTATTAATGAAGCAAAATTTGGTTTAGTTAGGGACATGGAGCTTGATGACGATTGGAATGATGAAAAAGCAGTATTAAAGCAGGCAAGAGACATAATAAATTATTCTGAGAAATTGGATGGTAAGAAGGAAAATGAAATAAAAGATAAACTGGATGCGGTGTTTGCCAACGAAAAGGCTAACCTGGTGGAGTATTTGCCTAAAAGGGAACTTGTGACGGGTACGGAAGACCCATGGGAACTTGCCGCCGCCAATGATAATTTTCGGTTAAGGGTAAACGAATTGGAAAACAAATCTACGCGGGTAAATCTTACTTTTACTCAAAATGAGGTGAGTCCTTATCAAGTTAAAGAGGAACTGGACGATAAAATTAACGATCTTAACCATTTATTGAACGCAGAAGACAAAAAATTATTTGAGGAAGTTATTCTCAGGTCGGTGGGTGATAAGATCAGAGAGAAAATCAATAATGTAGAAGAGTGGGTAGAGAATATGAACAAGTTAATGGCTGAACGGGGGCATATGCAGCTCTCTATCCACTGGAAGCCGCGGGCCGGAGAAACAGAAGAGCAGATGGATACAAAAGACTTAGTTAGGCAGTTAAGAAAGAAACCGGATTTAATGAAAGAGGATGATATAAACCGGGTAATCAAGCATTTTAAATCCAAAATCGAACATGCAAAAAGGGTTTACGAGGATAAAAACAATTTTGAAAGTGTTAGCACCTTACACCAAATAATTAAAGAGATATTGGATTACCGGCATTGGTTCCAATTTGTTCTCTATTATAAAAAATACGATATGTCCCATAGAGCAGAGTTAACTAATACTGCTTTTAGCAGGTTGAGCGGTGGAGAAAAAGCTATGTCCATGTATATACCCTTATTTGCGGCGGTACATTCTAAGTATTCGGAAGCAAAATCGGAAGCACCCAACATTATTATTCTGGACGAAGCATTTGCCGGAGTGGACGATGAAAATATTAAAGATATGTTTGATCTAGTGGAAAAGCTGGGATTTGATTATATTATGAACTCTCAAGCGTTATGGGGAGATTACGATACTGTGCCTGCGCTTTCCATCTGCGAGTTAATAAGATACAAAGATAAGCCCGATATAGTGACGGTAATACCTTATTATTGGAATGGACGTATAAGAGAAATGGTCCTTCCGGGAATTAGTGAACAGGAAGGCTTATTCGAGACGGGGGAAAATTAACATGGATGACAGTTTAGGTGAAGCAATCCAATACTTCAAACAGGAGCCGGCATACCACCGGCTCCTGATTAAATTTATTGAAAGGTATAAACGGCTAGGAAGGATTGGCGGTTCTGTTGAGATTAATAGTTTGACAGACAAAGAAAAGGAATTATTGGAAGCAGTGTTACAAAGAAACTTTTCCCATAAAGCAGTGGTCAAAATTCAGCTGAGCAAATTTGAAGAAGGTCTTTCACTTAATACCAGGTTTGAAGGTGTTGGGCTAAAGGATTTATTGGACGGATATGCTGGGAAAAAGATATTAACTAATAAAGAAGAACAAGAATTATTTGAAAAGGAAAAGAAGCAATATTTTACTGGTTTCCAACTCAGATGCCAAAATAATTACAGCCATATATTTTTACAAAACATTATTGATAAGGAAGGTGGCACCAGAGGGATACATCAGTTATATAAAAGTGACCCACTATTATTAACTAAACACATGACCCAAGTTATAGACGGGCTAAATAAGTTGCCACTAGAGGAATATACAAGACTACCGGTTTTTGCTGCCGCAGTAACCGGGAACCCGCATAGTTTTGATATTCAAAAAAGTGATACAGGGAAGATATTTTTACTAGCATTAGAGGCAATTAACGGAAAAAAAGCGGAGCAAAAGTTAAACAGTGAAGAAATTAGTGAATTACTAGGCGGCTTTCGTATCATTAGAGATGACTTGTTAAACTTCACCACCTGTGTCGGGTTGTTGGCTTTTAATGATTGCGGACAGGTAATCCCCATGTGGAAGGAAGCGGTTAATAACAAAATAACTCTCAATGTGCCTTTAAGAGAGTTAATAAAGATTGAAACGGTTAAACCGGCGCCGAGCTCTAAAGTGGTTTTTGTTTTAGAAAATTCCGGAGTCTTTTCGGCGCTGCTTGATTACTTTGAGACAGAATTAAAATATCCGCCAATGGTCTGCACTCACGGGCAGGGCAAATGGGCTACTAAGTTAATGATTGAAAAGATATTAAAAAGCGGCTCTATCATTTTTTATAACGGCGATTATGATCCAGAAGGGTTGCTAATGGCGGATAAACTTGCTAAAAGATATAAGGGGAAAGTTACACTATGGCGATATTCAGAAGAAGATTATCAAAACGCTGCATCTAATGTGAAAGTGGACAGTCAACGCAGAATTAAACAGTTGCAAAGCATAGAAACTGATGAATTGATCCCAGTTAAAGAGTTGCTGGCAAAACAAATGCTTGTGGGATATCAGGAAAATATTTTGGAGTTATTGGTGAAAGACATTGAAAAAGAATTGAATAATTAGCATTTGGCTTGCAGACAATTTATGGCTGTATATGGTTATTCGCCCAAATAATAAATCAGGATCTTTACAGGGATAAGGCATTTTTAAGTCGAAGAGTTATTAATTATGTTGTTTTGGAGGTGTCTAGAATGACAAATATTGTCTGGTTAAATCTTCCTCTAGAAACCTGGGTGTTTGTAATTGTACCGTGGATAGTAACTGGGATTTTACCTTTTGCTGCTGGGCAGGTAATTATAAGGAAACAAAAAAGGATGATGCGGTCGTGACCAAATCATTAGTTTATATGGGTTATTTTGCCCTGTATACATTTGTGATATTATGGCTTGGGAAATATGGCTTAAATAAAACCCGGACTATTAGGGATTTCTATATTGCCGACGGATCACTAGGCCTATTTTCCAGTATTGCTACCTTTGGTGGAACCTGGTTTAGTGCAGCCTCAATGCTTGGCCTGACCGGGTCTATCTATGCCTTTGGCTACTCTGCAATCTTATATAGCGTGGTCGGTTGGTTTTTTGGCGCATTTTTAATTGTATTATTAGCGACGAAATTTAAGGAATATTCGATTGTTACAGTACCGGAATTTTTTCGAATACGCTATGAAAGCCGCTTTTTACAAGCTGCGGGTGGTTTCATAATCGTCATTGGTTATGTCTTTTACATAGTTATTCAGATAAAAGGCTTCGGTATTATTATGACGAGGCTGCTGGATATTCCCTACAGCCTAGCAATTTTCCTAGTGTATTTATTCATTCTTTACACTACATTCGGTGGTTTATACTCTGTTGCAAGAACTGATACCTTTAATTTTCTACTAATAATCCTCGGGTGCTTTTTAGCAGGCTTTATAATATGGTCAAAATTAGATGGCCTGCAGCAGATGCATCTTAAGGCAGCACTGATTAACACCGAAGTTATTAAAAATACCGGTTACTTCACAACAAAAGGGAGCCTGCTTGATCCTTTTGCCAAGGGCTTGCAGCCGCCGATACTCCTAATCTCGTCCTTTTTTGGCTGGGGGTTGGGCTTAGCTGCTAATCCTCAATATGCGATTAGGATTTGCTCTGCAAAAAATAAGAATACGGCAATGAATATGGTAGGAATCACTATCTTAATCTTGGTATTTGTGTACTTTTCCAATTTAATAATTGGTTTAGGTTCCAGAATTCTCGTGCCAACGGTTGAGGGTGTTAATTCAATAGACGAAATTTTTCCGTATATAATATACAATATTTTCCCTGCCAATTTTGGCGGCATCGTTCTCATCAGTATTATTGCTGCTGCTATTTCCTCAGCCAACTCGCAATTGTTGTTAATGGCAAGTGGTTTTTGTAACGATATTTATAAAAATCTCTTTAACCCTTCTATCGAGGAAGAAAAGTTTTTAACTTTAAACAGGCTGTTTGTAGGCTTAGGGGGAACAATTTCACTAGTTTTAGCTCTAAACCCCCCGGCCAGCTTATTAATATTCGGTGCTAAAATTTGGGGTGTTTTTGCCGCAACTTTTTTGATACCGCTCTACGGTGGGGTTTTTTGGCAGGGTGCGACAAAACAGGGTGCCTATGCGGCATTTATTGGAGGTTTGGCAATTAGTCTGCCTTTTTACATTTCTAAAGTAGGTTACAGGGCCATTACTCCCATAACATCGGACTTTCTAGTAAACCCGGCCCTGCCCGGCGTGATGATATCTCTGGCGCTTTTTATTCTTGTTAGTCTATTATCCCAAAAACGGGTGGAGAGAAGCTAGATGAAATTAGACATCGAGAATAAAATATTAATCCCCTTTATTATCCTGATAATCGTCTCCATCTTTGCTGTGGGATTGGTTTCATATAAAGGCAGTTACAGCCTGCTCTTGGAAAGCAACGTAAAAGAGCTGCGAGACGACCTGGCAGAAATAGCAGCAGTGATTGAACAAAATGATTTGGGTTTGTCCAACGACCAGCTAGCCGGCGAGATAAAAAAGATTAAAAATAACAACCTCATAGTTGTCAATAGGACCGGTGAAGTTATTTATAATGATTATAAAATGAAGGTAACTATTCAGGGGTAGGCATAACGAACTCAACAGCAAGCGATGAAAAAAAAGGAACCTAATATAGGTTCCTTTTTTTTTACTCCCCCTATTGCTCCACAAACCCAGCAGCCGGATAAAGAAATAAACTGTCCTGGGAGCAGTCATATCATCGAATTTGGTCTCAAAATTGTTATTGCAATTCCCAAAAACTTTTTTAAAAAAACAGGACTCTAACCAGTCAACGTCGAAATTAATTATCAGCTAAAAAATAAAGACAAGAGGAAAATATATGGAGCATCGCACAAGACCACAAATAACCGAAGACAGAGTGAATCAAATCCGGCGTGTCATCAGGGAAAACCCCGAATGGAACCGCACGCAGATATCGCAACATATATGTCGGATCTGGCGCTGGCAGGCCCCAAACGGAAAATTGAAAGACATATCATGCAGGGACATGTTACGCGAGCTTGATAAAGCAGGTAGGATAAAGCTTCCCGCGCCGCTGAAGGCATCACGTTCGGCGGGCAGTGCCGACGTAATCAAGCATATTGAGCATGACACGACGCCAATCATTCAAGCACTGCCAGAGCTGCGTCCCTTACGCATAGAAGTCGTAAGTTCGGGCGCGGAGCTGGCCGCGTTCAAATCATACCTAAACCAATACCACTATCTCGGATTTGACCGGACAATTGGTGAGAATATGAAGTATATGGTATATAGTCGGGACGAACAGCCATTATCCTGTCTGCTGTTTGGATCAGCGGCGTGGTCGTGCCGGGAGCGAGACATTTTTTTAGGCTGGGACAAAGGACAAAGGGCGCGCGGGCTCAGTAACATGACGAATAACACAAGGTTTCTGGTCTTTCCATGGGTCAGGGTCGCGCATCTGGCAAGCCACATATTGTCTTTAATAGCACACAGGGTTTTAGATGACTGGCAGATCAAATACGGCCACCCTGTTTACTGTCTTGAAACATTTGTGGAACTGGGACGTTTCCGTGGTGTTTGTTACCGGGCTGCAAACTGGATCCATGTAGGAAGCACAACGGGGCGCGGCCGTGACGGCGGCAGATTTTTAAAAAACATAACAAACGGAGGTGCTTTATGAAACTTGATCCACCCATCAAAGCGGGATCGTTTTACAAAGATGCAAGCGAAAAGACCAAAATAAACTGGTTTTGTTTTGAATATGCCCTTGAGTTTTACACATTCATTATGAAAAGCAGCGCTTTAAGAAAATACCGTACAAGGAATTCCAGTGAGGAGATTGCGGCTTTTTGCACGCATTTTGCAAAGCAAATGAAGAAAAGCGTCTACGACATGTTGGCCAGGGTCACCTCGTCGGTTATCACCTAAATTCCCGCTAAATTATATCTATGAAACCTTGAAAAGCACTGAAAAGAGAGGGTTTTTATTGAAATCCCTCTTGATTTTTGCCCAATACATAGATATAATGTATCTATGTATTGGAGGTGTGGAACTATGGCTTATCTGAGCTATCGAAAACAGAAGAATGGTTCAACTTATGTTTACGAAGTTAAGTCTTATTGGGATAAGGTTAACAAGAAACCCAAGAATAAACAGCAATATCTCGGCAAGTTAGATGAGAAAACGGGGGAAATTATTCCTTCTAAACGTTTGGAGCCAAGTAGAGTAGCTGTAAGCACGCCTGCTG
>JADQBR010000068.1 GCA_016278515.1 Bacillota bacterium
GATGGTACTTGGGTTTAAACCCTGGGAGAGTAGGTCGTTGCCACAATCTAATTTTTTAAAAACCTTGCTTTGGCAGGGTTTTTTTAATTAAGCAGGATTTAACGAAAATATTTGCAAAACATTTTATATTGTTATAAGATAGTAATATAGTAGCCATGAAGGCTATAGTGATGGGTGTTAAATAATTAAAAATTAAAAATAACTGTGGAAAAAAGACCATGAAGGTCAGACTAGTCAAGGCTGGTGGCTGCTTCATGGTTTATTTTAATTAAGATAAGAATTTTAAATGAGGCTAAGCTTTAGGTTAGCTAGTTTTGAAACTCATCAAAAGGAGAAAATCATGCGAGTAGCAGTTGTTGATGGTCAGGGCGGTGGAATAGGTAAACATATTGTGGATAAACTCCGGCGGGCATTTCCCGAAAAGTTATCAATTGTTGCATTGGGTACTAATTCTGTTGCAACCAGCCAGATGTTAAAGGCGGGAGCCAATGAAGGAGCTACAGGAGAAAATGCGATTTGCTATAATGCGGATCGGGCGGAAGTAATAATTGGTTCTATCGCAATTCTAGCTGCAAATAGTATGCTTGGCGAACTTACTCCGAAAATGGCTCAGGCGATTGGCCAATCCGATGCGATGAAGATTCTACTTCCAATCAACAGAGCAAAAATAGAGGTTGTGGGAGTTTCGGATGAACCGCTGCCTCATCAAATTGATGCAGTAATAAATAAGTTAAAAGAAGTGTTGAAGGGGTGATGAATTATGTGTGAGGCAAATGCTTATGTGCGTAAAGCAGGTAAAGAGGAACTGCTAATGGAAAAGGTTGATAAAGTCCTGCCTCAGGAAGATGGTTTATTGTTGGAAAATATTTTTGGACAGAGGAAATTTGTTAAGGCAAGAATTCGAGAAATGGAATTGGTAGAGCACCGTATCATTTTGGAAGAAAAATAAAAAACTATAAGAAACTATAAATTAACCATGAAGGTTAAACCGGAATAACTGGTTCTTCATGGTTTTTTACTACTAACTAGGAGGTAAACATTATGAATGGAAGTATTAATTTGTGGGAAGATGCTGTAAAATTTCATGGTCATGCTTGTCCCGGTTTGGCAATGGGGGTAAGAGCTGGCCAAATTGCTATGAAAAGGCTGGGGGTTACAAGAGATTGTGATGAGGAGTTAATTGCAATTGCCGAAACCGAAGCCTGCAGTGTTGATGGAATTCAAGTTACTACAGGATGTACTTTTGGGAAAGGGAATTTATTTGTCAAAGATTATGGCAAGCAGGTGTTTATTATCGGCAAACGCAGTACGGGTGAGGCCATAAAAGTGTATTTTAAGCCCTTGGAATTTAGTGAAGGCCAGAAGGAACTACGGACTAAGATTAGCCAAGGAGTTGCCAGTGACGAACAAAAAAGGCAGTCTAAAGAATTACGAAAAGAGACAATTAATAGAATATTAACAGGTCCTGAGGCAGAAATCGCTATTATTACCGAACCTGATATCCGGTTTCCTGAACGAGCAAGTATTTTTAATTCAGTCAAATGTGAACAATGTGGTGAGATGTTTATGGAGCCAAGAGGCAGACTGCAGGATGGGAAAATCGTATGTCTTGATTGTTATGAAGGTTATAAACGCAGTTAATCATTAATTACAAAAGAGCGGGAGGAATGAATTATGCATATGGCTGATGCATTGATTTCACCGGTTGTAGGGGGGGCCATGTGGGCCGCAACCACCGGGGCAGCTGCCTATTCTGTTAAAAAGGTTCAATATGATCTAGATGAGAAGAAGATACCTTTGATGGGGGTAATGGGTGCCTTCGTCTTTGCAGTCCAGATGATTAATTTTGCAATTCCAGCTACTGGATCCAGTGGCCATATAGGAGGCGGTTTATTGCTTGCTATAATACTGGGGCCTTATGCAGGTTTCCTCACCATGGCATCTATCCTGGCAATTCAAGCATTGTTTTTTGCAGATGGAGGTCTGCTTGCACTGGGTAGTAACATCTTTAATCTCGGGTTTTATACATGCTTTGTTGCATATCCTCTGGTATATAAATGGTTTACAAGTAAAGGATATTCTCAAGGCAGGCTACTCTGGGGCTCAATTTTGGCTGCGGTTATCGGTCTTCAGATTGGGTCTTTTAGTGTAGTGCTTCAGACAATTATTTCCGGTAAGACTGAGTTGGCATTTGGAACATTTGCTATGTTGATGCAGCCAATTCACCTTGCCATTGGTCTGGTGGAAGGATTGGTTACTGCTGCAGTAGTTAGTTTTATCTGGAAGGCACGCCCTGAAATTGTTGAGAGGGTATCGGAAAAAGCGTTAGGTGGTGTTTCGTTAAGGAAAGTAGTGGCCGGGCTTGCAGTTGCTACAATCATGTTCGGCGGCATTTTTTCCTGGTTTGCTTCAACACGTCCCGATGGGTTGGAGTGGTCAATACTAAATGCATCCGCTATGGAGGAACTAGATGCTTCCGGTGGAATTTATGATACCATAGCGTCTGTTCAAGAAAAAATAGCGTTTTTCCCTGATTACGGATTTAAAAATCAAGAAAGGAAAGTAATTGAAGATACGAAGGAGACAGATAATTTTTGGCCGAGTATTGATATGGGGACAAGTGTATCTGGACTGATTGGTGGTTTGATGACCCTGCTTTTGGCAGGGATAACTGGTCTGGTTATTTATTTTGTTAAAAAAAGGAAGAGAGAAGACATTATCTAGGTAATTGCGGAAACGTGACTTGCCCTACTGCAGTATTATGAATAGGCAGGAGGAAAGAATGTCAAATATAACACAATCATTATATAATATCAGATTACTTGATGAGCTTGGAGAAAAAAAGACCGTAATACACCAAATACATCCGCTGGCCAAGGTGCTAACTACTGGAGTATACTTAGTAGTAACTGTATCTTTTGGTAGATATGAATTAAGCGGCTTGATTCCTCTATTATTTTACCCGATTATTGTAATAGCCTTAGCAGAAATACCTGTAATTACCATGGCTAAAAGAGTACTTTTAGTGTCCCCCTTAATAATAGGTATTGGAGTATTTAACCCTATTCTTAATCAAGACCCGATGATTGTCTTACCGTGGATTATTATTTCTAGTGGATGGGTTTCCTTTTTATCCCTATTAGTTAAAGGGGTATTAACTGCACTGGCGGCCCTATTGCTGATATCTACTACAGGAATAACTAAAATTGCTTTAGCGTTAAGGATGATGCGGGTACCCAAAGTTTTTATATTACAGTTTTTGTTAACGTATAGATATATTTCTGTGTTGGTAGAAGAAGTTGGCCGTATAATTCGTGCATATTCACTGCGCAGCCCGAGAGAGAAAGGTATTCGCTTTAGTAATTGGGGTTCATTAACAGGACAGTTATTAATCAGGACTTTGGACAGAGCCCAGCGTGTTTATTACTCAATGCGCTGCCGGGGATTTAAGGGTGAGTACAATGTTGGTAGAGAGGTAGGAATACAATTTAGAGACATTTTATATTTAGGCGGATGGAGTGTTTATTTTTTAATAATACGTTATTTCAACATCTCTGAACTGATAGGGTCACTAATGATAGGAGTAGGCAAATAAATGAGTCATCATAAAATAGAAGTAAACAGTCTAAAATATCAGTACACTGACGGACGGCAGGCGTTGAATGGGGTTAACTTTCTTATAACACATGGGGAATCCGTTGGAATTGTAGGTGCAAATGGTGCAGGTAAATCGACGCTGCTGATGCATTTGGTTGGAATTCTATTTCCAAATGAAGGGGAAGTTAATGTAGGTGATGTACCGGTAACCAAGAAAACACTGCCCGTAATACGGCAGAGTGTAGGTATGGTTTTTCAGAATCCTGATGATCAGTTGTTTATGCCCACAGTCTTCGATGATGTAGCCTTTGGTCCGCGTAATTATCAACTGCCTGAAGAAGAGGTGGAAAAGAGGGTGCACGAGGCCCTTGATACGGTAGGTGTGTTGCATTTGAAGAGCAGGCCCCCATATAAGCTTTCAGGTGGGGAGAAGCGTGCTGTAGCTATCGCAACTGTTTTGGCTATGAAACCTGATGTTCTTGTTATGGATGAACCAACTGCCGCTCTTGATCCGAAATCAAGGCGAAGGTTGATAACATTGCTTCAAGGTTTTACTCACACAAAAATTATTACAAGTCATGATATGGACATGGTATTTGAGCTTTGTGAAAGAACAATAGTTCTCAAAGACGGGAAAGTATCTGCTGACGGACCGACATTAGAGGTACTTAGCAACAGGGAACTGATGGAAGACTGTTCATTGGAAGTACCTCTAACTTTACAAGCATGTCCGGTCTGCGGTAGAAACAATATTTAAAAATTCATGAAAGGTACGCCGCCTGTAAAGATAATAACGGATGAAGAGGAATGTGCATAACTAATTGACATAAAAAAATCCTTCTGATACAATACCCTTAAACCATATAAGGATACTAGGAAATGAAAGGGGATAAATATGCGAGTTGCAAAAGATATTTCTCGATTAATTGGACAGACACCCATTGTAAAGTTGAATAGACTGGTTCCTGCTGAAGGGGCAGAGGTTTTTGTTAAGCTAGAAGGATTTAATCCAGGCGGAAGTGTTAAAGATCGGATTGCACTTAGCATGATTGAAAGAGCTGAACAAGAAGGCAAATTGAAGCCTGGCATGACAATTGTGGAGCCTACCAGTGGGAATACGGGTATTGGCTTGGCAATGATCGCCGCGGCCAAGGGGTATGGTATAACTTTGGTTATGCCTGATACTATGAGTATTGAAAGACGCAAATTAATGGCTGCATATGGTGCCGAATTCAAATTGACTCCCGGCAGTGAAGGAATGAAGGGGGCAATGGCTAAAGCGGAAGAACTAGCTTCGCAAGACGGTTATTTCATGCCGCAGCAATTTGAAAATCCGGCTAACCCCGAGGTCCACAGAACTCACACAAGCCAGGAAATCCTAGAACAAATCCCTGATTTGGATGCATTTGTGGCAGGGGTGGGAACCGGAGGGACAATTACTGGTGCGGGAAGTGCGCTAAGGCAGGCGCTAAAGAATATCAAAATTGTTGCAGTTGAGCCCCAGGATTCACCGGTTATTTCCGGCGGTAGCCCAGGGCCTCACAAAATACAAGGTATCGGTGCCGGATTTATACCAGAAGTGTTGGATAAGAACGTTATAGACCAGGTTGAAAAGGTTTCAAATGAGGATGCCATGGATACGGCTAGAAAATTGGCTAGAGAAGAAGGGCTGCTAGTAGGGATTTCCAGTGGAGCAGCGGTTTGGGCCGCACTGAAAGTGGCTAAAAAGCTTGGCCAAGGTAAAAAGGTATTGGCCGTTGCGCCCGATACAGGTGAACGTTATTTAACAACAGAGCTGTTTAAAGGTATGGATGAATAATGTTTTTTGTTTTACCCAAGGGCCTAATAATAGGCCCTTGTTCTGTTATCGAAGAAATTATATAATTGAAATATTAGAATGGTTTTGTTAATATACTACAGGAGGTAACAAAGTGGAATTAGCTCTAGTTAAAGAAAAAACCGTTAATTGGCTAAAAGATAAGGTATTGGAGGCTGGCGCAAAAGGCACAGTAGTTGGTTTGTCAGGCGGTATCGATTCGTCCGTAGTAGCGGTATTATGTCAGAAAGCTTTTCCAAATAATAACTTGGGGATTATTATGCCGTGCCAAAGTACTTCTGAAGATGCTGCTATGGCTGTAGAATTAGCGCAGAAATTTGGTATGCCTTACTTAAAAGTGGACCTGTCAGAAACTTACCTAACACTGTTAAATAGCATCTCCGTGGATGGTAACAGGATGGCTAAGGCCAATATTAAACCGCGCTTACGGATGACAACTCTTTACTATTATGCCGCACAAAATAACTATTTGGTTATTGGAACCGGTAACAAGAGTGAGTTATTTACAGGTTACTTTACAAAATATGGTGATGGCGGTGTTGACGTTGAGCCAATAGGCGGATTAGTAAAAACGCAAGTGAGAGAACTGGCCCGTCATTTGGGTGTGCCGGAGAGTATTGTCACCAGACCGCCTACTGCCGGACTATGGGAAGGGCAGACTGACGAAAGCGAAATGCAGATAACTTATGAAGAGTTAGACGATTATATTTTAAACGGTACGGGTTCTGCTAGGGTTAAGGAAATAGTTGAAAGACTTCACAAAAAAAGTGCACATAAGCGCAGCATACCACCTACATTTGAATTATAACACTTGTTTGTAAGGAGGACACGAATATGTCTGGTCATTCAAAATGGGCTAACATTAAACATAAAAAAGCAAGAACAGATGCAAAAAAAGGCAGAGTTTTTACTAGAATTGCAAAAGAACTTACTGTAGCAGCCAAGAATGGTGGCAGGGATACTGAGATAAACCCCCGTTTAAAAGCGGCGATACAGAAGGCTAAAGAAGCTAATATGCCAAATGACAATATTGAGAGGGCAATAAAAAAAGGAACTGGTGAAATCGAAGGCGTAGTCTACGAAGAATTTTCCTATGAGGGATATGGACCTGCCGGAGTAGCGATACTCCTGGATGTGGCAACTGACAACCGTAATCGTACTGCGGCTGAAATCAGGCACTTTTTTGCAAAGCATGGTGGTAATCTTGGAGAAACCGGTTGTGTAGCATGGATGTTTGATAGGAAAGGCTATTTGGCAGCGGATGTCGCCGAAGATATGGAGCATGAGGAATTAATGCTTATGGCAATAGAATGCGGGGCGGAAGAGGTTAGTATTGAGGAAGATACGCTTGAAATAACAACGGAACCTGACACCCTTGAAGAAGTTAAGCAACAACTGATAGATCAAGGGTTGCAGTTTAATGTTTCAGAACTCAGTATGATACCGAAAAATACTGTAGAAGTAGTAGATGAGGATGATGCAAAAAAATTGCTAGAGTTAATGGAAGTGCTGGAAGACCACGATGACGTTCAGAACGTTTATGCAAATTTTGATATTGATGATAGCTTAATGGATACTATCAACTAGCTTGAGAATTACTGTTCTCAAGCTAGTGTGTTTAGATTTTTTAATAAATGGGGATACTAGCTTAAAATAACCTCTTACTAGCAGGAGGAGATGTTTATGCTTAAGAAGTATCGCCATGTCTTATTTACCTTTGCTTTGGCAGCGGCCTTTAGTTTTGTCCTAGTATATTTAGCAGTAAACGATACATTTGCAGATTTTGGGCTTCCGTTCGATAAGCAGGTTGAGGTTGATTCCATTACGGAAATCAACACTGCTTACGGACAGGCCGAGTATCTAGTGAAGTATAAGTATCTGGTTTGCGGGCATACCGTAGTGGGTGAACTGCCGCCTGAGGTTAAAGGCTTGGAACTAAAAACTATCAAGGCAGTCTTGGAACCTGAAGGCGGCTGGGCAGTTAATTCCAAAGACAACATAACTGAGTTTATAAAATACATTGATGATTTTTGTCCGGATGACGCATCAAAGACTCATTTGGGCTCTGTAGGTAGGTTAGTAGCTGTCTTTCAAGGACCACCGGGGATTAATACCCACATAAAACAAATAACGGATATTCCTGTAGCTAACCTGCCTTTTGATTGGCAGGAACAAGTTAGGCAGGGCGAATTGGATTTTAATAGTGTGACAAGGTTAAAGGAAACGTTGGATTCTTTGGATGAATATCAGTAAAGAGATAAGAGGCCAAAGTACAGAAGACATAGGGAAGAACCAAATTAATAAGACAAAAAGAAAAACAGGTTTTTGTGCCTGTTTCTCTTTTTTTTTATTCTGCCTCCTATCTTCTGAATCCTGATCTAAATAAGAGGATACCTTTGCAGTATGTCGAAGTTATTGGGGGGAGGTATGATAATGCTAATAATGGGGATTGACCCTGGAACGGCTATTACGGGTTTTGGTATTATAGATAACAAAGGCAATAATTTTAAGCCAGTTCACTACGGCTGTATTCTTACTTCTTCAAAGATAGCTTTAGCGGAACGATTGCAGCTTATATATAAGGATATGATTGATCTTATTGATGAATTTCAACCGGAAGCATGTGCCATAGAACAGCTGTTTTTCAATAAAAATATTAAGACAGCACTAGCGGTGGGACATGCCCGGGGGGTTATTATGCTAGCGGCAGCCAATAAAGACATTCCAGTCTTTGAGTATACACCGCTGCAGGTAAAACAATCGATTGTAGGTTATGGGCGTGCCCAAAAGAGTCAGGTGCAGAAGATGGTACAGACTTTTCTGGCATTGAAGCAAATACCTAAGCCCGATGATGTAGCGGATGCATTAGCCATAAGTATTTGTCACGCGCATTCCTATAAATTGACAATGCAATTGCGTGCAAAGGGAGAAACAAGATGATTTCATACATTAAAGGTACGATGATATTTGTTAATGAAGAAAGCATAGTTGTGGAAACAGGTGGTATCGGTTATGAGATATATGTTCCAACGAAGCACTTAAACAGCCTGGTAAAGGGTCAAACAACCGAACTTCATACCCATTATCATTTAAAAGAAGATGGGGTACAGTTATTTGGTTTTCCTAATGCTAATGAACTGAAGCTTTTCAAATTAATTTTTTCCGTATCAGGCATAGGGCCGAAAGGGGCTTTGGCGGTTCTATCAACTTTGGGAGTAGATCAATTCTCCCACGCTATAATGGTCGAAGATGTAAAGACTATTACCAGAGTACCAGGTGTTGGTAAGAAGACAGCTCAAAGATTAGTGATCGAGTTGAAGGATAGGTTAGCAAAGAACTTTAGTTTGTCTCAAGCGACAGTCTCCTATGGCGGTTCATCATCTACGGTAGAAGGTAGTCTTATAGGGGAAGCATTGGAAGCCCTAGAAGCGTTAGGTTATTCCTCAGCGGAGGTAATGCCTGTTGTAAATAAGGTTATTGTTAGCAGCCCCAATGCAGGGATTGAGAACATTATAAGACAAGTATTAAAACAATTAGCAGGTCATTAAGGAGTGCGCTATTATGGATAAAGAGGAAAGGGTTATATCGTCGTCACTGAAAGATGAAGATATGGATTTGGAAAACGGATTGCGCCCTAAGTCCCTGAAGGAATATATTGGACAGTCAAAAGTCAAAGAGAACTTGGGGATATTTATTGAGGCAGCAAAAAAGAGGGGCGAGCCATTGGATCACGTACTCCTATACGGGCCACCCGGCCTGGGAAAGACTACGCTGGCAAATATCATCGCCCAGGAAATGGGGGTTCAAATACGCACCACCTCAGGCCCGGCCATAGAACGACCTGGGGACTTAGCTGCTATTTTAACAAATCTGGATCAGGGCGATGTACTGTTCATTGATGAAATTCATCGATTGAATCGCAGTGTGGAAGAAGTGTTGTATCCTGCAATGGAAGACTATTGCTTGGATATAATAATTGGAAAAGGCCCAAGTGCTAGATCAATCCGCTTAGATATTCCGCCATTCACCCTGGTAGGAGCGACTACCAGGGCAGGGTTATTAACTTCACCGCTGCGAGACCGTTTTGGCGTCATCTGTAAGCTGGATTTCTACACTAACGAAGATTTACAAACCATAGTAGAAAGGGCTGCCTCCATTTTAAACGTTAAGATACAGCCGGAAGGAGCTTCGGAAATCGCGCGTAGATCCCGAGGAACGCCGCGTGTGTCTAATAGATTGCTAAAACGTGTTAGAGATTATGCTGAAGTGCGCGCCCAAGGTGAGGTAACAAAACATGTTGCCGACGCTGCCCTAAGAATGTTGGAAGTAGATAGTTTGGGATTAGACAGCGTGGACAGGAAAATGCTGCTGACTATCATTGATAAATTTGATGGAGGTCCTGTAGGTCTCGAAACACTAGCGGCTACCATTGGTGAGGAAGCTGGTACTGTTGATGATGTTTATGAACCGTTTCTATTACAGCAGGGTTTTATTAATAGAACTCCGCGTGGAAGAATGGCTACTAAAAGTGCGTATGAATATTTCGGGAAAACAAGAGAAGAGATTAAGCAAAATAAACTTGAATTTTAACTGTTTCCAACTACACTTTCAGAATGACTACTAGGATGGGAGTGTTGATATGTTTGATATCTCAGGAATAGGAAAGATGCTAATAGCTCTAGGTTTTTTATTGCTTATCATCGGTGGAGTTTTACTCTTAGGCGGGAAATTTTTCTCTCTAGGCAGATTACCGGGTGATATATTTATGAAGAAAGGAAATATTACATTTTATTTTCCTGTGGTTACAAGTATAGTTTTAAGTATTATCTTGACATTAATTCTTAACTTACTTTTCCGCAGGTAAAGTTTGGAAGAGAAAGAGACAGGAGTCAAGAGCCAGGATTTAGAATATAGTAGAAAGCGACCTTTTAGGTAAGGTCACGTTTGTGCTATTATTCTGAAAGTCTGGTTTTTTATTTGCGTTTGGTTAGTTACTCTATACCCCCAGCATTTGTTTGCCGGGGGCGAAATATATGATAAGAGAGGTGAAAAGAGTGTCTGGTACCAACTTGGACCAGTTGTTAAGGAGTGCGCAACATGGTGACGACAACAGTAGGAACACTTTAATAGATGCTTATCGACCGTTTATTTTAAAAGCCTCCGCCCAAGTCTCCGGGCGCTATATACACTATGGAGAAGATGATGAAGCAAGCATAGCCATGATGGCTTTTGATGAAGCTATAGATAGTTTTGACGCAACAAAAGGGATTTCTTTTCTATCCTTTGCCAAACAAGTTATACGGCGCCGGTTAATTGATTACTTTCGAAAGCAATCCAGGGATGCTTCCATTCCTATGTCGAGTCTGAATAATGAGGGGCAGCAGGGAATGCTGCGCATAGAGGCAAATAAAGCCCAAGAACAGTACTTGGAAACCGAAGAAACGAAAAAACGAAGGGCAGAAATTGCTGTTTTTCAGCAGAATTTAGCGGAGTTTGGAATTAAGTTCGCCGATCTAGTTAAGTCTTCACCAAAACATGAGACGGCAAGACGTCGGGCTATGGAGGTTGCATCTTTAATAGTGAAAACTCAGTACTTACGTGACAATTTTTTTAAGAAAAAAGTGTTGCCTTTAAAGGAATTGTCTATGGTGTCATCAGTAAGTCGCAAAACCTTAGAAAGGCAGAGAAAGTATATTATTGCAATAGTACTTATTTTAGATAGTGATTATCGGTATTTACAGGAGTACATAAAGAAAGTGCTTTAAGAGGTCGAAAAGTTGCGCTTATCGTACAGACACTTTAAGAAGTTAAAAATTAGGCCAAAAGGGGTGAGACTATGGATCAAAATAAGGGTCTCGTGATGTCAGTGGAGGGAGAAAAAACAGTAGTTATTACTCTCGATGGAGAGTTTAAGGAATACAATTCATTAGCAGCTAAAGTAGGCGAGGAAATAACACTTCCCCAAAACAAACGAACTATTCCGTATTGGCTTGCTGCTGCAGTATTAATGCTATTAGTTATTTCGGGAGCCACTTTAGGGTCTCAAATGTTTTTCCCGGCCGGAGAAGTATATGCATATGTATCTGTTGACATTAACCCTAGCGTAGAGCTGGCTGTATCTAACCAGGACATAGTTAAGGAAGTAGTTGCTTTAAACGAGGACGGAGAGCGGTTGCTTAGTACTATTTCGCTTACGGAAAAGCCTTTAGATGACGCAGTAGGAGAGCTGATAGGTGCTGCACATAACCTCGGATACTTACGAACTAACGACAGTGCAGTTGTATTTGGGGTAACTTCACTTAAGGAAGATGAAAAAAAAGAACAAGCATTGCGTGAACGATTGAAGGAAGTGGTGAAGGAGAAAGTAACGTCAGCTTCACCTCGGATTGCTGCCGTATCAGTAGGGGAAAATTTGCGTGAAGAGGCCAACAAGTCGGGGCTTTCTCCAGGGAAATATGCTATTCTTTTGGAAGCACAAGAGGAAGGCTTAGAGATAACGCGGGAAAGCATGGCTAAAGGCAGCGTTGCTAATGTTATCAAAGCCGCCGGAGGTCAGCCGGGCGACATAATTATGCGGGCTGAAAAAGATAAGCGATTGAAAGATAAACATTACACAAAGTTATTTAAAGATCCAAAAGTGAAACAAAAAGAAGAAAAAGAGAAAGAGAAAGAGAAAGAGAATAAAAAATACTATCAAGAACCGAAGAAAAATTCCGAGGGTATAGAGCAAAAAGAAGAAAAGCAAGAAAGAGATGAAAACAAAACGGAAGAAAGGCAAGATGACAGACAAGGGAACATCAAGAAAGAAATTGAGGCAGAAAATGAAGATAAGATAGACAGAGATTACGATAAAAATAGTCCTACCAACGGTAATGACTATGAAAAGGAACAGGTAAATAATAAAAAAATCAAAAATTTAAGTCAAAATAAGCAAGAGATAAATGAGCCTAGATGGGAAGAACCAAAAAATCAAGGCAGAAATATAAAGTCAAAGCATGATCGGCAGGAAGGTGCGTTAAAGGGAAAAAGGCAAAAAAGTATTTTGAGGATTAATATATATAGGTGAACAAATTTTGACCAGAGGGAGACTAAAAAAAGGACTCCCTCTTTTTTTGTCGAATTTTAGCATGGAGTAAACGGTGAAAATGGGTTCGTGAAAAAAGAGGTGTCTGATAATGAAATTAAAACTCTCAGTTCTAATTACATTTTTAGCAGTATTTATTATAACTTTTTCAGGATATGCGTTGGCTCAACATGAAGTTATATCCACCGTTAGAGTAGGACTAGACCTTTCTCAGGCTAGGGTTGATGTGCGAGTGATTGAGGGTTCATACCAGTTAATAGATGGGGCAACTAATTTGCCGATTACCACACTAGATAAAGGAGTACTGCTGACGACAAAAAAAGTCGGGCCCAATCTTAAAGTATATATAGAGGGAAAAGAATTGGATACTCCTTATGATGGTCCTGTTGTTTTATCAACCGAGGGAGAAGGTTTACACCTTTTCAGTTACAGTAATACTGTCTATCGCGGCGACTTTGTTGCAGATAATATGGCGGACGGAGTACTCCCTGTAAACAACATTGACGTCGAGAAGTATCTTTATGGTGTGGTTGGTCAGGAAATCGGTAACTATGCTAATATGGAAGCCTTAAGAGCGCAAGCCGTGGCTTCCAGGTCCTATGCATTAGCACTAAAAGGGTCTCGGGACAACGCGGATTTAGGCACAGATGTTAATAGTCAAGTTTACCGCGGTTTTAAGCCCGAAACAGAGCGGGTTAGACAAGCTGTGGATGATACTAAGGGACAAGTCATTCTATTTGACGGCCAAGTTATTCAGGCATATTTCCATTCAAATGCGGGTGGCTATACGGAAAACAGTGAAAACGTCTGGCAGCAGGAAGTTCCCTATTTAAAGGCGGTTCCTTCTCCCTATGACCAATATGCAGCACAATTTCAACCTCAGTCTAGTGACTGGCCAAAAGTGACATTTTCATGGGATAAAACCTTCAACCGGGAACAAATTTATTCGCAAATTTCTCAATGGAATAGGCTGGCTCAGGCAAACAGAAAAATGCAACCTATTAATGTAGGCAGTCTACGGACTATATCTTCATCTCGTTTGCAATCCGACGGCCAGAGTGATACTTTATCTGGGCGTGTGACGGCAATTACATTAAGAGGTGACCAAGGTACGTCTGTTGTTGAACGCGATATAATTAGAAAACTGTTTGACCTAAGAAGTACCAAGTTTGACATGATCTTCGATTCCTCGGTGACAATACTGGATGGCAGCGGGGAACAAACTCAGGCAAATAGTTTGTCCGGAATAAATGTTGTAGGTAGGGATAAAATAGCAGAGGAAATTAACGGTAATATCGATAAGTTACAACTAGTAGGCAGTAATTCGACGAGGGAAGTGCCAAAACAATTTTCCTCCGTTACTTTTATAGGGAATGGTTACGGGCATGGTTTAGGCATGAGCCAATGGGGAGCCAGAGGAATGGCAGAAGATGGGTATAAATACGATGAAATTATCCAACACTATTATTACCAGGGAAAAGATGATGGAAGGCTAGTCATAAAGAAAATATATTAAAGCGGTTGTTCGAAAGGATACACCCCTTTTTGGAACATGCACTTAAAAATAAAAGGAAGTTTTAGCATGAATATATCAGATTTTGATTATTATTTACCGGATGAATTAATTGCTCAAAGGCCTATAACACCAAGGGATTCATCCAGGTTATTGGTATTGGACAGAGAAAAAAATCAGATCCGAGATGAAATGTTTCTGGACATAGTAGAATACTTCAGGCCGGGTGACGTCTTGGTTATAAACGACACAAAGGTTATTCCAGCAAGATTATTTGGGATAAGGGAGCACACGGGAGCCCGTATTGAACTGCTATTGCTAAACCGTACCCAAGGAGATACGTGGGAAACATTAGTTAAGCCGGGAAAGAAGGTCCGGGTTGGAGATCAGTTGGTTTTCGGTGAAGGACTACTGAGAGCTGAGGTTAAAGATGTTACCGAAGCCGGCGGCAGGGTCATTACCTTTTTTTATCAAGGGATTTTTGAAGAAATTCTTTCAGAATTAGGGGAGATGCCTTTGCCCCCGTATATCAAGGAAAAACTTCAAGACCCGGAGCGATATCAAACTGTCTATGCTCGTGAAAAGGGTTCTGCTGCAGCACCTACGGCAGGACTGCATTTTACGTCCCAACTTTTGCATAAAATTGAGTCCAAGGGAGTTAAGATTGTCCCCATTTTACTTCATGTAGGTTTAGGGACTTTTCGGCCAGTATCGGTAGAGAATATTGCTGAGCACCGGATGCATTCGGAATTTTACCGTATCGATCAGGAGGCTGTCAACGCCATTAACCAAGAGAGGGCCCAAGGCGGAAGAATTATTGCGATTGGGACCACAGTGGTACGCACATTGGAAGCAGCTGCCAAAGACGGAAAATTATCTGCAAACAGCGGTTGGACCCATATCTTTATTTACCCGGGCTTTAAGTTTCAGGTTGTAGATCTGCTGGTGACAAATTTTCATCTGCCAAAATCTACATTGCTGATGCTGGTTTCTGCATTTGCCGGGAGGGAAGAAACATTGTCAGCTTATCAGCACGCTGTCAAGGACAAATACCGTTTCTTTAGCTTTGGTGATGCCATGTTGATCTATTAAAAACCGAAGGGTTCCAAAGCAGGATCGGGTGAAAATTTAGGAGGTTATAATGTCAATAGAATTTCAAATACATAAAGAAGCTGAGGATAGCCAAGCCCGCCTAGGGACTTTAACTACCTCTCATGGTAGGATAGAGACGCCAATCTTTATGCCAGTGGGAACCCAGGCCACTGTAAAGGCCATGACCCCAAAAGAATTGAAAGAAATTAATGCACAGATTATTCTTAGCAATACATACCACTTATACTTACGTCCAGGTCACGAATTAATAAGAGAAGCGGGCGGGCTACATAAGTTCATGAATTGGGACAGGCCAATACTAACTGACAGCGGTGGCTTTCAGGTATTCAGCCTGGGTGATTTAAGTAAGATTACAGATGACGGGGTAGAATTTCGTTCACATATAGATGGGTCAAAACACTTTTTCGGTCCGGAAAAGGCTACAGAGGTGCAAATGGCTCTGGGGTCTAACATCGCTATGGCTTTTGATCAGTGCCCTCCTTACCCGTGCGAACGCAAAGAAGTAGAAAAAGCCGTTGAGCGGACTGCTCGCTGGGCAGAAAGGTGTTTGGAGGTACACAAACATGAATATCAAGTTATGTTCGGTATTATTCAGGGTGGCGTTTATGAGGATCTGCGTCGCTTAAGTGCCGAGCAATTGATAGCCATGGATTTTCCTGGTTACGCAATCGGCGGACTAAGTGTAGGAGAGCCCAAGCATCTTATGTACCAAGTGCTGGATTATACTACTCCGTTGATGCCCAGGCAAAAGCCCAGGTATTTGATGGGAGTTGGTACGCCTGATGTATTGTTCGAGGCTGTCGCGCGGGGAGTAGACATGTTTGACTGTGTTTTGCCTACCAGGATTGCCAGGAACGGAACAGTTATGACAAACCAAGGGAAGTTAGTTGTGAGAAATGCGGCTTATGCTAGAGATTTCCGTCCGCTGGATTTAGATTGTGATTGTTATACTTGTCAAAACTTTTCAAGAGCGTATATTAGACATCTGATAAAAGCAAATGAGGTCCTAGGCATCAGGCTGACAACTATACATAACCTACATTTTCTGTTAAGTTTAATGGAACGTATGAGAGCGGCGATTAAAAATAATAGTTTCATGCAGTTTAAAGAAGATTTTATGAAGAGTTATGGAGAATAAAAAGGGTTATGATATGGTTACGTAGAAAAAAATGAAAGGACTAAATTGTATATACTACCTGGAAAGGGGTGATATAGATTGGGTAACCTACAAGGCATGAGCGGAACTATTATATATTTTGGTTTGTTTATCGCCATTCTCTATTTTGTAATGATTAGACCGCAGCAAAAACAACAAAAGAAAAGGCAACAAATGCTTGATTCTCTTAGTGTCAACGATAAGGTTGTTACTGTCGGCGGCATTCATGGGAAGCTAATTAAAATGGATGATGACGTAATAACGTTGCAAGTTGCTGATAAGGTTGAGTTGAAGTTTGATAAGAAATCTGTTGCTTATGTAATTGATAAGTAAAGAAACATTGAAAGCGACCGCATAGGTCGCTTTTTTAATGCGCGTATTGTAGAAATTTGAATTTTAAGGTAGTGATTGAATTTTTGAACCCAGAGGAGAGGGATGGCGCCTATGCTATCTCTCTCCTCATATATTGTGGGAGGGCTTGGTTATTTGATAATAAGTGACTTTCTATTCTGTAAAGCAAATACAACTAAATGATACATTTGTCAGATAAACTAGGTGGTACTTTTTACAAATGACAGGATTGCAGGAAAAATACTGTACATTGTTTAACTATGTCATTATAAGAATTTTAAAAATATTACTTGAGGAGGCAACACAATGGATAATCGCTTGGATGAATTGGACTATAAGATTTTGGAATTGTTGACTCAGGATGGCAGAATGTCATTTGCGGATATGGGACGTTCCCTTAGCATGTCAAGGGTAGCGGTCCGGGAACGGGTAAACAAACTTGTTGACTGTGGAGTAATCGAAAGGTTCAGTATCATCGTTAATCCCCATAAGATCGGGCTTCGAATATCGGTTTTCTTTGAAATTGATGTTCACCCACAAAAAATGCAACAGGTCGCTAATAATCTTTCGGAGAATCAATACGTGCTTAGCATTAATCAAATGACTGGCCCGAACACCCTACACGTCCATGCAGCTCTGCGTGATAATGCCCATTTAGAGGAATTTCTACGGAAAAATATTTATTCTTTATCGGGAATTAATTCAGTTAATAGTTATGTATTACTAAGAGGGTTTAAGCCCAAAACGGGTGGAATTAAGATTGGTTAATTCCATAAATTAGTCTAAAATAATAGAGAGACTTACAATGTTAAGAAAAAAGACCAAAAAAGCTTCATCTTATAACATTAGGAAAAGGTTTTTTAAAGAATTTGTCAAAATTAATAGTATAGTAAAATAATTAAGAAAATTAAAACAAAGGAGGGTTGCTTGAAAAAAATATTCTTATAAGAGTGTCTAAGACTTAAAAGGAGGGTGTTTAAATGGCCAAAGATTTACGATATTTTTTAAATAAAGTTAAGAAAGAAATGCCGGAAGATATTATTGAAATTGATAAGGAAGTTGACCCTAAGTTTGAAATCACTGCTATTCAGCAAAAACTGGAAAACGACGGTAAGTTTCCCTTGTTACTATTTAATAATGTAAAGAGTGCAAAAGGAGAGGCGACGAATTTTAGGGTAGCTGCTAACGTATTTGCTTCAAGACAAAAATGCGCACTCGCTATGGACTTAAATAAAGAAGATTGGCGTATGGAAACAAGTTTTGAATTCGCAAAAAAAGCCGCAGATAAAATTAAACCGATTATTATTGACAAGAAAGATGCACCGGTTAAGGAGGTTATAATAACCGGCGAGGACATGGATTTAAGAGATCTTCCTGTAATTACTCATCACGAGATGGATGGTTATCCTTATCTACCTGACGCCGTGATTGCCTGTGATCCCGATACCGGAAAAAACTATAATTCATCGCACCATAGAATGATTGTTAAAGACAAGGACGAGTCTAGGATTTGGATGTCGCCTAGGCACTTATGGAATTTCTATATGCGTGCACAGGAAAAGGGTGAAGCACTGCCAATTGCCCATGTTTTAGGCCACCATCCAGGTTTTTTTCTCGGTTCAGAAGCAATCAGCTCTATGGAGGTTGATGAATACGAAACCATCGGAGGTGTATTAGGAGAGCCTCTAAGACTAGTACCATCTGAAACTTATGGGGATAGATTGTTGGTGCCCGCTGATGCCGAGATAATAGTGGAAGGAGAAATCTTACCAAATCAAAGAGACGCTGAAGGGCCTTTTGGTGAATTCACGGGCTATTACGGACCACAGCGTTGGTCCCCAGTAGTAAGAATCAAAGCAATAACTTATCGTAAAGATGCAATTTATACAAATATATTGGCGGGACATGCTGACACTGCTATTCTCGGCGGTATACCTAAAGAAGCTGGCGTTTATGAGGAGATTAAACGAGCAGTGCCTCACGTAAAAGCTGTTCACTTTCCCATTTCGGGATGTTGTAGATTTCATGCTTATATCTCTTTAAAACAAAGAGTGGATGGCGAGGGCATGGTGTCGGCATTGGCTGCCTTCCCACACCATGATGAGCTTAAACATATCATTGTAGTGGATGAAGATGTTGATGCTTTCAATGAAAGAGAAGTTCTTTGGGCTTTGGCTACCAGGGTACAACCTGACACTGATGTGACAATAATGTCCAATGTTCGCGGGGGTACGTTGGATCCTTCCTCCACAAAACATGCGGTTGGCAGTAAGATGATTATTGATGCAACCAAGCCGACTTCTCGTCCCTTTGCAGAGAGAATTAATATTCCCGATGAGGTAATGGAACGAATAAATTTGAAAGATTATATCTCATAAGGTGGGTGAAAAATAATGGCTAGAATATTTTGGGTTTCATGTCCGGAATGTAAGAAGAAGTTCTATGCATCAAATGATGACTTTAGAAACCAAGAACATCAGTTGCTATGCCCATTCTGTGGTAAGCGGTTCTTAGACCATGAAGCGGATGAGTTAGTTGACGCCAATTAATTAAGGATTGAGGAATTATTAGCTTGGGGAGACATCTAGGTTGAGTTAGAGCCAATTAACAGTAAAAAAAAATCTTTTTAGAGGAGTGATGTATAGTGAAACGGACGTTAAGAAATTTTTCCATTTTACTGGTCTTGATGATGATCTTAGTGGCGGTTGGCTGCAGCAACCAAACTGGAGCTAGTAATTCTGGTGAGGATAAAGGTACAGATAATTCTTCAGACGCTGGTGCTAAGTTGAATCTTTATCTGGCAGGCTCTACGCCTGGTGGCGGTGGTGTTTGGGATATGATTGGTGCAGGATTGGCTGAGGCAATCATGCAGGGTAACGAAGGTGTTGTTACGGTCATACCTGGTGGTGGAGTTTCCGATGTTCCGGTAGTGAGTAAAGGGGAAGCAGAATTAGGCTTAACCCATAGTTCCATTGCCGCAGCTGGAAATAAGGGCATTGCACCTTTTGAAGAAAAATTTAAAAATGTTAAGGCAATAACTTCACTCTATACCAGCAAATTGCAATTTGTAATTGATCCCGCTAAAAATATCAGCAGTGTTGCTGACATCAAAGAAGAACAAATGCCTATTCGTTTAGCTGTGGGCGACCCTGGTTCAACCGGTGAGTTGGCTACTCGACGATTACTCGAGGCTAATGGTATTAGTTATGAAGACATCAACTCTTGGGGCGGAAAGGTCGTACACAAAGATATGAGTGAAGCGGCAACAATGTATGGGGATGGTTTGATTGATGCTTTTACGCTCTTAACCTTAGCACCTAATGGACCAATGCAGCAAGTGGCAGCCAACAACAAACTGCAGTTGCTGGAAATAAGTGATGTAGTTATTAAGAAAATGGTAGACGAATACGGATATGCAGCTTCAGAAATTTCAGGCAATGCTTATGATTTTTTAGATAAAAACGTAAAAACTTTTAGTTCCCAGGTTATATTGATAACTAATGATGAGAGACCTGAAGAAGAAATATACAATGTTACAAAAGCATTAGTGGAAAACCTAGATTATATCCATAGTATTCACTCTAACCTTGGTAGCCTAACGGAAGCAGATATGGCTGCAGGGACAGGCGTTGACATTCATCCGGGTGCAAAGAAATATTATCAGGAAATTGGTGTTATAAACTAGTTGAAAAACTGGCGGGAGAGCTTTTACGCTCTCCCAAAAATCTAACTAAAAGAGGGATGATCAATGGGCTTGCTAGACAAGGGAAGCAAGAGAAAACTAGATAAGACAATTGTCGGCAAAGTTATTACTATAGTTACTATAATTTTGGCCCTGTATCTGGTTTATTCGTCGGTATGGTCGTTCCCATTTGCTATTATGTACCGTGGAATCTTTTTATCAGTATTGGTGGCTATAGTCGTTATTAGTTATACCTTGCCGGGCGAAGGGCCTAACAAAATAAGAATTATGGACTATATACTGGCGGCCTTGTCACTACTGATAGGCCTATACATGGTACTGCAGACTGAACGATTAGTATTTCGAACTCCATTTTTTGACGAAGTTTTCATGATGGATGTAATCGCGGGAGTTATTATGGTATTATTGGTACTGGAAGCTACTCGCCGAACAGTAGGTTGGCCATTAACTATTATTAGTGGGGTAATGCTTACATATCCATTTGTGGGTATGTTTATTCCAGGTCTTTTCGGGCACCGTGGTTTTAAACTTTATCATGTAGTAGAACAGATATTTATGACAACTAATGGTATCTTTGGTGAGGCTATTGGTATTGCTTCTACTTACGTATTTATGTTTGTTTTGTTTGGTGTCTTTTTAAAAAGTACCGGTGGTGGGGACTTCTTCTTTGATCTATCCATTTCCGTAGCTGGGCACACCCGGGGTGGATTGGCAAAAACTGCGGTTTTGGCAAGTGCTTTGTTTGGGTCAATTTCAGGCAGCCCCATTTCTAATGTGGCTACTACCGGGGCTTTTACCATTCCTATGATGAAACGTTCCGGTTATCCCGCATACTTTGCCGGTGCAGTAGAAACGGCTGCTTCCTGCGGTGGTACCATTATGCCGCCGGTTATGGGTGCTGTGGCGTTTGTAATGGCAGAGGTGGTGGGTGTGCCATATTACCAAGTGCTGGCGGCAGCTATTATTCCAGCAGTGCTTTATTACGGTGCGGTGTTTTATGCTGTTGACACTGAAGCTATAAAGCAAAACTTGAAGGGTATGGACAAATCAGAACTGCCTCCGGTAGGCAAGACATTACTGGGAGGGATTCAATATTTGTTTCCTCTGGTGTGGCTGGTTGCACGGTTATTTCAAGGTCTTAGTCCTGCCAGAGTAGCTATTGAAGCGGTAGTGGTAATGATAGTTATAGGCTTGTTGGTACGTAATCCTAAATATCCTATTACCTTGAACGTGGTTTTTGAAGCTTTGGAAGGTTCGATCAAAACTTTGCTGCCAGTTGCGATCGCATGTGGTGCAGCAGGTGTGGTTGTAGGAGTTATTACCTTAACGGGTGCCGGGGGGAAATTCACTTCCTTAATATTGAGTATGGCACAGGGCTTCTTATTTCCCGCATTGATATTAACAATGATAGTGACTATCATTCTGGGAATGGGAATGTCCATTACACCAACGTACATTTTGGCTGCATCATTAGCTGCCCCTGCATTGGTTAAGGCCGGTGTTCCTGTGATGGCTGCACATCTTTTTATAGTTTACTACGCTGCCATGGCTACTATGACTCCTCCGGTATCCTTATCAGCATATACTGCAGCCGGAATTGCTGACAGTGATCCTATGAAGGTGGGTTTTGCAGCAGTCAGGATTGGTATTGTGGCGTTTGTAATACCTTATGTATTTGTATATCAGCCGCAACTAATTATTCATAATAATATAGGCCAATCAATAGTAACAACTTTGTTGGTTGCATTAGGGTGTTATGCCTTAACAGCCGGTGTAAATCGATGGCTTCTTAAGGAGCTTAAATTATGGGAGGCAGTTTTGGTGATTACTTCCAGTGCCCTGCTTTTTACTCCCAACATCGTCTTGCAAATTGTGGGAATAGCGGTCTTTTTGGTATTTATTGTGCGGCAGCGAATTAAAGCACGTAGTTCAACTTATTCGCAAGAGAGTGAACGCAATTTAAACCAATGAACTCACTAACAAACGGAGGTGGATATTTTGCGCATTGTAGTAGCAATTAGTGGAGCATCAGGAGCAATATATGGGGTCAGATTACTAGAGGCTTTAACAGATGCCAATGTTGAGACTCACTTGGTATTATCTAAATGGGCGAGAGAGACAATAACCGTAGAAACGGACTACACCGTGGAAAAGGTTATCTCCATGGCTGACAAATGCTATGCGCCAGAAGCTATGGGAGCAGCGATTTCCAGTGGCTCGTTCCAGCATCAGGGAATGGTTATTGCCCCCTGCAGTATGAAAACCTTAGCCGGCATTGCTTGTGGTTATGATGAAAACCTAATCGTTCGTGCAGCAGGGGTAACACTAAAAGAACAGCGAAAGCTTGTCCTGCTGCCCAGGGAAACACCATTAACAGCAATTCACTTGGAGAATATGCTAAAACTTTCGCGCTTAGGTGTTGTAACCATGCCTCCGGTGCCAGCCTTTTATAATAGACCTCAATCTTTGGATCAGATAATTAACCATACGGTATCTCGCGTATTGGACCATTTGGGGATTGAGAACCAACTTACTAAAAGGTGGGGAACCGACGATAATACCTTTGAGTTTCTAAGTTTGGGGTGAAAAGACTATGAGCAATATGAATGGCGGGATGCCTGCTGGTTTTAATGCATATAGTATTAGTTCTGGAGAGGGCAAACATCGTATTATTGGCAATCTTAATTGTACTGGCAATGGGCTTGTAATTCAGATCATGGGTGGTGAACTGCCTCATGTAGGTACAGTAGTTCTTTGTCAACCAAGGCCAAGCCTTGATGATAAAAATGTAATAAGCGTTACATCTTCAACACTTAACTTATTGCACCATAAAGATGATGAAGTAGCAAGACCGATTGGGGAAAAAATTGCCCGGGAATTAAACCAAGTGGTAGTAGCTATAGCAGGTATTCACGTAGACGAAGCGGATGAAAATGATATCAAATTATTAATGAGAAATGCGTTTTATGTTGCAGATATGTTATTAGATATGGCGACTAAAGGCATTTAGAATATAATATTGGTGACACCTTTTGTTGCACCTCCAGTGTTTCGGTAGTCACCAGTAAGTGGTCTCTTGAGTTTTAACTCAAGAGATCTTATTTTTTAATGTATAGGAAATTATGGGTTGTGGATAATTCCCTATACATGGGGGTTGTTAAGGGGGTATGCCCCCTTATGTCAATTATAGGAGGG
>JADQBR010000076.1 GCA_016278515.1 Bacillota bacterium
CTTGCCCACTTCGCAAAGCGACTCATAGGGTTTCGGTCTTCCATAACCAGATAATATGCAACCGAAAGGATCTTCTTGTATGATTGCGGAAAACATTTTTCCAAATCTGCTGTAATACCAAGCTTCTCCCCAATGGCATCAAAGAGAGATGTGGCCCCGCAGAAAAGACGTTTGCACTTCAATGAAGGCACCGGGCCTGGTTTACTGGATAAAGACGTTTCATCCTCAAGTCTTTTTGAAGGGATGAATTCCCCTGTTACAGGGTCAAGTTTTCCAATGCATTTGCGTTTATTTCTAGCCTGTTGTTTATCTTTATCCCAGTAACCGGCAGATTCATAAACATATGTAACGCCATTTTTCTTATTTTTCAGATAGACAAGAGACATGGGCAAACCTCCATTCATTGGTATAATTATACCAATGAATGGGTGAAAAGTCAAGAGAAATAACGGCTAAAAACATTGATACGTAAGGGTTTCTGTATAGTCCTTGGTATAATTAACCGGGAATACAGGTTAAAGTAAGGGGGAGAGATTTATCCTGGATTCCCGCTAAACTCATAACGAGGCAGTAACAAAAAACACTTCAAACATTCTGGCCCTGGGTCGTAGGGGCTTCTCACCGGATACTTCATTTGTATTATCGGTATAGTTAAAATCAGATTGATTATACATGAGCAAAACCTCCAACCACGCTTTTCATTATTTTTCCATAAAATAATGCTATATTCCTTCTAAAATTGAGAAATGCTACGAAGGTCCAGAGGACGAGTATATAACCTCTTATTATTTAACCTTCTATTTCTTTTAAAAGTTCTGCAAAATTACTGACCGCATTATTCATTTCTTCACCAGCATCTTCCTGGCAAAACAGATAAAGTAAAGATTTTGCGCGTGACATTCCAGTATAATTAAGCATTCTAGAATGAAGGTCCTCAAAACGATCAATATCCAACAAAAATATCACAGGAGATTCAAGACCCTTAAAGCCATGTATTGTGCTGAATTTTATACAATTATCCTGCAATCCTCGTGGTGCCCAACTGGAAATATCTTTTAACGCAGAGAACTTGCCGAATATATTCTTCCCTTCCAAACAAGAGTTCTCAAATTTATATTTGGAAAGCAAAACAATACTCCCCGGCCGAATACCCTGCCCAATGAGTCGCTTTATTTCCTTCACAAGCTGTCTTCTCTGGTCACTAAAATCTGAAAATGTCTTTTTTACTACACTTTCGCCATCTACTCGAAAGAACCTTGTAGGCTTGAGGCCTGTAAGAAGTGTATTATAAACTCCTATGGGACGAGTATTTCTGCAATTTGTATCGAGACTTAACCGTGTCGGGAAATACTCCTGAATTATGGTAAGTCCATCCTGAAGGAAAGAGTTATATATACTCTGGTTTGGATCATAGCAGATGTGCCAGTTCCCACCACGGAATCCGCCCTCCAACAAGTAGTCCAAGCACATAATGTATTCATACTGCAAAAGGTCTTGTCCCTCATCTATCACCAGCGTGTCATAGGTAGCCCCACACCCTGATTGACTTACAGTTTGTACAAACGTTTCGGGAAGTATGTCGCTATAGAATTGGTCTTGTTCGAATTGGTTCTTATTAAACTCATGCCCCATGTTTTTAAGTTGTTCTATCAAGTATCCATGGAAAGTATCAACTACAACAGAACCTAGATCAGGCAACTCCTCTTCAATAATTGATTTAAGGTACAAACAGAGGTTACGGTTATAACACAAGTATAGGACTTTATTCCCCTTCAGCGCTGCCCGCCTAGCATACTCCAGACTCAATAAGGTCTTGCCAGTGCCCGCACCCCCCTTGAGTAAAATACGTTTATTTTCACTGGCAATTGAAAGGCGATCCACTTGTTCCCTAGTCAGAGTAAGCAAATTTTCTTCAGTTCGCTCAACTATATAACCTAATGAAGGCACAAAGCCAAAATCCCCTCGAAGGTAGTTTATTACCCTGTTAAGGTTCGAAACACTAAGTCCATGACTTGTAATACCATGTTTCTCTCTAAGCAAGTCGGTCCAATAATCAAAAACTTTATTTATGTATTCCCCGATATTTTCCTGTCTACCACGGGAATCAAAAGTAGTCTCAGTTATTATGTCAGGACCTGTCTGAGTAAACGGCATGTCAGGAAATACCACACCACAGGCATAAAGACACCTTGTTATAGGATCATTGTTGCCAAAATTTGAACTCAGATGACCTCTCAAAGAGTGCATGGCTGATAAGACCTGTTCATAGGGCCCCTCTGCCTTTTTATTTTCTTTACCATGCTTATTTGTAAAACACCAAGCCCCCTCCTCACGCCGAACAAATCCTCCCTTGACTTCTAGACACAAAATGCCCCTACTACAGACTATAACGAAATCTATCTCCGCAAACACCTTTTTATTGTGGTTTGCTAAGCCTAGGGAGTGCAATATTGCATAATTATCAGGAAGTTGTTTTAAAGTCTTAAAAAACTTTTTTTCACCATTACTAGTTGTACTTTCATCATAAAAAGGAGGAATCATCCTGCTCATCTTAAGTCACTCCCCCCGTTCCTGGAAGAGATGCGCCAATAACCCTAAGGAGGTATTACCAAGAGTTCCAATTAATGCTCCCCGGTCCAAGTAGCAGTTTCTCGCCTCACAGCTTGTTTCTGGTAACAGGGTGCACGAATGACAGGCTGCCAGATTTAATGCATCAAGCCCCTGTCCATTAGATTGTATGCATAGAGGGTCAGCAGAACACCAGCTTGCTGTTTCAAGCATTTGACGAAGAGTACTGTCAAGCCGACTGGAGTTACCTTCTCTGACAAGCCCACCAAGACTGCCTTCCGAATCGTTGGTTGCTGTATATATCAAAACGCCGGCCATATCAAGGCTTTTTTCCTCGCCAACAAAAGTTGAATAAATTCTTTCTTTTATAGAAGCACTGGAGTATCCACACTGTAATGTCAATTGTCTTATCAAAAGGTGTGAAAAGGTATGAAGTAGAACATATCTAGGTGTAATACCCGGCCCTTTTATCATGGAGTGGCGAGTGAATTCTTTCATGTGGGCATAACGTCGTTGGATTTCAGGGCTTTTCTCCCATTCAAGCAACTTATCTTGATTGAACCTTATAAAGATCCCCTCTCCTTTTAGCGCAATTGCTGGTAACCAATTCTTTAGGTCCTTGCCCAACATATTGAAAGAACTCATATCATTTACATCATAATCAGGATTTATTCTTTTAAATCCTCTGAGGGCCATAACCTCTCGCAAGCGTACCGCCAAAACCACTTGGTCAATATAAGTATCCATAAAATCTGGAACCCTTACTTCTTTTGTTTTGAACTCCCCTTTCTCATCATCTGAACCAGTTAAAAATGCCTTGTATTCCCCCTCAAGTATATCCTGCCAGCTTTTCTCTTCTTTGTTTTTCCACATATCATTCTTTCGTTTGGCCTCTTCATAAATGTCCTCAGCACTGCATCCACACTTTTTGGGAAGTTTCCAGGCTTCTATCGTCGGAATAAAAAGGTCGGGATTATAAAGTAGAGGTTTAAGATTTGCCCAATTTTCGTCCAGTTCAATTTGAACTTTTTGACTCCAAGGTGGTATAGAAAGAGCGCTTGCAGTAATGGTAAAATGTAGGTTTGTCGCTCCTCTTTGCATGGTTGTGACAGTTTTGCCACATTTCTCTCTATCTACATCCTGTAGCCAAGGTCTTATACCCCGACATTTTAATCCTTTTAGTGATTCCGGCCCAAAGCTCCCAGCCATACTTTTACTACATTTCTCCTTCTTAGTACACTTCTTGTTCTTACATTTAATAATAATACTATCAAGTGTGGATTTTTCTCCACTCATCTCAATATAGAGTTCACTGACTTTTTCTGTACAGTTGCCTCCGTGTACCCACCATTCATATGGAAAATCATCAAGATGTCCCTTTTCACACGCAACAACAAATCTTGAAGGTACCAGAGGAGCCTTGCATTTCTCACATCTTGGTTTTCCCACAAAACCAAATTTTTTGGCCGGTTGAAGCCGTTTACATTTTGGACAGTACATCCAGTTTGGAAATCTGAATGCGGGTATTCCAAAACCAGTTTGTTGACCTGCCTTATCAACGCTTTCCGGAGGCCTCACAAAATAGTCAACGCCAAGAAATTGTTGCAAGTTTGGTTCATACAAGTGATATCTCGGCTTATCATGATGTCGCCAATAATCAGTTCCAGCAATGATTACAGACTCTCTTGGTAAATCCACAATGGCTCCACATCCAAATGTTGTAAGAAACTGCCCCTGTCGCAACTTGCCAACATTTTTTTTCGTCGGTTTTGTACCTCTCAATTGCATTCACTAACCTCCTAGTAGCAAAACATCACATTCCTCATCAACATTTCTCATCGAATTGAGGGTTGGAGTTGCGTCCCCTTCAGAATTGAATTTATCTGTCAGCAATGGTACGCCTTGTTGTTTATAATACCTTTGGTAAACCAGTTCACTTCCCATCAACAGCCCCTTCTGCTCCCATTTATCAAGGATGCTATAAAGTTGGTCCCTTGTGGACTCAACCTCAGAATTATCAATTATTTTAACTTTTTCCAAAATTTTTTCAATTTGCTCTTCCACGCTAGAACGTAATCTTGTTATATTGCCTGCATCCCTGTTATCAGTCAAATCTTTAATAAGATGGCGTGAGAGACTGATAAGAACTGCATGTAGCGCTCTGTCCCTTGCACGCTCTGCAAAAGGCGTTAAACTTGTGGCCTCAACATAACGATAAAGAGATGCATGAAATGATCGAAACTGTTCATAATGAGAGCGGTCCCGGCTACGAGATGCATCGTGCATTGTCACCACCAATCCTGGCGTCTGCCTGCCCACCCTACTAGTAGCCTGTATATACTCTGCATTTGACTTGGGTTGCCCTTGTAAAACCATCAGTCCCAACCTTCCGATATCTATTCCAACAGATAACATGTTGGAAGCAAGAATAACATCAAATGCTTCTCGGTCAGGATATTTTTTCTGCAGGCGTTTTAATATCCTACTGATTTCAGAGTTGGCCTTACGACTGGTCAACTCATCAATTTCGGGGTACTCCGAAGGACCACTCCCCTTGGGGAAAGTGCCTCTGAATTTGGTCTCATAAAGGTACTTTAGACGACCATGAACGTCATCAATAACATTGTTTACTGCCCCCCCCAACTGTTTCAAGCTATTGAAGTAGCCTGTCAGAGTCCAAAATGAATCTATTACCTCTTTTGGAAAACCCTTTTGGGTTAAATAACGGGTGGTAAATAAAAGTATAGAATAAACTCTGATTAGTAACGTATTTCCACTAGTACCCGGTGCTAAAACGCCCAGATAATTTCTATTTGGCATATTAGTTTTCGGGGCCTCCTCTGCAAAATAAGAATCCCTGATATCTATCCCTTGAGGCGGAAACTGTTTGAAATCCCGTCCATACAGATTTAGTATCTGACTTCTGGCATTTCTGATTGTTGCCGTAGATGATATCACTTTTGGGCTCACTCCATTATTCTTGCAAAACTCATCAATTGCTACCTCGTACAGGCCAGACACAGTTCCAAGAGGTCCGGATATCAGGTGAAGCTCATCCTGAATTATCAGCTCTGGAGGAAGTAAGTCGATATTCAACGCGAAAAGTTTGCCTACCTTTTTCTCCCAAGTCATACGTGCAAACTTATCCACTGTAGCGACAACAAGTGAAGGTTTGTAGTCGTAAATATCCTCATCAATAAGGTAAATAGGAAGACCCCTATTGAATTCACAATACTCATTGGGACACGAGATTATCATTTTCTCTTCCGTAATAGTGTAATTCTGCTCTATTATGTTGCTACCACACCAAGGGCACGTGTGTATCTGACAGGGATTCGCTTCATCTTCTGACAAGGAATCAATACCATGCGTCCTTATGGTATCCAATGCCTTTACTGCACCTTTTCGCCAGTTAGGTGTCAATCCACCACCGACCCATAATCCCGCACTGATTTCCTCATTACCCAGTAAAGACTGATCCTCTTGGCGTATCAAATCACATGCGCATATAAGAGCTGCAGCCCTTTCAAACTGTTGCAAGGTCAGAAGGCGTAACGTATATCTCATAATGACTGTCAGCCCGCCCCCAAGGCGATTGTCTTTTACCGCTCGAATACGCCTTAGAAAAATTGTAAAGGCAGCCAATCCAAGATATGCCTCAGTCTTTCCACCCCCGGTAGGAAACCAAAGCAAATCAACCGTATCACGATATTCGTTGTGCGGATTTGCAATTGAAGGTATTTCCTGTAATATAAAAGCAAGCTGAAATGGATACCATGTATGTTCTTCCCGTTTCGAGGTTGGTTGCTGCTGTAGTCTCATGCGCAACATCGCCGCATTCACCAGTTGAAATGTCTTGAATGACCATTTATCATCGGCAAGTAACTCTATACCTTGCTTTATTCTTTCCATGGCCTGATAACAGAGGTCAAGATTGGTCTGTGCAACTTCATGGTACCGTTCAGGAAGCCGAGAAATTTCTACTCTGTTTTGATCTATCCACTTCCTGTAGGACTTTACAATTTCCTCAAGAGCACCACTAACTTCGGACTGGGTTCCATTGTTAAGAAACTGAAAAGACAGTACCTTGCTCTCAACATGAGTTGCAGGTTTCATCTGAAACAATTCATGCTTTGGTATGAAATCGCTGCAAATCTCGTGGGCAGAGTCTCCCTTGCTCTTCCAGTCAACACTACATCCATGACCCATTGCAAAGGTTTTATTATGAAGATAAAGCATCTCCAGATTGAGTAACTCTCTATCCCAACCTAACTTCACCCTTAATTTTTTTTCTATAAATACCCCCTCACCATTTTCCTTACCAAAGACCCTTATTTCAGGTTGGAAGAAAGTTAAAGAGTTGTTCATAATAAACTCCATCTGCTTTATTTTTGTATTTACCATTGCAACTGTCATGGTTCTAGAACCATCAAGGTATTCTTTCTGTAAATAGACCTTTAATTCAAGACCCTCATGTAAATCTTGGGACTGGTATTCCTTACCAGTATCAATGCAGATGTCTTCGATTACCCTGAATTTCCGATGCCAGTTGACAGGTTTTCGTTTCCGAGTCGTCTTGGTTTCCTGTTCGACCGGAACATACCACGCAAAGCTCGCCTTAGCCTTCAGCTTCTCAACCCCAGGCTTCACCGTGAAAGATACTGCCATTGAGGATGGGTACGCTGAATAGCACATATTGATTGGCTGCTCATTCCCCTCCTGTTCATCATCCCGTGAGTTTTCACCAACTTCCTCTTGATTTAGCTCTATATCCCGGGGGTAGAGACGACCCGCAATATAATAGTCTGTTGGCCACGTATCCTTAATTATTTCGTCATCTTTAACCGGTCCAAGTAAATCTTTTCTGAAAAAGTCTTCCAATATATCTCTGGCTTCATAATATTTTTGGTAATCCATTCAACACTCTCCTAACAGTCCCATGGCCATCTCACCTTACCAAGACCGACTATATTTATTCCAAACCATACACACTTTTCTATATAGGGCTTAGCTATTCCAACTCTGATGGTTTCCCTTTTCCTAACAATAGTATGTATACACTCAACATGTAAGCCTTCTAATTTCTTTGGAAGGTAAGTTGAACTATTATATACTTCTCTCATTATTTGACGAACAGAATCCAAAAAATCATCTGACATTTTGCCAATCAATTCTTCTTTATGATATATCAAATACACCGCCTTTTCTTCATCCAGCTTAATATCCACTCGGTCCCCAAGGCTGACATTATTCAGCAAGTAACATTGGTTTTCTGCCGGATTAGCAACTATTTTAGAGTCCACAAAACCTTGATCGTCCGCATCCCCTTCAATTCCGACCGCAACAGATACCAGCCTTCTCTTTCCGCCTAGTTTGTAGCCTAACTCCATCCACCTATCAGTTCGTTCCGACTTTTTGAGCCATTCTCTTCCTTCCGACCTTACAATTGTGCCTAGATGTTTTCTTGCCCTCGTTATTCCAACGTAATAAACCTTTGCCTCTTCAAACAAATCTTCTTCCAGTCTATCCTTCCATGGTGGGAGCAAAAAGACTCTATCAAACTCTCTACCCTTAGCCCGATGAATTGTACTTACAAACAAATTACCATCGTACCCATATTCATAAAACTCATCCGGCAGACGAGCACCAGAAGCCATCTGTCTTTTCAAGATATGAAGGTCTAGTACGCGGTCTGATTTCTGTTGACCCATTAAATGGAAAACGCCGTAAAGGCTATTCTTTAGCTCCTCTGTCCAGAAGACATTGTCGACAAGCATCTCAACCAACTGCGCTCTTGTTATGCTTGTCGCATCCGATGAGAGTATCTTTCCTACCCAAGTTGGTAAGTAAGCATCCCCCCTCTGATTTACAAGCAAATGATTTATCCCCCTCTGTCTAAGAAAGCCGGATAATTTCAACGCCTCACCGTTAGTTCGACAAAGCACCCCTATTTTTTCCTCTAGGGAAAGAGGAAGCAGGAAATTATAATCCTTACCAACAGAAGGAATATTATCTATGGATAACAAAAAATCTTTAAAGCCCTGGTCTTCGCCAGTCTCAAGCTTTATTCGTGCACGCTGTGATAATTGATTCAGTTTGTTTCTCTGTCGATAGTTGCCTGTTAATTTAATCTCCCTGATTGTCCCTAAAAAATGGGACTTAACCCATTGAAGCAATTCCCTTGCACTTCGCTCCTTAAGGCAATCCCTTACCTGATAGTCATAAATTCCCTGCAGAGAATCTCCGAGGAGAGTAAACCCACAATGTTCTGGTTGATTGCAGAGCAAGCTTTCAACAAAACGAGCCCTCACACCAACAAGGTCCTGTATCTCGTCCACTATCAGATGCCCCATATCCATTAAAATATCTGGATCTTTCTGAAGTTCCTTGATGGCCATTTCTATCCGCTCGTCATACCCCTTGCCCGCTAGGTCATTCTCACGAGCAATAAGTATCCTAGTAGCAAAAGAATCAAATGTTCTAATTTCAAGGCGCGAGAGGTCATCCGAATATTTACCTTCTTCAACGCCCTTTTGAAAACGTTCCCTGATTTCCTGTACAGCAGCCCTAGTAAAGCATAGCACCAGTATATTGTCAGCCTCAATTAATCTTTGTTCATCTACCATGTACTCCAATTTTTTCAGTAAGGAATATGTCTTACCGGTTCCCGGGCCAGCCTGAACAAGAATTTTTTCTTCGGTAGAAGCCGTAATAATTGCTTTTTGGCCAGTTTCTGTTACGTCAGGGGACCACGAATTAATTACACCCTCAAAATCGTCTGGTTCCGATTCAAAATCAACTAAAGTCTGGCGTATCTCATCAGATTCCTGTCCTCGCTGTTCTTTTTCGTCCTCTATTGTCTCCTCTGGATGGGGAATATCTATGCTAGGGTCTCTCTCCCTTTTAATGGCACCTTCTCCCGGTCTTAGGCATTTGGTACTATTAGCATAGTCTTTTCGGCAACCTGTAAACTGTGGACACTCCGTCAAATAACATCGGCACCCCAGCTTGAGACCCTCAGATGTTTTGATCAACCCCCATTGTTTTTCCTTGTACTTCAACATTGAGTGAGCACAAGGCTTACCTTGGTCCCATTCCTTTTTCTGAAGGTCAGTCAGATACAAGTCTAAATAATCATCAACATTAACATGGCCCTTTATCCATGACTGACCTGAAAGACATACCAGCATTTTACGAATGTTTTCCCTTCCCCGCACCTTTGCCTGAAAGTTCCTATCTGTTTTTAGGTCGTTCTTAATTACGTAGACATTACTAGTGCATTCAACATTTGAACAATCACTCATCTTCAGCCACCTCTATCTTTGTCACCGGCAACTGATAGTTCATACGAACATTTGTATAAGTCCATTGCCTTTTCGTAATTTCATCCCGATTATTGCTTTTTGCAACAACACGTACCGTTAGATCTTCGGTCATAGAAGTTTTAAGTACAATCTTCTCCTTAAAAAAGCCAAATGCAGGCACATGGAGATGACCCAAAGTATTCTTTTTCTCATCTGAAAAAATAAAGTTTGCTGTTGGAGAATCCTCAACAAGTGAAAAATCGTGAGTGTATGTCTGTTCCTTATGGAAGGAGTCGCCTTCATTTATCAATGGATAAAAGCTTCCATCAGACATGACCACAACTATTGACTGAGCAAGAACGTATTTGCCGGGGCTTATGCTCAAACTGGCCGCCCCTTGAGCCACACTCCATGCCGAATCTTGTGGATAATAGGCCTTGTCCCCCCAAAGTTCATCTATCTTTTCAGCAAAAGGCCTCAAATTTACACTTCCGCCTACCATCAATATGCAACCTAATTCCTCAAAATTGAGGCCTGCCTGCTCAACGGTCTGCTGAAAAAACTCAACAACACCTTTAACCTTTGAAGAAACCAATGCTCTGAATTTATCAATATCCAAAACAGTATTAACTTCACCCAAATTACCATAGTTCCAGATTCTTATCTCTGTCTGTTCATCATAAGTTAGATCCTTTTTTGCCTGTTCACAGTTGGCTATCAACTTGTCACGAGCACCTGCAGACATCCTATCAAAGGGTGTTTTCTCAGCCTTTTTAACCGCAACCTGACTATGCACCCACTCGGCTAGGTCCCTATCAATATTGTCACCGCCGAGGTACAACGAGGCGGTGGCAAGTTCCTTGATTTTCCCTTTCCTGTTCTCAATTATTGCAACATCTAGGGTACCCCCACCCCAATCAAACACTCCTATCTTTGAGTGAAATCCAATGTCATCATAATGCTTGAATAACGCAGCAGTGGGCTCACTTATAAAGTTTTTAATATTTACATTGGCTATCTTAGCTGCTTTTCTGAGAGATTTTCTTTTTTTTGCTGAAAAACCGACAGGAGTAGCAACTACTGCAGAGGTAAGGTTATTTGTCGCATCTTTCTGTTCCACTCGCTGTTTTAGTCCTAAGAACACCTCTGCCGCCACCATTTCCGCTGTCCAGTTTCTTCCATTAACCAGCCAAGTTTTATCTGTACCGAGATGTGTCTTTATAGAGGGAATTACCTCACAACTCTCACTCAACTTCTCTCTGTTCTTCCAAGCGTCCCTGCCACAATATACCTTTCCAGTTGTCTTATCAATAATCACGAGCGAGGGAAACGGATTGGCGTAGCCGTCTGTATACTTAACCCCACTCCTACGGCCTTCCTGGATGCCAATGCACGCACTATTTGTTGTTCCAAAGTCTATTCCAAAATACATTTACTATTCACCTTCTTTTAAAATTACACCCTTGTTTTCGAGTAAACGAAAAGTCTTAGAAAGCAAGTAACGCATATGATCCCCCAACTTCTTAGTCATCTCTTCATCCTTTACTTCTTCAAACTCAGCATATTGCATCTTCAAAGTCTGCGAAAGCATGTTTTTGAACTCCTCCAAATTGTATTCACTCTCTTGATCAAGTTGGATCATGAGGCGCCCAATCTCCTTACTCTGGTTGTCTTTAAGGTTTTTAATCTCTTCCCGTAGTTCTTCTGCCTCTTGGCTTGCTGTGGCATATTTTTTCTCAAGCAAAAATTTTTGTTCTTCCTGTTGCCCAAATTTTTCCTTGAGTCGGGTCAAGTCCAAATTCAAATTGTTATTGTCAACTCTCAGTCTCTCTTGTTGAACTATAAGTTCTGATATCTTCTTGTCTTTCTCCCGAACTTGTTGATCTAATATCTGAATATGTTGTTTGATAGCCTCGAGATGCCTAAACACACCAATGTCAATTGAGGCTCCATCGGTCATTACCTTCTCAGGCTCTTTCTCCAAACCATTTCCAGAAAGATTATCATATTTAATTTTGTCTTCATCAGCAATTATGGTCGTCACAGTTTTTGTAAGGCCTAAGTCTAAGCATTCCCGCTGTAGATCTTCTGGCCAGTTCACAGTTTCCTTTTCAATTTCGGCTATAACCTCTGAACCCAACGCCACCTTTGTCTCGGCTCCCTTGAACCAGTTCAGATGTCTTTTTATCCATTCGGTATCAGGTGACTTACCCTTTTTGCCCTTAATCAACCCCATTATAAGAATTGACCCCAGCCCATTCGTTTCTTTTGGACTAAAATTTAGTTCAGTAATTGGTAATCCAATCAATGCGTCGTTTGTCATCAATTTTTTATGAAGCTTAGAGACAATACGTGAATTGGGCTTAGTCCTGCCGAATTTGCCTGCACTTTTTACAATATCGGAAAGCAGGATAGATGTAGCCTCCATAGAAAATGGGATAAAACGTTCCAATAGCTCCAACTTTCTGTAGTCACCAGCAGTACCAGCAAATTCCTTGGCTTCTACCAAGCCTCTTATTAGCTCAATTCCATCTATCTCTTCTTCCTGTATTGCAGACACGAAGGCGTTGCACGCATTTTTCGCAGGAACCCCGAGCATGTAATTAAATGCGTGATGCCTAGTATCAATCGAAAGCAACATTTTAGTCACAATTTCTTCTGCCTGTTGACCATCCTCCCTACTCAATTTGCTATTCCGCTTATATTTCTCAATCAGTTCTTCAATTTTTGGCCTATTTTCCAACTTTGTTCCCTCCTTTGTCATACTTAACTTCATCGCCAATATTCCATTCTGGTGAACTTGGAAGGTTGTGGCGCATTTTAGTCAACCTAGAAAGCAAATATATCCTATCCTTATCAGAGATCGCCAATCTCACCAACAACACCAATAAAAGCCAATCTCCCGTCTCGCGATGAATCTTTATCACCTTGTTGGATTGATCGCAAGCTACTCCGGCCACCTGAAAAAGTATCCGATCTTCAGTCCGCAATGGCAATGCCGTATATGTATCGGGTTGGTCTGGTTGGATTTTCACACCTCTCGGGATACCTCCATTCAGCAAGGATAGGATGACATCTAACCTTGTATTTAATGCGATTAAACTTTCGTGCGGTTTCTGCAACAAGAAATCATTTGCAGTTTGAAACCTACCTTCCCTCAATAGAAGAATAAAGCTGAGAACATTACGTAAACTGCTCACAAGTTCCGGACCCTCAACATTACATAACACTTCCAATACATTACTAGCCTTGGTTCCATTTAAATATCTGTTCCATACCAAACTCAACGCATTGCCACCTTTCTGCAAAGCAATCCTGCTGCGGAACGGAACTCTGAAGTTTACAACTTCGTCGGCCCACTCCAAAAATATTGACCTAAAAACGTGATTTCTATTTGACTTAAGGTCTCTAAAAAATTGTTGCCATCTATCTACCTTTGGCAATGCATTTAAATTTTCTTCAGTAATCTCCCTGTCTACACCTAAAATAACGCTCTCGGGGTTTAAAATCTTCAGTAAATTCTTTAATTCCGGATCTTCAGCAAATTCAAAGCCTTCTATACGGTCTCCTCCAACCTCTATTCTGGAACTATCAAGGACACTTGAACACGCAATCAGCCCTTTTAGCCATCTGGAAATTTCTTTATGTGATTCTGGAAGCCTTTTAATGAATATCTCCTTATCCTTACCTTCACATAACGTTCTTGCAAGTCCGATTACCAAATTGAAGTTTCTTGTTGATGGTACTGAAATGCTACAGGGGTGTTCTGAATAAACCTGACTTTTTATGGATTCCAAATTAAAGATAATAGCACCTGTACTTACTATGGTATTGTCCTCACATCTCACATGAATTTCACTTATTTTAACTTTAGATTCTTTTAGCGCGTCGTATAGCCGGTTGGCCTTGATAACCGCATTTCCATTCAAATCGAATTTAACCGGTATCTCGGGGCCATTACTCTTTTCAATTAAAACTACACCAGATGTACCGGGATATCCTGATACCAGAAAGTCGCCACAATCTTTTAGATCTTTCTTTGAAAGATACCTTATTGGAGAACCTTCCTTGTTAAAAAGTCTCGCCCTGCGAATGATAATGTTGATATCCATTGAGAACTCGCCGTATTTAAGTATTCCCTGTGCCATATCATGTTTAGCAGGTATCACCCAATGGTTCTCCCCTGCTTGAAATTGGTCCAAGAAAAATTTGTACCCTGAACCCGCAATCGAAATGTTCACTTTCTCGTTGAAACCATATAACCTTTCCTCAAAATTAAAACTGAACTCAGGCATGAGAATAAAATCAAGTTTGGGTGCCGCTCTGAGACTATTCATACGGCTATCCCTGCCAAGCCTTGTCAACCATATGCACCCAGAGACTGGAGCACTGGATATGCATTGGTCTCTGAAACGTCTAAGGTCAGCCTCTGAAGTTACCCTGCCTGAAGCGAAATCAGTCTGATAAAACATGCCAATATTATTATCATGAATTGCAGACATATCATTAACAATAATTTCTGGAAGGTTACCTGTAAACACCTCAATACCAGATGAAGCATAAACAAGTAAGTTATCCACTTCAGCCCATCTCAAATCATAGATAGCCCCAAACTCTTCTATTTCATAGCCTGGAATCACATCACTTGAAATTAGCTGCACCTGATACGCATTGTACTCCCAATATCCCGGCAAATTTACAGTCCCATATTTAATGGTTATGTCCTCTGTGAGAATATCGTATCCCTTAGGACTTAAGAGGTAATATGCCCCTGGAGAAAGCGTTGTTCCACGAGCCAATAAGCCCTGTCTCAGATCAAAAATGACTGGTTCGCCGTCAGGGAGCCAACCGTGGCTTTCCCAATAAGCATCATTTGTTGAAGTCCGTAGCTTTCCATAGTACCTCTCCACTAAAAGGTCCTCGTTTTTAATAATGGTTAGGGGGAATGTCCAGCTTGTGTTAGCTTCAGGGTAGATAAGTCCATCAACGTACTTTGGGGATGGGAATACTAAACCCAAACATTTTCTATCAGGCAAAAACTGTAGCCATGGGCTGATGGATGTTTTCAATCTCACTTTTTCCCCCTCTGACCGTTCCCTGTTGTAAAAACACATCATGAATTCGTCCCAGAAGTCTGGTTGGAAACCTGGAATACTCTTGAGATCTTCTATTGTCATCATACCCTGTTCGTGACAACTTAAAAGGTGACACGCATGCCCTGTAAATCTCCACCCCTCAACATCTAATAAATAGTTTTTTAAGTAACGGGAACAACCCATCACACTTATCTCATGCTGAAACTCCCGATGGTCGATATCAAGCAGCACGTCCCAGTCACGATCTTTTTTTAGTTCCCGGATAATCTTTGCAAATGAGGGGATATACCTTCTGGATACTCCACATTGTTCAAGTATTGTACCCACAAATCTAAATGGCCCTGTGCGCTTAACTCTTAGCATACCGATGTTTTCAAGTTTTTTCTCAATCATACTTCCAATCAAGTCCGTTTGGGCAGACGTGTTTTTAATACCAAAAAGGTTGGTAAAATGCACCCAAAAACCCTGATCATCATAGTAATGATAGGCGCAGTTCACCCCCAGTACAGTTAGTGCACTTGCATACTGACCTCTATTAATCGCTCCATCTTTTCTAGCCTTCAATAATGACCTTGATAACGAAGTGAGCTCACTCTCCTGAAGATAAATGTCTCCAATGAACTGGCAATTCTGAAATTTCTCTTCCCACTCGTTTATTTTTTTTAAAAGATTTCTTCGAGTCATCATTAGGCTTTCCCCCGACTAATTTCTCTTATATAAAACATATACGAGTTACTTTCTACGGAAACATTTACAATCCCTTCCAATAATACAATATAGTGAGCAAGTTGATAGTAACGGACATCGAATATTTGTCCAAATTCAAGATAAGTAAAGTCGAAAAAAACACATGCGAATTCACCTCGCCAACCCCTTGATTTTTATAACGTTAGGCCTCAAAACACCAATTATCACGACGCGGCCTTCAATCAATAAAGAAAAGGACTAGCCATTCGAAAGCACGTTGGCTATTGAATGGCTAGTCCTTGAAAATATTATCTATAAATGTAGCTTACAATCTAAATGGGATTTTGCAAAGATTTGATTTCGGTAGCGCTTTGGAAAATGGTACACCTGAAATGGAATATCGTCATATCCTGATTCTTTATCTATTCGATGTGACAAGATTCTGTACATATAAACCCACCACATTCAATTAGTTTTTTCTAATTTATCATCTAGATTCGCATAATACCTCTCTAGGGCAAAGTAAATTGCCTCTCCTATTGCACGTGCCATCAGAGGTGGTACAGCATTCCCTATCTGACAGAAAACTTGACCTTGCGTCCCTTCAAATTTAGAAGACATAGAAAATGACTGAATTAGGGCAGCTTCGCAAGGAGTAAAGGCCCTAGGCTGTTCTGGATGAATAAACCTGAGCCCATCTTTAGTCATATGTGATAATATTGTTGTTGAAGGTTTTTCCCAATCCTGCTTCCTGTAAGTATCTTGGTGGTTTTTTCTTTCATAAGGATAGACTCTGGCCAAGTATTGATCATATTCCTCTGTATTAGCTCTCATGAATTGCGCAGAGCTTACTCCTTGCTTCAAACGGGAAAATATACAAACATCTCTTATGTTATGTGACCGTGCTATATGATGAGCAGGAAATTGCTCCTGATTGTACATCCTTCCGTCAAGTCCACCAATATTTTCGTTATAAACCTCGGCAAATTTTTTAAGACCGGAAATACCATCACCCCGTGTTGCTTCAACATCATCACGATAGCCCTTTTTAATCTTTGAAAGAAGTTTTTTTAACGGTTCTTCTGGTTCCTTTCCCTTGGACCTTTCTGCTAAATCCTCTATAGATTGCACGAAATAGCGAAGATATTCCGAAGGATACTGGGCAATTATATCTAATTTCTTTAAATCAGCAAACTTGACCATATTTATTCGAGGAAGAACAATTGGAAGACTTCCTATTGATGAGGCAACGGTATTGTATCTTTTTCTAGTACTTGGCCCATGGGTTGGTTTGGGAATGGGATTGCATATACCGAGCCTATTTGCAATAATGACCACCCGTTTCCTTGACTGCGGCACCCCATAATCCATTGCATTCAGTTTCAAATACTGTTGTTTTTTAGTCCCAACCTGGACAGAGGGGTCATAACCCAAATCCTTTAATGTACCAGTAACAAACTCAATAACCTTTTTGCTTCTACCACTCAACTCATCTTTATCCTCTTTTGAAATAATGCCTTCGACATTCTCAAAAACTACAAAATCAGGCTTTATGCCTTTAACAATATCCATGAAATGTTTATATAATCTGTTTCTAGGGTCATTCTTAAGCTTTTGCCGCAACTCTTTACTACCAACCCTTGCTGGACCTACCAGACTGAAGGTCTGACAGGGAGGGCCTCCGACAATTAATCTAGCCCCCTGCCCTTGTGCTATCACCTTTTGTTTTACCGTTTCAGATTCTAAATTTTGTGGTATTAATACTTTATCGACAGGGATGTCTTGTCCCTCCAAGTGTACCCTAAGAGACCGATTGGCAGCTTCGTCGACTTCCACAGCCGCAATTATTTTGAAGCTTGGCTTCTCGACGTTAACTTGTAATAAACCCTGCGAAAGACCTCCCGCCCCCGCGAATAAATCAACTACTTCAATCATTTTAAGACCTCTTTCCCCTTAGATGCTTTTGGATTCAAATAAAACAATTCTACGATTTCTAGCAAATTTCCTTTTTTTACATAAGAAGCTAATCCGGAAAGAAAAAGTGCAAGTATTACTTACAATACATATATTGGTTGATTAAGATCTGGAAAACCGCACTTCTTACCCAACTGACTTCATACTAACCATACTAACATATCGCCGCAAAAGCACTTATCTAGCCCCCGGCAGGCACGATCTTTTACCTTCAATAACTACCTAACTTCTAGACGGTCTCAAAAACCAGACCATTTTCTCACCTATTTAGAGGTAACATTTACCGTCATTAATATCATTCTACCATTTCCAACAGATTTCTTCACTATTATTAGGGGCTTAGGTTTGGGACAATAACTCGCAACATGCCTCGCAAAAAAACTGCCTGATCTCTCAGGCAGTTTTAATAAGCAATTATTTTTTAATTGTCCCAAATAATATTCTCCATCTTTTGTACAGCAGCCAATATTTCTTCAAGTTCAATTTTATTAAATATTTCAGCCTCTTCTGTTACAGATAATTTCTCATCATTTCTTATTATCTGTACTTCCAGGTGGTATGCCCCCTCTTCCCAGTATACTTCAGGGTGTTCGTTAAATTCATTTACACTGATAAACTCTTTCTTATTATCCTTATCTCTCATTGCAAAAGCGCCTGTATCTGTTAAAGCCACCATAACCGCACTCCCATTTTTCGCCGCAAAGTCCTTTCTTATCACGAAATTACCACCGCCGACATGATGAATATCCCATTCCGTAAATTCCTTCTCTAATCTATTCCAAACCTTCTGCATAGTAAATCTCCTCTCTATATCCATATTAATTCGTATTATATTTAAGTAAGACAAAAACACAACTGCTTTCCAACTTGTTCTACAGAAACTACCTTATCCCTTCAGACAGAATCCTATTCGTATAATACTTTCCCTCAAACAACTCTGCAGTTAAATCGCAGACACTGCTTTTAAAATAGATATTTTAAATCATTTCAGCACCTCCCTTTTTTTTTAAAAAAACTTTTCTTTAGTAAAGGGGGGCAGTTAAATTGCTTGGCCAAAGCGAAAGCAATCAAGAGTTTCCAAGAAAAATATTTTCCTTCCTTCAGATAACTTACCAGGAAAAATTTTTTCGCCCTTGGCTTCATATGAGCCGGAATTTGTGTTTTGATTGTTTTGTATGCAAGATCAAGAAATAAATGAAAGCGTTAGCTGTATCATCCTTATCGGTAGAAGTCCTCACATTATGGTATTCTCCGTTAACAAAGAACAGCGGAGCTGCCATGTATATGGACTGCCACGCTGTTCGCGGTTTATGTTATGAATTTTTCAACTATAGTTCCACTTAACTATCCCTAACTTCAGTAAATTTAATTTTAGTTTAAAGGTTCTATACATACTGGCTCATCATTAGCCGCCGAATAAATTTTTTTAGACACCCTATACGTATTTATTACTCCAGTATACGGGGCAAGCAAATTTTTCAACTGATCTTTAGAAGTACCCTGAAGCCATACTTCCTGCAAGTTCGCTCTCAATATAACCGGCATTCTGTGATGGATATGCTTAACACTTTCACTAGCTTCGGCAGTAATTATACTGTAAGTAAATAGCTTAGTATCGCCTTTTTCCCAATACTCCCAAATACCTGCGAAAGCAAAGACTTCGCTGTTGGGTAAGGCAATCCGAGAGGGAAGTTTTTCATTACCTACTTTTTCCCATTCATAATACCCATCGGCAGGAATCAGACACCGACGCCTAAGAAATGACTGTCGAAAAGAAGGCTTTTGGTCGATAGTCTCTGCCCTGGCATTAATCATCTTATATCCTATAGAAACTTTATCTGCCCAACTAGGTACTAACCCCCATCGCATCATAGTAAGATGTTTTTCTTAGTTAATACAACTAATTACGGGAATATCTTGTCCAGGAGCAATGTTGTATCTAGGAAAAAATTCTATCTTATTTACACCAAATATTTCCGCCAGTGCTTCTCCGGGAATGGTTAGTGAATAGCGTCCGCACATAGCTAAAATCTCTCCTTTTGAATCAAACGTCTTGATAAATAAAGTTATGGTATTTTAGTGGATGTTTCTTTTCAAAATTATTTAGGTCGCTAGTAATAACAGGTTAACTCCAGAAACTACCCATAAGTCCACCTTTACTGAAAAATAAGTTTCCCAATTTTTGTTTTAAGTATTTTCTTTCTTACCTTTTTCATTTTCCAAATTCCATATCTTTTCTACGTAAAATAGCTGCTGCCACTGTACGTCTTTGAGTTGCTTTAGTAAAGTCTCACGTACTTTTTCCTCCTGTGTATCATTCACTTTTTCTTGTAACTTCTGTATTTCTCTAAATAGCGCCTGACTTCTTTGCTTTAGTTCTTTTATCTCTTCCATTGACACCCCACCTTGTTTATGGATACTCGGAAACTATCACGCCACTACTATTAACCAGCTTCCCGGAATCACCCTCATTATTCCAAATGTGACTACCAGTCCATTTTAAAGAATTTATACCTTCAATTGCACCGCGGCCAGAAAGAACGTTAACTGTAGCACCGGCTGTTAGTATATAATCACTTGGGAAATCAAAAGTCTGGTTACCTGTAACTGATACTAACTTCCAACCCGTCAAATTTACGTCCAGATTACTATTATTTTTTAATGTGACAATCTCTTCAGCAAGATCAATAGAAACTATCTTAACATTGCCACCGCCTTGGATTGCTTGATCAGGTACATCCACGCTCACCTTTGTATCAGCATTAACAAAATAACTGGTTCCGTCCGTAGTTACTACAATTGTTCCATCTTCCCATGTACCATAGATTTTATCTGTAAATGCCCTAAGCCGCGCAAACGCTTCTTCATGGGGATGTCCATAGGAATTATCTTTTCCTGCACTAATGATTGCAAATTCCGGGCTGACATTCTTCAAAAATATACTGGATGAGGCAGTTCTTGAACCATGATGTCCGACCTTTAATACATCAGCATTTATTCCCTTGGTTAGTATTTGAGCTTCCCCCTCAGCGTCTAAATCACCGGTAAATAATATTTCTACATCATTATAATCTAGCATAGTAACAACACTATTTGCATTTAAGTCTTCAAAATCATCCCCAGCTTCAATAATCTTAAAAACTGCTCCGTCATCCATATCAAATTCCATGTCTTTATCCTCAATAAACTTTGCGCCTGGCTCGCTTGTTGCGGCGTTATAGTAATCTTCATATGTCTTTGTTGTATGGGCTTTGCCGGAATCAATTATCTTTTCAACTTCAAACGCTGCTAAAACATCATCTAGGCCACCCAGATGATCCTCGTGTGGGTGTGTAGCAACCATAAGCTCTATATCATCTGTATCTAAACTTTTTAGGTAGTTAACTACTTTCGGTCCATCAGCATTATTTCCAGCATCAATCAATATATCATAATCGCCAAAGTCGATAAATATACTGTCTGCCTGTCCAACATCAATAAAATGGATAGTCATTTGTTTACCAGGCTCTTTCGCTATTGCAGTAACAACCTCTGAAGTAATTGTAATAGTGCTTGTGCTACCTTCCCACTCTACTAAGTCTCCTAATGCTTCCCCTACAAATCTTAACGGAATAAAGGTACTGTTATCAATGAGTTGTGCTTTTACAGCCAACGTCTTTGGCTGCCCATTTACAAAAGCTGAAGTGCTTCCTATGGGTAATTCCACTTTAATTCCATTTCTGGAGCCAATAGCAGTTCTTGTTTGATTGTCCCAATCTACATTACAGCCAAGAGCTTCGAAAAATGCTCTCATAGGTACAAGAGTACTTCCATCCTTAATTACCGGAGCTGGAGTAAAGTTCTTTTCTGACCCATTTATTACGACACTAATATCTTGTGCCTGCGCTACTCCTGAAAAAGCTAGCATTATTATTAATAGGCATACAACCGCTATACTTACTTTTCGCATATCCATTCCCCCAAAACAACAATTTTTTTCATAATACCTTATTGGTCAAATAGCAGTTAATTACCTGCCAGATAAAGAAAAAACATGGCTTGTTAGAGCCATGCGAGTGTTAGCAGTTTGAGGTTCCCCGTATTAAGATTTCAGTAGATCCTTATTTACTACTTCCCATAAGTAAAGAGAGGCTATAGTTCGGTATGGCTGCCACGCCTCCCCTATCTTTTGCATTCTTTCTTTATTTGGTTGTTCCGATAGTTCATAGAGCCATTGGATCGCTCTTTTAAGACCTACGTCATCTACTGACAAAATATCTAGCCGTCCAAGTGAAAATATCATAAACATTTCCGCTGACCATCTACCTATCCCTTTAACCTTTATTAGTGACCCCATTACTTCCTCATCGGAAAGGTTATTCATAGTGTCTAAGTCTATTTCACCGTTTAACACCATATCTGACAAATGCTTTGCATACGTAATTTTTTGCCTGGATAATCCAATTGACCTTAGTTTCTCATCAGGTATAACTAGAACATGTTCCGGCGAAACTTCACCCAATTCCCTTTCAAGTCGCCCCCAGATAGTTCTGGCAGCTTTAAATGATAGCTGTTGACCAATAATAGTTCGAATTAAAGACCTATAAAAATCTGTTCTTAAACTTAGAGTGTAATCACCAATTAAGTCTATGAGTTTCCCCATCTTGGGGTCTGAATTTCTTAGATGTTTTAATTCTTTAGCAGTATCTAGAAAAATTAACTGGCCGGTCATAAATCACACCTCTTTAGTAGAAAAGCATACTCAAATTATACCTTTTATTACAGATAACTAAAGAGGTAGTTATTACAATTCTCATTTGTGGTCATTGCTTAAAGTGGCAAATTCCAAGTTGCACGTTTCAGTCACAGTTTAATTTTAAAGATGGAAATAAAAAACTCATTAGGCATCGGCGGCATGATAGATATCTATTAACATAATTAAAAAATAATATTTAGTGAAGGAGTAGCAGTTAAATCAGCATTACGGTATATTCTATCCAAACACAATTAAAGACAAATAAAGAGATATTCACTATGCCCGTGCGTTTGGGTTTTAGTAAACATTTCTATCTTCCTTTAGAACAAAGCTGCAATCTTGACATACATTATTCAAACTCCAAAACAAACACGGAACACTATAATTATACCAATACTTACCATAGCCACGTGATTGACTATTAGGGTCAGCCGTGGTATCTTTTAATAGAACATATGTTCTGTATCAATCTGCTCGCGCATAGAGTAAACACAAATTCGTTATGGTGGGATCTACATGGGAAAAATTATTTTACTTGCCGATATGGAATCTTTTTATGCTAGCGTTGAGATGGCTAGAAACCCGGAACTGAAGGGGAAACCGGTCGTGGTATGCGGTGACCCCAAGCTTCGCCATGGAATAACACTTGCCGCCTCCCGAGAAGCCAAAGCCCATGGCATCAAAACAGGAATGCCGGCCTGGAAATGCCAAATACTATGCCCAAGTGTTATTTTTGTCAGGCCTCACATGCAAACGTATATTGATGTTTCTCTGAAGATTACCGATATTTTTTACGAATTCACCGATCGTATTCTTCCCTACTCTATCGATGAACAGTTTCTTGATATGACTGGCTGCGAAAAATTATTTGGCACACCAAGGG
>JADQBR010000121.1 GCA_016278515.1 Bacillota bacterium
AGGTGGGTCAGGCAAAGCATTGTCCCATCGAACTCGGAGAATTCCGAGAGACTATAATCATTTAAGGAGGTGAAACATATGAAGGAAATTAGAATCCATGGCAGAGGCGGTCAGGGTTCGGTAGTGACCGCGGAACTACTTGGTATTGCTGCCTATGAAGGCGGCAAGTACAGTCAGGCTTTCCCTTATTTGGGAGGCGGAGGTGAAAGAAGGGGGGCGCCAGTCCAGTCTTTTGTAAGAATTAGCGACAACCCCATTCGTATTCGCTGCAAGATTTACAATCCGGATTACGTAATTGTTAAAGACACTACTTTAATAGAATTGGTGGATGTGGCTCAGGGGCTTAAGCAGGGCGGATTGATTATTGTTAATAGCGAGAAGAGTGCCGCAGACCTTGGCTTCCCTAAGGGACTTAATGTAAAGACTGTTCCTGCTAAGAAGATAGCGCTGGAGACATTGGGACTGCCAATTATGAATACTGCTATCATGGGAGCTTTTGCTGCCATTACGGGGGAATTCAGCATCCAATCCATCATAGATGCAGTTGCCCAAAAATTCAGTGGCGAATTGGCTGAGAAAAATGTTTTTGCTGCTCAAACTGCCTATGAATATGCGCTTGCTAATAACTAAAAAGCGGTATTTGGTCACGATATAAGTAATTAAAACATTAACTGATATTTAGGTTAATATAGGAGGAATTGGACGTATGGCATCACAAGAAAGAATTAATTTGTTGGCGCCGGGACACCGGGCTTGTCCCGGGTGCGGCGCAGCTGTTGCCCTCAGACAGATATTGCGTCCCCTCGGCAGAAACACCATTGCTGTTTCTGCAACTGGATGTGTGGAAACTTTTACGTCTCCCTATGACCAATCCAGTTGGGAAGTACCTTGGATGCATTCATTGTTTGAGAACTCCGGTGCTGTTGCTTCGGGAGTTCGGGCTGCTTTAGACGTACAAGGCGAAAAAGATGTTAATTTGGTAGTAATCAGCGGCGACGGGGGTACCTTTGATATAGGCATGGGCGCCCTGTCTGGAATGCTTGAGAGAAAAGACAATGTTACCTATATTTGTTACGATAATGAAGCATATATGAACACAGGCGTACAAAGAAGCGGATCTACTCCCCACGCAGCAGCCACCACTACTACACCCAGCGGCAAGAAATCTTACGGAAAGATTGAGTACAAGAAAGATGTTCCCGGGATTGTCTGGGCACATGATGCAGAATATGTGGCAACAGCCTCTATAGCATATCCCCAGGATTTAATGCGTAAAGTGAAAAAGGCTAATGAAATATACGGGCCTAAATATATTCAGGTACACACTCCCTGCTGCATTGGCTGGGGCTTTGACGCCAGCAAAACCATTCAAGTAGGTAAATTAGCGGTGGAAACTGGTTTAGTACCAATTTATGAGATGGAAAAAGGCCAGCCAGTAAAAGTGAAAAAGGCAGCTGAGAAAAAGCCGATTGAAGAATACCTTAAAGTTCAAAGCCGGTTTAAACACTTGTTCAAGGAACAAGAAAGAGACGAAGTAATTAAGGAATTACAGGCAATATGCAATGCAAATATTGAACATTTTGGTATCTAGCTCAATAACTCAATAAGAAAGTGAGGAGTATACATGCTAAGAGTAGGTTCCGTATGCGAGGCAGGGAAATCCCGTTTAAACAAGACGGGAGATTGGCGAACCTTACGACCGCAAGTGACGGACAAATGTAATGGGTGTGGTATTTGTGAATTGTTCTGTCCGGATAGCTGCATCGTCCTTGAAAACAAAAAAGCGGTTATTGACTATGACTATTGCAAGGGATGCGGAATATGTGCTAACGAATGTCCGAAACAAGCAATAGAAATGGAGGAAGAGAGGAATTAATATGAGTGTATCTGTAATGGAAGGTTCAATGGCCGTTGCTGAAGCAATAAAGGTTTGTAGACCTAAAGTGATTTCCGCGTTTCCTATTAGCCCGCAGACGCATATTGTTGAAGAATTATCCAAGATGGTGGCTGATGGACAGTTAGACGCCAAATATATTCGGGTTGATTCTGAGTTCTCCGCTGCATCCGCTGTCTACGGATCTAGTGCAACAGGTGTTCGTTCCTACACAGCGTCTTCATCCCAAGGATTGCTTTTAATGATTGAAGTCCTTTATGCCATGGCGGGGACAAGACTGCCGGTGGTTTTGACAGGGGTAAATAGGACCGTTTCCGCTCCCATTACCATTCAACCGGATCATCAGGATACTATGGCTTTGCGGGATACCGGGGTCATTCAACTGCACGTTGAAAACAGTCAGGAAGCTTATGCAACACATATCCAGGCATTCAAACTGGCTGAAGACCATGATATTCTCCTCCCGGTAATGGTATGTATGGATGGTTGGATTCTTACCCATTCATACGAACCAATCAAACTGGAAGACCAGAAATTAGTTGATAGCTTTTTGCCGAATTTTGTACCCAAATATCGTTTGGATCCGAAGAACCCCCTTACCTATGGCGCCTATGCCGACGAACAGGTGCAGGAATTTCGCCTGATGCAGCATTTTGCCATGGAAAGGGCTAAGAGCAAGATAGAAGTAATTGCAAATGATTATCAAAAAATATTTGACCAGTATTATGGTGGATTGATTGATGAATATAAATGCGATGATGCGGAAGTGGTTTTGGTAGCCATGGGTTCGGTGATAGGGACTTTTAAAGATGCGGTGGATACATTGAGGACAGAAGGAGTTAAGGTAGGTATTGTTAAGGTCAGATCATATCGGCCGTTTCCGGGTGAAAAGATTGCCCAGGCAGTTAAGAATGCACGTGTCGTTGCGGTGATGGATAAAAGTATGTCCGTTGGGCAGGGCGGTCCTTTGGCTACGGATGTAAAAAGTGCCTTTGCCAACAAGGAAGCCCCGCCTGTACTCAGTTGTATTGCGGGTATGGGAGGAAGAGATGTCACCATCGAAACAGTGAGGAAAATGGTAACTAAGGCCCAATTGGCACTAAAAACTGGTAAAATTCCCGATATAGAATATACTGATTTTAGACCAGAGTACCTGGAAGATTAATGGCATTAGTACTTCAGCGCGAATTATGAATAAGCGGAGACATGGGGACGGTTGTGCGTACAAAAGCGGAGAATTGGAAGCTCGATAGAACTAAAAAAAGGAAGTTGGTGGATGGGCATGGAAGCAAAGGGGACAATTGCCCTGATTACAGGCGGTGCTTCCGGGATCGGCAGGGCGACAGCTTTGCTATTTGCCAATCAGGGCGCTGAAGCAGTAATTATCAGTGACGTTGATGAAAAAAAAATGGAAGCAGTTGTACAGGAAATTAAAAATCTAGGGGTCCAAGGACAGGCTATATTTATGGACGTTAGCAATGGAAATAATGTTGTAAAGATTTTTGATGAAATATTAGTCAAGCACGGGAGGATTGATGTGCTGGTTAACAGCGCCGGTATTTGTCCAGTAACCCCTTTTGGCGAAATAACACCGGAAGAGTGGAATAAAGTGCTTGAGGTAAATTTGCTCGGCACTTTCCTATGCTGCCAGCAGGCCATTAAACAGATGTCTGCTGCTGGCATTAAAGGAAGTATAGTTAACTTAAGTTCCATCGCTGGCAAAGTAGGCGGACTAGTCGTCGGTGCCCATTACTCGGCAAGTAAAGCCGCTGTTAGCTGTCTAACTATGTCTGCTGCGAAATATGCAGCACCTTATGGTATTCGCGTTAACGCTGTGGCTCCCGGGCCGATTGAAACAAATATGACGAAAGATTGGGAAACCGGTATTCGGGATAAATTGTCCCAATCCACTCTACTTGGTAGTTTTGGTAGTGCTGAGGACGTAGCCCAATCGATTCTATTCTTAAGTAGCGCCAAGGCCCATCATATTACAGGGGAGATCTTGGACGTAAACGGCGGCGCATTTATGGATTAAATGAAATTTTACCTAAGGAGGTAAAAGTACTTGAGATTTTGCACTTTTGTAAACTTGCAGCAGGAACTAAAAGTTGGTGTGGTAGTCGGGGACAATAAGGTTGTTGTGCTAACGGATTATCAGGATATGAAGGACGTAATCCAGCGTTACCAGACTAACAAAGAGGATATTGAAGATAAAGTGGAACACGCGGACAATTTCTATCCTCTGACTGAAATACAGTTGAAGGCACCGGTCTTAAACCCGGGAAAGCTGATTTTTATTGGGCTAAACTACAGAGACCATGCAGAGGAAGCGGGCATTGCCCTGCCTGACAGTCCTATTTTATTCACTAAATTTGCCAATTCCTTGGTAGGTTCTGGGGAAAAGGTGGTTATCACTCGGGAAACCTCCCGCTGTGATTACGAGGCGGAACTGGCATTTGTGATTGGCAAACTTGCCAAGGATGTTTCTGAAGAAGACGCTTTGGATTATGTCTTTGGCTATACGGCATGCAATGATGTTAGCGCCAGAGACTTGCAGTTTGGCGGGGGTGGACAGTGGACCAGAGGGAAAACTATTGATACATTTGCGCCCATGGGTCCGGTACTAGTAACAGCTGATGAAATAACTGACCCCGGTAGCTTGGGCATTTCTTGTAAGGTTAATGGTGAATTGCGCCAAAACTCCAATACAGAGCAGCTCATTTTTAACATTTCCCAAATTTTGTCCTTTCTCTCCCGCACCATGACTCTGGAGCCGGGGGATATCATTAGCACAGGTACACCATCGGGTGTGGCCTTGGGCATGGACAATCCACCCTGGTTAAAAAATGGTGATGTGGTGGAAGTGGAAATCGAAGGGATTGGTATCTTGCGTAATAAAATGATACAGGAAAATTAGCAAGCATTTCTTTTCAATTCTTACTGTATCACAATTTTAGTGATACGGCGCTGCAGCTGAACCTGAGGACCTTGGGGAATTTCACATTTTTAGCTGGGGAGTTACTTGGCATTAAATTTGCTATTAAAACTTGAAAAACGAGAAAAGGGGTGCACATAATGAAGACAGGAATGGAGTACAAAGACAGTTTAAGGTCGCTTAATACCCAGGTTTATGCTTTTGGAAAATTGGTAGACGATCTGGTGGATAATCCGTTGTTTCAACCACATGTTAACTCGGCGGCATTAACTTACGAGTTGGCCCATGACCCAGTTGCAGAGGACTTGGTAACGGCGACTTCCCATCTTACCGGCAAAAAGATTAACCGTTTCACACACATTCATCAAAATACCGAGGATCTGATAAAAAAGGTAAAAATGCTGCGCATGATTGCTCAGCGTACAGGTAGCTGTTTTCAGCGGTGTGTTGGTTTTGATGCCATTAATGCCACCTATTCGGTAACCTACGAGATGGACCAGGAATTGGGTACTGACTACCATCAGCGTTTTGTTGAGTATCTAAAACATGTGCAGGAAAATGATATCATGGTTGCCGGTGCCATGACAGATGTAAAAGGTGACAGGGGCTTGAGGCCCAGTCAGCAGAAAGACCCGGATATGTATGTACGTGTTGTGGAAAAAAACGATAAAGGAATCATCATAAATGGCGCTAAAGCTCATATGACCGGGATAGTTAACTCTCATGACATGTTAATCATGCCCACGGCGGCCATGAAGGAAGAGGATAAGGGTTATGCCCTAGCTTGTGCTGTACCCGTAGATGCCCCGGGAGTCATTCACATTTTCGGACGCCAGACCAATGATGACAGGAAATATGGTGAAATCGACCAGGGCAACGCTACTTACGGTATTGTTGGCGGAGAGGCCTTAACAGTTCTGGAAAACGTTTTTGTGCCGTGGGAACAGGTGTTTATGTGTGGCGAATGGCAATTTGCCGGACTGCTGGTTGAGAGGTTTGCCTCCTACCACCGTCAGAATTACGGCGGTTGCAAGGGTGGTGTGGCAGATGTGATTATTGGTGCTACGGCCACAATTGCCGATTATAATGGCGTTACTCAGGCTTCCCACATCAGGGATAAGATAACGGAAATGATCCATCTTACTGAAACCCTCTTTTCCGGCTCTCTGGCCTGCTCAAGCGAGGGACGAAAAACACCCTCAGGTGCCTGCTTTGTGGACCCGCTGCTTGCCAATACTGTCAAGCAGAATGTTACCCGGTTTATCTATGAAATAAGCAGGATCAGCCATGACATTGCTGGTGGTATTCTTGCTACACTGCCGTCGGAACAGGATCTAAAAGACGAAAAAATCGGCAAGTATGTGAAAAAATATCTCAAGGGAGTGGAAGGGGTGCCTACCGAGGACCGTATTAGAATCCTCCGCCTGCTTGAAAACATGACCGGCGGTACGGCCTTGGCGGAAAGTATGCATGGTGCAGGCTCTCCTCAGGCCCAGCGGGTGATGATACTCCGTCAGGGAAATCTTGAGCATAAGAAACAGCTGGCAAAGGATCTGGCCAAGGTTTCCAAGAAAGGTTAATGTAGAGGTAAAGAAATTATTATGAAAACCGTTACCGTAAAATACTGCGGGCATTGCAATCCGCATTTGCAGGGTCCGGTAATTCTTGAACAGGTAAAAGGAAAGCTGCCTCATGTCCGGTTTATTAGCGGCGCTTCTGAAGAAGGTGCGGGTGTTCTGCTGGTAATCAGCGGCTGCCCAGTTGATTGTGCTGCCAGGCCGTCGGGTTTTAGCTCTGTTATTGCTACAGCAGGGTACACTGTGGACGGTCGCAATGTCAGTAAAGATACTCTGGTGGCTGAAATTTCCAGCAAGCTGCAGGGGCTTTTAGAGGACAGCTAATTTATGATTAATGGGGGATTGGGAATGCGAAATGTGGTAATTGTAGGAGCCAAGAGAACGCCTGTTGGTGATTTCATGGGTTCCTTAAAAGATGTAACCGCAGTTGATCTGGGGATTGCTGCAGTTAACGCGGCGCTGGCGGAAAGCGGTGTCAAGCCGGAACAGGTGGAGGACGTGGTCGGTGGGATGGTCTATAAAGCTGGGGCCAAGGGCAACCCTGCTCGCCAGGTACAGTTGGGTGTAGGCATTCACGTTAGCGCTGGGGCGATGACTTTAGACCAGCAGTGCGGCTCAGCCCTGCGGGCAATGGAAGTGGCCGCCCAGCAGATTATGTTGGGTAAGGTTGATACTTCCGTGGCTTTGGGCATAGAGAGTATGTCGCGGGCGCCGTATTTACTGCTTAATGCCCGGCAGGGGTACCGGATGGGCCCTGGTACGTTGGAAGACCATTTACTCCTTGATGCGCTTAATGATGCCTTTCATGGTTATCATATGGGTATTACGGCAGAAAACCTAGCTGAACACTATAATATATCCAGAGAGGAACAGGATGAATTGGCCTATCTCAGCCACACTCGCGCAGTCGGTGCAATTAAATCTGGGAAATTTCAGGATGAGATTGTTCCTGTAGAGGTGAAGAGCAAGAAAAAGTCCTATACCGTTGATACAGATGAACACCCACGGGAGAACATCTCTCCGGAGAAGCTTGCTCAGCTGCGGCCTGCTTTTAAAAAGGACGGTACTGTCACTGCTGGCAATGCTTCGGGTATTAATGACGGGGCGGCAGCAGTAGTACTGATGGCTGAGGATAAGGCCAAGGAATTAGGGATAAAACCTTTGGCACGGATAGCTTCCACCGCTGGTTATGGTGTTGAACCTGAAGTGATGGGAATTGGGCCGGCCTATGCTATTCCCAAGGCGCTAAAGTTTGCCGCATTGGAGCCAAAGGATATTGACTACTATGAAATTAACGAAGCATTTGCAGCCCAATTTTTGGCATGCAACAGGGAGTTAAAACTCGACATGGGTAAGGTTAATGCCAATGGTTCAGGCATAGCTCTGGGCCATCCAGTAGGCTGCACCGGTATCCGAATAATGGTAACCCTGCTAAATGAAATGAAGCGTCGGGGTGGTCGTTACGGCGTGGCCTCCCTTTGCGTAGGTGGCGGGCCCGCTATGGCAGCAGTGATAGAAATGGTAAATTAGGAAGGAAGGAAGGAAGGAAGGAAAGAGGGAGGGATTTGATGAAAAAAATATTGGTAATTGGCGCCGGAACAATGGGTAGCGGCATTGCACAGGCGGCTGCTCAAGCAGGCTATCAGGTCTATCTGCGGGATATAGAAGATGGGCTGGTGGAGAAAGGGATGGAAACAATTGACAAAAACCTGAATTGGCTGCTCAACAAGGGAAAAATAAATGAAGAAGATAAGGTTGAGCTTCAGAGCCGTATCAAGGGCATTGTGGATTTAACCGGGGCAAAAGATGCTGATTTAGCCATTGAAGCAATTGTTGAAAATATGGCAATCAAGAAAAAGGTTTTTCAAGAGCTGGACAAAACTTTGCAGGAGGGTGCAGTTTTTGCTTCCAATACTTCCAGCTTAAGTATTACTGAATTGGCTGTAGCTACTGGGAGACCGGATAAAGTAATCGGCATGCATTTTTTTAACCCGGTAGCTGTGATGCAGCTGGTGGAAGTTATTAAGGGTGTGGCCACCTCGGAGAAAACATATAATGCCGTGGAAACAGTCGCCAAGGCAATGGGTAAGCAGCCTGTAGCCGTTAATGAAGCGCCGGGCTTTGTGGTTAACCGCATTCTGGTGCCCATGATGAATGAAGCAGCTTATCTTGTGATGGAAGGTGTGTCAAAGCCGAAGGAAATTGATGCGGCCATGAAGCTGGGCGCCAACCATCCAATCGGGCCGCTTGCACTGGCTGATTTAATCGGGCTGGACGTTTGCCTGGCTGTGATGGAAGTATTACATGAAGAATTAGGTGAAGATAAGTATAGGCCGTGCCCTTTATTAAGAAAGATGGTACGTGCGGGCCAATTAGGTCGTAAGACGGGGAAAGGTTTTCATCAATATTGATATCTTAGATTACGAGGTGTTATTATGGGAAAGTTAGTGTCCTATCAACTAAAAAATGATGTAGCGGAGGTTACTATTAATAATCCTCCTGTCAATGCGTTAAACGCACAGGTTATGGTAGAGTTGAGGGAAACTGTTTTCGAGATTGAAGCGGAAGGGGCCAGGGCGGTAATTATTACCGGTGCAGGTGACAAGGCTTTTGTTGCCGGAGCGGATATTTCCCAGTTTCCCAGTCTGGATGAAAAAACTGCCCAGGACTTATCAAGCGGGGGGCAGAGCGTGTTTGATGCTGTTGACAACTTGCCCATGCCGGTTATCGCCGCAATTAACGGATTCGCTTTAGGCGGCGGCTGCGAGTTGGCTTTGGCCTGTGACATTCGCATTTCCGCTGAAAATGTCCTACTGGGGCAGCCGGAGATTAACTTAGGTATTATTCCCGGCTACGGCGGAACCCAGCGCCTACCCCGACTGGTAGGTATTGGAAAAGCAAAAGAACTAATTTTTACCGGGGAAGCAATCACTGCTGAGGCTGCTTTGGAAATTGGCATGGTGGAAAAGGTCGTTCCCCAAGGACAGGCTTTAGAAGCGGCACGCAAAATGGCGGAAATAATTGCTACAAAGGGGCCGTTGGCCATGAAAGCGGCCAAGCAAGCAGTTGTCGAGGGTGTGACGGAAACCTTGGCGGAAGGACAGGACTTGGAGGCTCGATTATTTGGCGGATTGTTTGCTACTGAGGACCAAAAGGAGGGGGCTCTCGCCTTTCTGGAGAAGAGAAAACCCAATTTTAAAGGGGAATAATGCTCGAGTTAAGAAAAAGGGTGATTGCCTTTACTTAAGGACTAGCACCCTTTTTCTTAACATTTTTTCATTTTATTCCGTACTTCTTTAGTTTCCTGTACAAGGTAGTTCGGGCTACTCCTAACTCACTGGCTATTCTGCTAATGTTACCCTTATGAGTTTTCATCAACCTGATGATGATTTCCTTTTCGTAGTCTTCCACAGGCACTCCCGGACTACTTTGGACTAAGGTGCCGCTCAATTCTTCTGGCAGCATATCTTTAGTGATAACACCTTCTTGATGGACTGCTACAATCCGCTCCAGTATGTTTTGCAGTTCTCTCACATTACCGGGCCAGGGGTACGATTGAAAGTATTTAATCACTTCTTCTGTAATATGCCTGGGGTGTTTGCTGTGTACACTGTTAATTTTGTTTAATAAAGCATCAATCAACAAGGGAATGTCATCGGTACGCTTCCTTAAAGGCGGCAGTTTCACAGTTAGGACATTTAAACGGTAATACAGGTCGTGTCTAAATCGTCCTGATTCCACTTCCTCCCGTAGGTCTTTGTTGGTGGCCGCTATTATCCGGACGTCAATCGGTGTTATTTGGCACCCGCCAATGCGGGTTAAAGCCTTTTCTTCCAGGACCCGCAATAACATAGTTTGCAAATCCAGCGGCACTTCACCAATTTCATCCAAGAAAATGGTACCGCTTTCTGCCAACTCGAACTTGCCGGGATTGCCACCCTTTTTAGCTCCGGTAAAAGATCCCTCGGTATAGCCAAAAAGTTCACTGCTGATCAGTTCCCGTGGTATGGCGCCGCAATTAATGGCTACGAAGGGGCCTTTGTGCCTGCTACTGCCATTATGGATAGCTTGAGCAAAAACATCCTTGCCAGTACCGCTTTCCCCCAATAGAAGCACTGATGATGAGGTTTGCGCGGCTGCTTGGGATAAGCGGATGGCGTCCTGTAGGTGCTTATTCTTGCCGATTATGTCATGAAATCCCAGCTTGGCGGTAGCTCCGGTCATACGGTTGGCTAACTTTCTTGCTCTGGTTACTTCGCTAAGCAGGATGACTAGACCCTCGCCGTTGGTAATTCTACGTACGGATACCGTACACCCTACTTTACCAGCTGCAGTGACAATATTAATTTCTCTATCTGTTGGGAGCTTTCTTGCAAACATTGCTTTTAGCAGTTCCCTGTTGCGTTCCCCAAATGCAAGGTGTACATTATTGTGTACAAGTTTATCCTTGGGCAGTTTGAAAATGTTCACTGCCGCTTGGTTAATATGGGTGATGGTTCCTTCTTGATCCACCGCAATCAGCGCCTCAGACATTGATTCAATAATTGTATCTTTATATTTATCCGCTAATTCAGCTTTTTGCCAGGCTTTTCTGGTTTTAAGCTGATTTTCTATAGCCTTGGCAGCACCTAAAACCATGCCCAGCGTATGGGGGTGCACCATTTCGCTAGGACCTACCATATCCAACGCCCCAACAAGATTGCCGTTGGGGTCGTAAATAGGTGCAGCCGAACAGGTCCATCGGTGAGCGCCGCTGCAGAAATGTTCATTGGCAAACACCTGCACGGGTTCACCCGTTGCAAGACTGGTGCCGATGCCGCCGGTACCAAAGCTGGCCTCACTGAAATCAGCGCCCTGGCAGAAATTGCTTTCTGCCAACTGGGCCTTGACATAATTTCGTCCCATTACCTCCAGTAGCATTCCTTCTTTATCCGCCAGGGCAATGGCAAACCCCGAGTCATAAACAAACTGAATTAAAGCTTGCATCATGGGGCGGGATACCTCTATAAAGATTTTTTGACTCTCAAGATGCTGCAGTAGACTTAGACCATTTCTTTTAATAGGTGCAGCGCTCAGAAAGGGGTCAACCTGCAGTTTTTGACATCTTTTCCAGGAATCTAAAATGACTTTGTGGTTTTGTTGAGGCTGTTCGTTGGAGCCTTTGACAAAGTCGTTCCGGGTTGAGCGGATATTGTTCATAGAGCAAGCCTCCAGTATTAGGAATCAGTATGCTTGGGCCATTTTGTGGATCTAATTTTTGGTTTTCTAGCCTTCTCCTGATTTCTGTATTTAAGATACTTATTCGTTACAACCAATGCGAATCCTGCAATAGCTACCCTGGATTAAATTAGCAGGGGAGGAGGGCTTTTCTTCGACTGCCAATGGGTGCAGTTAGCTTTTGAAACAGGGAGTGGAAAGACTTCAGCATACCTACTGACGTTATTTATTTCCAAAAAATTAGAGTAACCCATGGGTTACTCTAATTTACTGAATAGGCATTGAGTGGTATAATCTTTGGTAGATAAAGTATTTACAAAACGGAGATAGGAGAGGAAGATAATGACAGAACCGTCATCAAAGATTATGAAGTGGATTATCATTTTTCGGGCTTGGTCTTTTACCGCCACAGTTGTACCAGTCATCTTAGGAACTGTATGGGCTTGGTCTAGGGGGTATTTTAATGCTTGGCTATTCCTCTTCACACTAATAGGCGGCATTGCCATTCATGCCGGAACCAATTTAACAAACACATACTATGATTATATCAATGGGGTAGACACCACTGAAACGGAAGCTGGTATGAACCCAGCACTGGTTTACGGATGGATGAAACCAAAATCTTTTCTTGTTATAGGCTTACTATCCTTTTTAGTTGCTTTTCTAATCGGTCTTTATTTCTTTTATTTACGTGGTTGGCCAATTTTCATTGTTGGTCTGATAGGTATTGCTGGAGGCTATGGTTACACAGGTGGTATATCGTATAAATATAAAGGGATAGCAACCTTTATTGTTTTCTTATTAATGGGACCATTAATGGTCTGGGGTCCATACTTTCTCCAGACAGGCCTTCATGATTGGTCAGCAGTATTGATATCCATTCCAGTAGGTTTCTTAGTGGCGGGAATCCTTCACTCTAATGATTTGAGAGACATAGATTTTGATAAAGATGCTGGGATCAAAACACTTCCTGTTGTTACAGGAAAGAGATTAGGACTTAAAATTTATTATTTCATCTATGCTGCTGCCTTTATTGCTACGTTTTTATTATCTTTATTTAGAGTAATAAGCATATGGCCTAGTTTAACCATTCTTATTGTTGCGCCGGTAGCGATTAAGATGATGAAGCATGCAAAAGAAGGAATGGCTGGTAATCGAGAGCATTTGAACAAGCTCGAGGGAAAAGCAGCTGAAATGGATCTGAAATTTGGTTTGTTATATATTTTAGGTGTTGCTCTTGGGAACTTAATTTAGGAGGCAGTTCTTTTGGACGTAAGGAGAGAAATACAAAATCAACAAGCTATTTTTACCATTGTTTTAGCAGCTATTTTTTGGTTTATCACTTTCGGATTAAAGTTGATTAACTTTTGGTATTCAATGGCGTTCGCGTCGACCATTTTAGCAACTCTAGGAATCATCTTTGGCGGCAAGTCTTTTAAAAAAGAGGAGATTACTGCGAAAAATATTCTTATTGGTGTTGTGTCTGCCTTTGCCCTATATGGTATTTTTTGGTTAGGTAATTTTTTGGCAGGCCTAATGTTTAACTTTGCGCCACATCAGGTTGGGAATATTTATGAGATACGCTCAGAAAGTGAACTTTGGTTTATTACTTTCATCCTTCTATTTGTGACAAGTCCGGCAGAAGAAATATTTTGGAGAGGTTTTTTACAACGCTGGGCCGAGCAAAAGAAAGGAAAAATTCCTGGCTGGCTAATTGGCGCATTTATTTACGGAGGGGTGCATGTTATCTCTGGAAACTTTATGCTGACGATGGCTGCTTTAATTGCAGGGCTCTTCTGGGGATTTATGTATCAAAAGATGGAGACAATTGTCCCTTTAGTTATTTCTCATGCATTGTGGACAGTTCTTATATTTGTTGTGTTTCCAATAATGTAGAATAGAAATTAATGGGGCGATCTTAATCTTTCGTCAAGCTATCTAATAAAAGGGCAACAGCTCATGAGAAATTATGCATACGCTTATTTCTTGTGAGCTGTCTGTTTTTGAAAGAAAGGGTAAGGTGTAGTTATGTTGAAAATATCAATTAGTCTATTTTAATGCTGATCTTGCCGGCTTTATCATCGCCAGGGGACTGAGCCCATGGATCGCCGACTACAGCAAACATCTGGTCATTTTTAGTAGCCTCCGTACGAACACGGATTGTATCTTTATGGTTAAGAACATCTTCTCTCATATTGATTCCAAGACCAGGCTTATCGCTTAAATATAGGTGGCCATCACGGATGTCAACCTTAACATCTGTGATGGTATCGCTGAATGTTTTGTATAGTGAACGCACTGTCTCAATAAGTGTTGCATTTGGACAGCTTGCAAGAAGATGAGCGCAAACCATTGTCAATACTGGGCTGCCACAATTATGGGTAGAAACAGGCAGATGGTAAGCATCAGCCATTCCGGCAATTTTTTTACACTCTGTAATACCGCCAGAGTAACTTACATCAAACATTACTATATCACAAGCATTTTGTTCAAGAAGCGAACGAAATTGGAATTTTGTTACAAGACGCTCGCTTGCAAGTATAGGAAGGTTAATGTTTTCACGAAGATATTTGTAGCTTCCAACATTATCAACAAGAATTGGATCTTCAAACCATATAGGATCATACTGCTCAAGTTCCTGAGCCACCCGTATTGCCATAGGAACGTTCCAACAGGAATGTCCTTCGAATGCAATTTCCATTTTGCTGCCGACAGTATCACGGATTTTTTTGAAAGGCTCAAGACCTTTTTTGATAGCGTCGCGGGAGATATATTGACCGTTATATCTTTCACTTAAAGCGTCAAGAGGCCATATTTTCATTGCTGTAATGCCTTCATCAAGAAGTGACTGGGCAAGCTCGCCTGCATCATTTAGGAAAAGCTCACGGTCACGGATATCTCCGTAACTGATACATGTGTTATAGACTTTCAAACTTTCCTGATTTTTTCCGCCAAGAAGGTTGTAAACAGGCATATTAGCTGCTTTGCCTTTTATGTCCCAAAGGGCCATATCTATCATACCAATAGCTCTCATCTCAGCTCCGGTATAACCTGTGTAGTTTGCACTGTTATACATTACTTGCCATAGTTGTTCATTTCTTAAAGGGTCTTTGCCGAGAATGACTTCTGCACAGAAATTATGTATCGCTGTTTTCGTGAGTTCAGGTTTGTCTGTTCCTTCACCTATACCAGTAAGACCTTCATCGGTATGTACTAGTACCCAAAGATGACGCGGGTGCTGCGGAAGTTGGACGGTTTCAATTGCAGTAATTTTCATAAAATATCCCTACTTTCTTTTAAAATATTTTTGTTTGAAAAAAGTTTCTAAAATGCGTGTGAAACAGGAAGTGCGTATACAAAAGTGAATGCAAGCTGACATAAGAAGCTAGTGCGTAGCATACTACGATATACAGTAAAAAATACTTACAACTTTAGAGTGCTGCTAGAAAGGATACATTCTTGCGCATTGTTAAAGTGATTTTGCGCTGCATTATAAGCGTTTATTCCATCGCCATTTCTAATGAAGTGAAAGATTGCCTGATGTTCTTTAAAAGTATTTTCCATACGGCCTTCCTTATAAAATGTTTTAATACCAATTTGGTTGATTCTTGAACGTAAGTTGTTCATTATTTCAATAAGCTGATTATTTTCAGTGAATTGGACAACGCTAAGGTGAAAACTTGTATCCTGTTCCATATATTGAATAGGTTTACCATGGGCAAAAAATATTTTTTTTTCTTCTTCAATATGCTGTTCGAGGGTTTTAAGAAGGTCAATACCTTTTTCGGTTTTAATATTTTCTGCCGCAAATTTGCAGCAGTACCCTCCTATTGCAGTTCTAAGCTGAAACATTTGTTTAATTTCGGATTCTGATAGCTGTTTAATTGAGATGCCCCTGTTTGGCAAGATATTTACGAACCCTTCCTGTTCAAGGTGGAGAATAGATTCTCTTACAGGTGTACGTGAAATATTTAGGAGGTCAGCAAAGTATTGTTCTGAATAAATGATGTCTAGTTTAAATTCATCATTTAAAATTGCATTTTTTAGATAGTCATAAGCTTGTTTTTTTAATGTTATGCGTTTAATCACAGTACCGTCCTCCTTAGCTAGTATGTAGTATACTACTGATATTTTATGTTGTCAATTTCGGATTAGGTGGGTCTACATGTTAGACCCTGTAATACGCTTGACTGGACAATAGCAGTTTTATTTATGCCCATTATGGACTATAATGAACTTTGAGCTAACATTAAGAAATTTAAAGAGGGTTATATTATGAGTATTTTATCAGTAGAAAATCTAACAAAGGCATATGGTGAAAAGGTCTTATTTGATGATATCTCTTTTACAATTGCTGACAAACAGCGGATTGGCTTGATTGGGGTCAACGGGACCGGCAAGTCAACTTTATTAAAGATAATTGTCGGTATTGAGACTGCGGAAAAAGGGAAGGTCACACATGCCAATAGATTCCAGATTGAATATTTACCGCAGCATCCCATGTTGGACAGCGAATTGACAGTTCTTGACCAGATCTATTATGGGGAGAATCCTTTGATGAAAGTATTGAGAGATTATGAGCAGGCAGCTAATGAACTGGAGAATGATCCTAATGATACGGGCAAACAGAATGAGTTATCTTTTATGCAGCAGAAAATGGATCGCCTGAATGCTTGGGACGCCAGTAGTGTGGCTAAAACAATCTTGACTCGTTTGGGTATTGAAAACTTTAGTCAGCCTGTGAAAGAATTGTCCGAGGGCCAGAAGAAAAGGGTCGCTATCGCCAAGGCATTGGTTCAACCTGCAGACTTGCTGGTGTTGGACGAACCGACTAACCATCTGGATAATGAGATTATTGAATGGTTGGAGCGGTTTTTAACACAGTATCAAGGCTCTCTATTGGTTATAACTCACGATCGCTATTTTTTAAATAGAGTGACTAATAGGATACTGGAGTTGGATCAAGGCAAGCTCTACGGCTATGAGGGAAACTATGAAGCTTATCTTGCCGGCAAAGCCCAGCGAGAAGAGCAAACGATAACTGCTGAAAAAAAGAGACAAAATCTTCTTCGCAAAGAATTAGCGTGGCTTAGGCGGGGAGCTAAGGCTAGGTCTACCAAGCAAAAAGCACGCGTACAACAAGTGCATCAATTACAGGAAAAAGAAGTGGACATGTACAAGGAGAAACTGGAATTTGCTATTGGTTCCGAGCGTTTAGGAAAGAAAGTGGTGGAACTAGAGGGGATAGCGAAAGAGTTTGGTGATAAAAAGTTGATTAATGATTTTAGTTATCAGATCGGACCGTCTGAGAGATTAGGCATTATCGGACCTAATGGAGCCGGCAAAACAACGTTGCTAAATATAATGGCTGGTTTTATTGAACCGGATGCCGGTGTTGTTGAAGTTGGCCAGACAGTAAAAGTTGGCTATTATACCCAGGACTACGTAGATATGGATCTTGATCTAAGGGTTATTGAATATATTAGAGAAGGGGCGGACAATGTCAAAACGGCGGACGGTCAGTGGGTAACAGCCGAACAGATGTTGGAGAGATTCTTATTTCCCCGCAGTCAGCAGTGGGCCTATATTCAAAAACTGTCCGGTGGAGAGCGGCGGCGCTTATATCTCTTGCGGATACTGATGGAACAGCCTAATGTTTTATTTTTGGATGAGCCTACTAACGACTTGGATACAGAAACTTTATCAGTTTTGGAAGATTACCTGGAGCAATTTCCCGGTGTTGTGATTACAGTATCTCATGATCGTTTCTTCCTGGATCGAGTGGTAGATCATTTGATTGCTTTTGAAAACGGTGGTGTCATTAGCCAGTTTGAAGGCAATTACACAGAGTATTTAGAGTTACGAAAGCAGGAAAAAGAAGAAAAGTTGGCTAATAAAAAGGACCAAAAGAAAAGCGTGCCGACTTATCTTAATAAAGAACGACCGAGAAAGCTATCGTACAAGGAACAGCGGGAATGGGATGAAATTGAGGATAAGATTTTTTCTTTGGAGCAGCGTAAAAACCAATTACAGGCAGACATTTTCCTGGCAGGAAGTGATTATGAACGTGCTCAGGAACTATATAAAGAACAGCAGCAGGTGGATGAAGAACTGGATCAATCTATGGAACGATGGACTGAACTGTCTCTTTTAATTGAAGAGATTGAACAGAGGACACAATAATGTAACAGATAAGGCAAGTTAGAGTGACCTTAATATGGTATAATTTACAAAAGTTTGTTTGTCATAAAATAAAAGCAAAGGATGGGATGTAAAGTGAGTGTGCATCAATGGCATAAGGAACAACTTGCCGAAAGAGTTATTAAAGCATTAAGGAAAAATGGGTTTGAGGCCGAATATTACAGTAGCTCTGAAGCTGTGGTTGAGGCAATTGACGAGCTAATTTCTGCTGGGATGTCTGTTGGGATTGGCGGATCAGCGACCCTGCAAGATTTAAATATACCAGAGAAAGCTGCTGGAAAAGGAGCAGAGGTATTAAATCATAACGTACCCGGTTTAGAGCCAGAGGTGAAATTAGAAATACGTCGGAAACAACTGACTTGTGATCTGTTTTTATGTAGTACCAACGGATTAACTCTGGATGGCCACTTGGTAAATATTGACGGTACCGGTAACAGAGTTGCAGCTATGACATTTGGTCCAAAGCAGGTTGTCGTTGTAGCTGGTATAAACAAAATTGTGGAGAATGTGGAGGCTGCTTTGCAGCGAATACGTTTTGAAGCTGCACCTAAAAATAATAAAAGGTTGAATATTTCTAACCCCTGCGCTACAACCGGTACTTGTGAGGACTGTAAGGGCAAAACAAGAATTTGTAATATTTACTCCGTTATTAAGAAACGGCCTTCAGCAACCAATATTAAGGTGTTAGTTGTAGGTGAGGAATTGGGTTTTTAGTAAGGACCTACATGCGTCAGGTGGGATTGTATGGTCTGTATGTTACTAATTAGTTGCCCCTAGACAAATACGTAGAAAACTAGCCCCTGACTTTTTAAAAGGTCAGGGGCTAGTTATTCTAAGTTATTCCTAGCTAACCGGGTTCTTTACATGGAGTTTCAGTTCGTCACCTTGATAATCAATGGAAAGTTGGGCACCATCAAATATCTCTCCGCCTATTATGGCGCGGCCTATCTTGGTTTCCAACTGGCGCTGGAGGAAACGCTTTAACGGTCGAGCGCCGTATACCGGGTCGTAACCTTCCCGGGCAATGTATTGTTTTGCTTCATCAGTTAAGTTTAGAGTGAGGCGCCGGTCTGCCAGTCTTTTTCTTAGTTCGTTTAATAGAAGTTCGACAATCTCACTAATCTCGTTGGCGGTCAGCGGCTTGAAAAGAACAATTTCATCCACTCTATTGAGAAATTCAGGCCGGAAATGACCTCGTAGTTCTCGCATTACCTGATCTCTTACTCCTTCATCTAAGGTGCCATCTTTGGAGATGCCGTCCAACAGGAAATTGGAACCGATGTTGGAGGTCATAATAATGATAGTGTTTTTAAAATCCACAGTTCGGCCATGGGAGTCAGTGATGCGTCCATCATCAAGCACCTGAAGCAGTACGTTAAAAACATCATTGTGCGCCTTTTCAATTTCGTCCAGCAGAATGACAGAATAGGGCTTTCGTCTCACTGCCTCGGTGAGCTGGCCACCTTCTTCATAACCCACGTAGCCGGGAGGCGCTCCGATTAGGCGGGACACGGCGTGCCTTTCCATGTATTCACTCATATCGATACGGATAATATTCTCTTCGGAATCAAACAAGCTCTGAGCTAGAGTCTTGGCCAACTCTGTCTTGCCTACGCCGGTTGGGCCCAGGAAGATAAACGAGCCGATAGGCCGATGGACATCCTTTATACCTGCTCGGGCCCGGATGATGGCATCGCTTACTCGGTCAACCGCTTCGTCTTGGCCAACTACCCGTTGATGTAGGATTTTATCGAGTTTTAGTAGTTTTTCTCTTTCGCCTTCCATTAGCTTAGCCAATGGGATACCGGTCCAGCGTGAAATAATGCGTGCAATCTCTTCTTCACTGACTTCTTCTCGCAGCAGTGAAGTACCCTGGCGTTTTTGGTTTAGTTTTTCTTCCAGTTCCTTTAGTTCCCTTTCTAGAGCTGGGAGTTTACCGTATTTTAGCTCAGCAGCTTTGTTAAGATCGTACTCTCGTTCAGCTTTTTCTATTTCCCGGTGAGCCTGTTCAATTTCTTCTCGTTTTTTCCGGACAATCTGTAGGTCGTCTTTTTCATTTTTCCACTGGGCTTTCATAGTTTTTAATTGTTCGCTTAAATTTGCCAGTTCTTTCTGCAGGGCTGCCAACCGCTCAATGCTGGCTGGATCTTTCTCTTTCTTTAGAGCTGCTTCTTCAATTTCTAACTGCATTACCCGCCGGGACACTTGGTCCAATTCAGCCGGCATGGAGTCTATTTCAGTCCTGATTAGTGCGCATGCTTCATCTACCAGGTCAATTGCCTTATCCGGCAAATATCGGTCGGTAATGTAACGGCTGGATAGTACTGCAGCTGATACGAGGGCACTATCGTGAATTTTTACACCGTGAAATATTTCAAATCGTTCTCTTAGGCCCCGTAGAATAGAAATTGCAACTTCTGTTGTAGGTTCCTCCACCACTACGGGCTGAAAGCGACGTTCTAAAGCGGCATCTTTTTCGATATATTTGCGGTGTTCATCCAATGTTGTCGCACCAATGCAATGGAGTTCACCTCGGGCTAGCATAGGTTTCAGCATATTGCCGGCGTCCATAGAACCTTCGGTTTTGCCTGCACCGACAATAGTGTGGATCTCATCAATAAACAGGAGTATTTCTCCGTTGCTGTTTTTTACTTCCTGCAGCACTGCCTTCAATCTTTCTTCAAATTCACCACGGAACTTGGCCCCTGCTATTAGAGATCCCATGTCCAGAGAAAATATTTTCTTATCCCGCAGGCTGTCAGGCACATCTCCCCTGACAATACGGTGAGCCAGACCCTCCACAATAGCGGTTTTGCCAACTCCCGGTTCACCAATCAGCACTGGATTATTTTTGGTTTTACGGGACAAAATCCTCACCACGTGGCGGATTTCTTCGTCTCGCCCAATTACCGGGTCCAATTTGTTGGTTCTTGCTTCATTTACAAGGTCATGACCATACTTGGTGAGAGCTTCATATGTTGTCTCAGGGTTGCTGCTGGTAACACGTTGGTTACCTCGTACGTTAGTAAGGGCCTGGAGGAACCGGTCCCTGGTAATACCAAAGGCACTAAAAATTTCTCTCAGGTTAGTATGCTGTGTCTCTTTGATTAGAGCTAAAAATAGGTGTTCTACCGAAATATATTCGTCTGTCAACCGCTTGGCCTCATCTTCAGCATTGAGCAGCAGATTATTGACTGGTTGGCTGACATAAATTTTTCCTGATTCTCGCCCAGGCCCCGAAACCTGAGGTTTTTTCTGAAGCAGTGTTTCCACTTCTTGTTGGAAACTGCCTAGAGAAATATCCATCTTATTAAAAAGGTGGGGAATAAGACCTTCCTGTTGTTCAAGCAGTGCCAGCAGGAGGTGTTCAAGGTCAATTTCTGTGTTGCCGTTGCGCAGGGCCTTGTTTTCCGCCTGATTTATTGCTTCCGTTGATTTTTGGGTAAATTTGTTTAATTCCATAATTTCAACCTCCTTAAACAGGATTTAATTTTTGCTATTGCTACATTTATCTAATAGCTTAGCTAAACATCAGATGGTATAAAACCCCGCTGATGCAAGCTTCGTTTTATATTTTGACTTAACACCGGAGCAGAGGGTATCTATTAGGCACTTTCTGCCTCTGCTTTATCTTTTCCCGGTGCAGAAGCAAGCCGGGATAACTGCGTTACCAGGTCTTTTTCATGTTGGCTTAGATGCTTGGGTATTTTCACTTTTGCTTTAAAATATAGGTCCCCCCGGCCCTTTTTGGCAGGCATTCCTTTGCCTTTTAGGCGGAAACGCTGGCCAGGTTGGGTACCTTGGGGGATATTCATCTGGGCTTTTCCGTCCATGGTGGGCACGGTTACCTTAGTTCCTAACATTGCCTCCCAGGGAGACAGCTTCAAGTCAGCCTCCAGGTCATTACCCGAAATTATGAATTTGTCATGAGGGGCAATGTTGATCTTCAGGTACAAATCACCTGCAAGACCGTCGCCTACACCGGGGTTGCCCTGACCTTTGAGGCGGATGCTGTTTCCCGGCAGCGTTCCATGGGGTATTTTCAGGTCATATTTCTTAGTAGATCTAGCAATCCGTCCATCTGGTCGGGCTTCCAACACCTCCAGTTCCACAGTCTTGGTGGCTCCGTGATAGGCTTCATCCAAACTTATAGTCAGTTCTGCTTCGCGGTCCTGTCCGCGTAGGTCCCAACCTCTGCTGTTAGCGTGACCGGTGCTACCCTGTGTACCACCGAAGATTCCTTCAAACAAATCACTAAAATCTCTGCTGTCATTTCCGGGCTGGGAGTAAAAACCACCGCTGTCGCCATGAGCTTGGTGATAACCTTGGTTCCGGTCAGTTTGAGCATTAAAGTTCTGACCAGACTGCCAGTTTTCTCCTAACTGGTCATATTGTTTCCTTTTATCCGGATCTTTTAGCACCTCGTATGCTTCATTCAGTTGCTTAAATTTATCTTCTGCGCCCGGGTCTTTGTTGACATCAGGGTGGTATTTACGGGCACCTTCACGGTACGCGCTCTGTAGTTCTTTTTCGCTAGCGTTCCTCGATACACCCATAATCTTGTAATAATCCTGATATTTTATACTCATCTACCGGACACCTCCTTAGTAAATTTTTTGTCTTTTAGAAAACCAGTACAATTGATTTCCAAAGGTTCTTGTCTTAAATGTCAATATAGGTCAAAACTAACCTACCTATATTTTACAATGAAAGTCAGGAAAGGTCAATAGGTCAGTTAAGGTCAGATAAACTTTCTTGAGGAGATAAATTTGAGAGCAGACAGGCTTGTTGGGAAAATAAAAGTCCCCCACAACGTGTGGAGGACTAAATCTTAAAATTTAAATTTCGCCACCAAATTTTTTAAATCCGCGGCTAAGGTTGATAGGGACACCGCGTTTTGTGTAATACTGTCCATGGAACTGTACTGCTGCTGCACTGATGCTGCGGTTTCTTCCACATTTGCTGAGTTTTCTTGGGCTATGGACGCGATTTGTTGAATGACATTATTTATCTGATCCGTACTTTCAGCAGTTCCTTTAAGGTTAGTAGTTACATTGTCTATTTTGTCAACCATTTGGGATATTTCAAAATCTATAGTTTGGAATGCTTCTCCCGTAACTACGATTTGACTAGTTCCTTGTTCCACCTGCTTATACCCTTCTTCTAATGATAGAGTTACCATCCTAGTGTAGTGTATCATTGAAAAATAAATCGTCAATAAAGCTTAAATCTATTGGTATTACTGGCGTTTCGTGGTATAATAAAA
>JADQBR010000020.1 GCA_016278515.1 Bacillota bacterium
TTCCTGTTCCATAATCTCACCTGCTCCAATAGTTTCTACAGTTAAATTTCATCATAGTTCAAGGGTTTTCCTTTAAAATTGCCAAATTTTTCTTTAGCCCCATATTACGAAGATATATATTGCTGGATGACTCTCTCTTAAAGCAGGTTTACTGTACTTATCAATCACTTAAATGAATAAGAATGAAATATAGACCAGGCAGGAGTGTCCGTATGTCAAAGAAAAAAGAGTTCTATACCTTCCGAGGATATACAATTAAAGAGTATAAACGGGAACTTACAGCCAGTATGGAAGACTACCTAGAAATGATTTACCGTCTTTCTCAAGATGAAGGTTATACACGCATAAACGAATTGGCGTCAGCTGTAAACGTTCAGCCTTCATCGGCAAGCAAAATGGTTCAGAAACTAACTGAAGCAGATTTTCTAAAGTATGAGAAATACAGTATCATTAAACTGACGGAAAAAGGAAATGAAATGGGTAGTTTTTTGCTCAAACGACATAATACCATCGAAAGCTTTCTCAAGCATATCGGTGTTACCGAGGGAATATTAGAAGATACGGAAAAAATAGAACATAACATTAGTAATCACACTATGGAACGCATCGCTGCGTTAGTAAAATTATTCGACAATCACCCGGAGGTACTGCGGTTACTAGAGAACTTTTAGAAGAAAAAATCAAACCCTCATTACTAGAGGGTTTTTTACTTGCCATGACATTGAGCACAAACTTCTGCCGAAGGACTTTCATATTCTGGATCATGGGCTACTCCGCTGTGACACTTAACACACACAAATTCCATTTCAAAATGTTTTGCGTTGTGGGGTCCGCCAGGGGCTTGGATATCATCATGACAAACTAAACAACGCTGCGAAAACTCCCATGTATCCGCCTTTTCTTCTGGCTCAATCTGAGGATTGGTAAAATGTACATAAACCTCCCGTAATCCCTTGGCCTTTGTCCTCACCAAGCCCGCCACACCTGGCTCCGCATGACATTTAAGGCATGATACATCTTGATGTTTTCCCTGTTCCCATGCATTATATAACTCGCCCATTTCATGACAGTTATAACAAAAACGTGGTTGCGAAGTAAATTCTATGACGCCTACAGACAAAACCACTAACAAAAATCCTGATATTACGATTGTTAGCAAAAGTTTTTTTCTTCCCACTTTTAAGAGCCTCCCAAAATTACTTCCTTGTAATTTAGGTTCCCCACAAACAATTTAAGGAGACTGCAAAGTTTATGGCAGCAGGCGTAAATAATACATTAACGACTAAATCTTTGTTCCAGTGTCATAATTTAATAAATTATTTTGCCTCTAGTAAATATGTTTCAACTTTATTGAAAATAATATCTTTAAATAGTATCTGTTGAATACGCGTTATGATATGTAGTTAATTAATGAACCAAATAAGGAGTTTTCTTATGGCTAAACTTATTATAAAAATCTTTGCTGGAATCGGAGTTTTTAGTAAGGACAGATAAATCTTGTTTGGAATGCCACATTACCGTCGGCCATGATATAAATATAGGACTGAAACAAGAGTTTAAATAATATATAAAAGGCCACCGACAATTGGGCCGGCAGCCTTTTTAGGGGGGATGGAACTCTATATTAATGGAACAAAATACTTTTTAACCTAACATTTTTTTGATATCTTCTTCCGCATTTCCACTGATTAACTGCAGGTTAAAGTTCTCTTGCAGCACACCCACTACGTTGCCAGTTAAAAACTCAGGCGCTTTAGGTCCAACATAAACGTTTTGCACGCCTAAGCTAAATAGACCTAGTAGAATTGAAATAGCCTTTTGCTCAAACCAAGATAGTACTATACTTAACGGTAAGTCATTGACGCCGCAATCAAACGCTTCAGCCAACGCCAGGGCGATTTTTACCGCCGAACCGGAGTTGTTGCACTGGCCTAAGTCAATAAAGCGGGGAATACCATCAATATCGCCAAAATCGATATCATTAAATCTAAATTTACCACAAGACGTTGTTAATATTACGCAATCTTTTGGTACGGCCAGAGCCAGTTCTCTGTAGTAGTCATGACTCTTCAAAGGAGTATCGCAGCCTGCAATAACAAAGAAACGCTTAATTTTTCCGGCTTTTACAGCCTCAACAATCTTACCTGCCAATGGTAGTACGTTTTCATGGTGGAAACCGGTAGTAAGTGTCTTGGTAGACTCTACGTTTGCATCAGGTAATGATAAGGCCTTTTCAATTACCGCACTAAAGTCATTACTCTCTATTTTTTGGACCCCTTCTAACCCAGCAATGCCGTAGGTAAAGAAACGATCTCCATAGGTACTGCTTTCCCTAACCGGTAATACGCAGTTTGTAGTTCCTAAAACAGCTCCAGGAAATTCTTCAAAGAGTTTTCTTTGCTTAACCCATGAACCACCAACATTTCCTTTAAGGTGCTGATATTTCTTCAATTCCGGGTAACCGTGGGCCGGAAGCATTTCGGAGTGGGTATAAACGTTAATGCCCTTACCTTCGCTTTGTTTCAGTAATTCTTCTAGTGCATAAAGGTCGTGACCGGTGACTAAAATACTTTTACCTTCAACTTTATCCTGTGAAACTGTAACAGGTTCAGGTATGCCCAGACTATCGGTATGTGCCTTATCCAGCAGATCCATCACCTTAACAGTAGCTGTTCCTACCTTTAAGGCCATATTAACGGTGTCACCCATGTTAAAGTTTGTGTTGGTCAATGTACTAAAAAGTGCTTCATGGGTAATTCCGTCTACTTCATCGTCTTTATAACCTAGTTCTCTTGCGTGGAATGCATATGCTGCCACACCCTTGAGCCCAAACATAATTGTATCCTGCAAGCTTGCTATGTCAGGATCCTTCCCGCATACGCCAACCTTGGTACAACCGCCTGTCGGTGTTTGTGAGCACTGGTAACAAAACATGTCTAATTTTTCTTTGTTCATTTGTAAAAACCTCCTTGGAATTGTGTTGATTTATGTGAAGACGTCAGTCCGTCTTTCCACTACTAATAATATACAAACTGAACTTATAAAACTGTGATTAAAATCACTAGTAGGTTATGAAAAAAGTCTCAATGAGGGATAAATTAGATCAAAAAAATCTGCCCCGAACTCCCAGGGCAGACCAAAAGTTATTTATCATTCTTTTCTTTTATCAAATCATCATAAAAACCTTTGACGTCTGTCTTAAATTTGCTGGCACAATCTGAGCAGACACACCAACATGCTTCTTCAACACTATCTTCATTATTCAATATCATAGTACAGCTCAAATTTGATTTAACTTCACTACCACACATGTCACACTTTACACAAGATTCTTGGTCTTTTCCGGCCATTTGTTGTCCTCCTCCCTACAACCATTTTCTCCATTATACGTATCCTCGGAAACGGAGACCGTGATAAAAAACACAGTTAAGATATGAAGCTACTCACATAAAGGAAATAAACAGACAAGGGCACATAAGTCCCTTATTTAGCAAGCAAAAGTCTATCGTTAGCAATTTCATCGCCGCTTGCCTGCTCAAACATTTGTAGTAAATCTTCTACTTTAGCCTGTCGTTTTTCTTCCTGTTTTAAATCCAGAATTATTTTTCCGTCATGCATCATAATTATTCGATTACCATGCTTTAAAGCGTCCTTCATGTTGTGAGTAACCATCAATGTTGTTAAGGAATGTTCATCAATAATCTTATCAGTCAATCGAAGTACTTTTTGTGCAGTTTTTGGGTCTAAAGCAGCCGTATGTTCATCTAATAGCAATAACTTTGGCTCTGTGATAGTAGCCATAAGCAAGGTTAAAGCTTGGCGTTGTCCACCAGACAACAGACCCACTTTACTGCTTAGGCGCTCTTCCAAACCAAGTCCTAATTGGGCAAGTTGCTCTTTAAAAACATGCTTTTCCTTACTACTAAGTCCCCGCCTCAAGCGTCTCCTCTGTCCTCGGCGTAATGCCATGGCTAAGTTTTCCTCAATAGTCATAGTAGCAGCAGTTCCCATTAGGGGATCTTGAAACACTCTCCCCATAAAGCCAGCCCGCTGGTGCTCCGCCTGATTGTTAAGGATGGTACCGTCTAAACAAATAGTTCCTGCTTCTACATGAAAAACTCCGGCAATTACGTTGAGTAACGTTGACTTGCCCGCCCCGTTACCACCAATAACTGTCACAAAGTCACCGGGCTTAAGCTGAAGATCTACTCCCGCCAAAGCCGTTTTTTCGTTTACACTACCTATATTAAACGTTTTATGAACACTTTTAACTTTAAGCATTGTGCCCATCCTTTCTTCTGCCCAAAGCAACCTGTAGCTTTCCTTTCATAATCGGCGAAGCCAGAGCAATAGTTACTATCAGCGCAGTAAATAGCTTTAGATCCGTAGGTTTTAGCCCCAACTGCAGCACTATGGCAATTACTAGTCTGTAAACTACAGATCCCATGGCAACGGCAACTAATGTTCTAAATATTGTTGTAGTACCAAATAATACTTCTCCGATTATTACCGAAGCTAAACCAACAACGATCATACCGATACCCATTCCTACATCGGCAAAACTTTGATATTGCGTTACCAATGCACCCGAAAAGGCTACCATTGCGTTACTTATACTTAGCCCGATAATTTTCATTGCATTAGTATTTACTCCTAGACTACGTATCATTTGAGCGTTATCTCCGGTTGCCCGCATGGCAAATCCCAGCTCCGTATTTAAAAACCACCACAGCACTGCTACCATACCAACGGCGGCAATAACTCCAACAGCAATAACCACCCATGAATCACTAAGCCCCAGACCAGCCAATTGAGTATAAACGGTATTCTGTCGCAGCAGTGATATATTTGCTCGCCCCATTACACGCAGGTTAACGGAATATAGTGCAATCATACTTAGAATACCGGATAACAGCGGCGCAATTTTAAATTGAGTATGCAGCGCCCCTGTTATCATACCCGCCACTGCGCCGGCAGCAATAGCGGACAGCGTAGCAAACAACGGGTTATGGCCGCTAACAATAAGGATAGCAGCAACAGCAGCTCCCAAAGGGAAGCTGCCGTCCACAGTTAAATCTGCATAGTCAAGCACTCTAAATGTTAAATATACTCCTAAGACCATTATAGAATATAACAGCCCTTGTTCTACCGATCCTAGTAAGATGTTGAGATACATGCTGCTGCCACCCACTTCTTTCAATCTCTATATTTTATTCAATAACTTCTTTTGCTTGATCAATGATCTCTTGGGGTATTTCTACGCCCATTCTTTCAGCCGCAGCTGGGTTTATAACAATATCTATATCTTTAATACTCTCTATCGGCATACTTGCAGGGTCATCACCCTTGATTACTCTAAGAGCCATTTCCCCGGTTTGACGCCCAAGCTTATAGTAATCAATACCGATCGTACCAATAGCGCCACCCTCAACCATACCTTTTTCGCTAACGATTAGAGGTATTTTGTTCTCCTCAGCCACTGTCACTACACTTGCAATCGAGGACGCAATAGTATTGTCTGTCGGTACGTAGAAGGCGTCTACTTTCCCAACTAAAGACTGGGTAACCTGCATAACCTCAGCACTATTAGTTACTGTCGCTTCTACTAACTCTAAGCCTAAACCAGGAGCTACTTCTTTGGCAATGTTTGCCTGCACTTCAGAATTCACTTCACTAGAATTATAGATTATCCCAACCGTTTTGGTATCAGGAGCAATTTTTTGTAAGAATTCAAACTGCTCTTTTATAGGTGTCATATCAGTAGTGCCGGTCACATTTGTGCCGGGTTTCTCATTACTTTCTACCAGATTAGCCGCTACCGGGTCTGTTACTGCCGTAATTAGAATAGGAATGTCCTGGGTCTCGCCAGCCATAGTTTGGGCAGATGGGGTTGCGATTGCCAGCACCATATCCACTTGATCAGTAGCAAATTTTTGTGCAATGGTTTTCAATGTAGACTGGTCGCCCTGTGCATTTTTATAATCTACAACTAGGTTATCACCATCTACATAGCCATTCTCCTCCAGCACCTCCAGAAACCCTTGTCTTGAAGCATCTAGGGCCGGGTGTTCCACTATCTGAATAATGCCAAGTTTAACGGCTTCTTCGTCCCCGCCGCCACAGCCAACAGCTAACAGCGCCAAACCAAGTACCATGATGATTAATAATGCAGTTAATTTTTTCATTGCTTTTTTCTCCCTCCATTTTGGACAGTCAGGTCGGAAGGGCAACAAAAAAACACCCCAAGTGGGTGTCTACTAGCCATTTTCCCCACTACCATTCTGCCATCCTACAGATATTTTTTTATGTTAATCCTACCGTGCTATTTAAAATTTTAGAATATTGATCTGGGTGTGTCAAGCCTTTAAATAAAATAGTAAAATTTTTCTTAAAAGTTCTACCTCTTGGAACAACCAAAAAGGCATAAAAGAAGCACCTTTTCAGATGCTTAGTAAATTAGCCCCCAAGAGTTACATCTTGTGTTTGATACCACTCAAGTGCTTCGTAAAAATGCTCATCCTTAAAATCCGGCCAATAGTCATCCACAATATAAAAATCCGCATAGACCGATTGAACCGGCAGGAACCCGCTCAGGCGCCGACGCCCGCCCCAACGAATTATTAGGTCTATTCTTGAGATGTCCCTAGAAGCTAAAATATTATATATTTTGTTGCCTGCTGGCAGTTTGGTACCGTCTTGGTCAGCTATACTGCGCAAATCCCACTGCCAACCGTAATTTATGAGAAAATTAATGCGCATAAGCCCTTTGCCAAAAGTACGTCTTTGATTAAAATATTCCAGTTCCTTAGGAAATAGCGGAGAAGAATAATCCCCTACCACTAAAATAGATGCATCTAAGTTTGTTAAGGAATTTACCGCAGCTACACATGCCCGTTGAAAAGCTTTAGTCTGTTCCGATGGCCTTTTGGTATTATCTTGGGTGAATCCGTAAAAAGACATTTCCTCCACTCCCAAGTCCGATGCAGCCATGTATAGTTGAACCCCAGGCTCTACTCCATTTACATAACCGTCTTCTTTTTTGAGACCTTGCGATAGAGCCCATCGCCGATTTCCATCAGGAATTATTCCAATATGTTTTGGCACCCTGCTGAATTTATTGGCTTCCATAATCCACCTCCCATGTGTCGCTTGCGAATTGTCTTTTCATTTAGTAATTATTCCCTGGAAAAAATAAACTATGCTAGGGCAGTATAAAACTAGAACGAACCCCAAAAGATAAGGAGATAAATTATGCCTAAACATAAAATTACCTATAGTGATAAATCACAAATCACAAAAGCCATGGAAGAACTTTATAATTCATTACCCGACAGTGGATGTATTGAAATTGAAATCAAAGACATCAAGAACACTAACAACCTAGCATGTCTTTGGGAAGAAATGGGGTCCTCTACGGGCGGATTAATTGGACGTTTTATCGGATCCAGCTCAGAAGTTGCTTCCTTGGCATTAGAGGGAACTCTTCTCCAGACATGGCGACTGCTTGGAAATACCAACAGCAATGCTAATGTTCGGTCCGATCAAGAACCCGGCGCAGGCCAGGAGCAACAACCTGATCCAAGATAGTGCTAGAGAAATATTCTCCTTTTGGATAATCTCCCTCATACTGAACGGTTAAAACATCTCTATTACCTTTATTGAACTGAACGTTTTTTACACTAGGCAGCCCTTCCAGGGCTTTCTGCACACGATTAACTCAAACGCTATAACAAATCAGACCGGTAACTTCAATGTCCATTTGTCTTACCCCTTCAGTGACCATTTCATCACGAATTATCTTAGCATTAGGGTTAACAAAAATATTGGTTAATTTGGGCATGGTAACATCACATCCTTTTTGTAAATATTTTAATTATATTGGAGGTTAAATTAATGACCAATGAAAATTACTTTAAGCCAGGCATTCGGAGTAAAGTTATGCATCAAATGGGCATCACCTTTGGAGAAGTACTAGGGCTAGGCTTAGGTTATGCCATGGATGTACTAATAGATACTATTGATTTAACTGTTGTAACACCCACTGAAAGGCTGAAAGATAATTTGGATAAACAAGTTAAAACCCTTGGGAAACAGCGCCAAAAATAGGCTATATTTTAGTTTTCCCAAATCACCTCTCCCTAATCTAAAACAAAAAAGAAAAGCCTGCACTTAGAAAGTCTAAAATGCAGGCCATTTTTTCCTTTATCCTGGAATTGATTCTTCACATGGAACATTGGTTTGACATTTACCACACCCATACCTGGGCCAAAATTCTTTTTCTATTTTACCATGGACGTATTCTCTACATTTTAATTTATCTTTCCCTTGCTCAGTTATGGCACCGGCCGGACATCTACTAATACATGCACCGCATTCGCCACTAGTAAACCATGAACAATTTCCATATATGTCAATTATTTTTCGCTCTGTCGTTGGTAAATCCAAATCAGTAACAACACTGCCAAAACGCCCTGCCGCTCCTTTTTCAGTAATAAAGGATTTATGTAATCCAAAAGTACCCAAACCGGCTATAAAAGCTACGTGCCTTTCCGACCAGTTAGACTTAACTTGATATTTCTGAAACTTGCTACTCAAAGAAGTAGCTACCGCTTTCGCTCCGTTGTCAATAAGTAACTCCTCAACAAATTGTCTCAATTCATTATTAAATTCTTCACCTTCAATTCTGCCGTATAGCCATTCTTCTGCGGGCAAGCCTGGTACGCGATTTGCTCTTCTTATTTCTTCACTAAAAGGCAGAAAGTACGAAATAATCGCTTTCGCCCCTGGCAGAAAATCCTTGGGCAAAAGGTGTTCCGGCCCCACTACTTCCGGCTGTTTAAGTTGTATAAACATAGGATCATTGGCATCCGCCACAGCCAACAACGGCTCCGCAAAAATTCTTATTCCCCCAAACTTAGGCAGCCTGTTAGCTGGACTAGATTCTACAAACTTATTAATTGCCTGTACATATTTATCCATAAATTTTGGTCCCCTCCCGGACTGACTTCTAAAATAACTCTATTGCATCATCCTATGAAATATTCATTTCATAGAAAAATTCAACTAAACAATACTGCGCTAATTATTACTTTCCATTCTTCATGATTTATGGAAACCCCTTTTGTCCTACAGAATTCATAGAGTTACCCCCCTCTAAAGAAATTTTTGTTAAGTACTCTTTAAGATAGATATTTTTCTCTGCTGGTTGCAACTAAAGTCCTCTAGACTAGTACGGTTGAAGCCTTAATTCCTTCCTGGTAAGGGCCGTAAAATTTACCGTTTTCCAAGCCCCAGAATTGAATTGGTATTTCATTGTTTTGTTGTTCCAGCATCTGAATTAGCTCAGGATGGCAAGTTAAGAGAAATACCTGGTTGGTCTTAGTTAGTTCGTTTATCAATGTGATAGTTTCAGTAATATGTGCCGGGTCGAAATTAACAAAAGAATCATCAAAAATAACCGGTAATGCTGGCTTTATTTCTTTAATACGACTCATTCTTATGGAGAGAAAGAGCTGTTCTTTTGTCGCCCGACTCAAAACTTCAATTTCCTGCCCTTTTCCACCTTGATTATTCTTTAGACGAAAATCCACCGTACTGATATCCTCAGGAGTGCTGATCTGCTGATAGACCCCTTTTGTCATGCGCTTTAGAAGATTGCCGGCTGAAGACAAAAGCGAGGATTCAGTATTGCTAATTAAGTCTTGCTGCAATTTATTAGTCATTAATTCCGCAAGACGTTTAACGGCATATTCCTCGGCCAAGGGTTCCAAACATCTTTTTACTTCGTGTATTTTATTTAAAGCCTGTATCAATTTAGTATCTGATTGGAGGTTGCTCAACTCATTTTCCAGGGTTAACTGCTCTTTTCCCAACTGCTCGAGTTTTTCTTCCAGTTCACGTACCATTTGGTTTAAGTCGTTCAACTTCATATCAACCTCAACCGACGAACTAAATCTTTCTCGCAAGAAGCCAAACGCAGAAATTACCCACGGGTCATCGTACTTATCTGAATTAAATGCCTTAAGCACTTCTCTACTCTGGGCCGTATCGAGAGCTACCTGCAAGCCATAGTAATATTCACCATATTTATCCTGTTTAGCTTTTAGTATACTGTATTTCTCCAACTGTACTTGCAGGTAATTTAACTGCTGAAGAACGGTAAGCTGATGTCCTTCATTATCAGACAAGATCCCTTTATTAGCGTCTTGGATGTTTTCTATTTCGGATTGGAACTGCTTCATTTGTTCTCCAACACTGTCTAGCTGTCTAGCTAATTTTAAAAGGTTCACCAATTGCTCAATCATAGCAAATATATCTTCTGCCTGCTCTAAAACATCCTCCTGATTAAATTCTTCCTGTATCAGGTCCCGCACTCCGTCTGCCGCACTAAATAATTCTAACCTTAGTTGGTTTTCTTGATTATTTATTCGAAGTTCTAAATCCAGCAGTTGGCGATAACGTCTTTTGGCATCTTTTATTCTATAGTAAATATCCATCAAAGATTTATAGAGAGTATCTTCGGGAAGATGCATATCAGCACGCACTGATTCCAAATATGATTCTTGGCTTTCTACTTCACGCTTAAGGTTAGCTGACCTAATCTTTAATGACTCAATCTGTTCTTGGCACTCTTTTAATTCTCTAGTAATTGCTCGGACAGTCAGCTTAGTATCAGCACTGACAGCGTTTTTTTGCATAAAATATAGAATTGCCCCCATAATTCCCACAGAAATTATTGAAATTGCTGTAAAAGTGTTGAAAAATCCCGCAACCATACTTGCCGCCGCGCTTCCTATTAGGATCATCCATATTTTTTTATCCAATCCTTTGTTAGACTGGGGCATTTCTTTCAGTTCTTTTTCTTTTATCTTTTGCCGGCTTTCCAATTGACTGAAGTCTATTTTGATTTGCTTTTGTTCCATCAGCAATTGTTGATAAGTCTCCAAATGTTCTTTTAAGATACCTTCGCTAATATCATCTACACGCATACCGTCCAAAATATCAAATTTGTTTTCCCAGACGGTATTTAATTCTACTAATGATTGGCGCAATCCATTGGATAAATCTAAATAGTTCTCCCTTTCATCCTTTAGATTTGCTAAGGACACCTGCCAGCCGGAAATTTTTTTTGCCGCTGCCTCTAAATCTTGTCCTGCCTTAATCAGCAGCGCTTGCAGTTTTTTCACCTCTTGGGTACCGGCCTTAGTAATAAATTGATCCATCAGATTTCTATATTCCCGGGATATTTTCTCCCAATCCACCTGCAGCTTTTCGACATACGATTTATTGACTGTAGGGTGACAACTAGTAATTTGCCCATCATCCGCAGCCAAAAGTTCTTTGCACAGCGCGGTCATTTGGTCAAAACGATCCATATGTTCTCTTAATAAGCTCAACTGATACTGATTTAGTTTAAGTACTTCAAGTTCTTCTTGACTTTCCGGTATAGTCTGCTTAGTTAATATATTTAATTTTTCAAACTTACTGTAATAGTCATCCATCTGCCTATCAGCCTCATTCTTTTCCTCCAAAGCATTTACCAGCCGCTGCCAGTGAGGCTTAAACAGCTTCACGTCAATTTTGCCATTCTTACCGCCGATGTCTGTAGCCTCTTTACCCAACTGGCGTCGGATGCCCTCTAACCTCAAAGCATCGCCCCAGCCTCCACCTAACATAATTACCTGCAAACGTTGCATTTCTTTATTATTTATTCCTGACGGAACCTGTTTAAGTTCATCCAAACTAATGGTAAATAGCTGACGATAGGTGAAGCCGTCCATTTCATTATATAACTGAGCAGGTACTAAATGTTCGCTATGCTTAATTGGAGACAGAACCGGCTTGCCGTAACCCTGAAGTCTGATATTAAAAAGCTTTTTCTCATCAGCCTCTACATCTGCATCAACTTCATATTGATTGACAAAGTGAGGCAGCCCGTTAGTTTTTCGCGGAAACCCAAACCCTAAGTATCTTAAGGCTGTCATAAATGTTGTTTTTCCAGCTCTATTAGGACCGGCGATAACCACTAGCGAGCCTGATATCCCATCCAGAGTCTGGTTGCGGAAAATGCCGAAATCATTAAAATGCAGTCTACGAATTTTCATGCTGCTCACGCCCCTGAATAATTCTCTCAATAACCATATTTCGCGCGCGTTCAATAAGTTCCACACACTTATCTTCATCTAGCTTGAGGGCATCATCCCTTGCTTCCTCATGATCCGAAATCGGAGACCAAACGTTTCCCAATGAATTGAGAATTTCTTTAGAATCTTTATCTAGTAACATGCTGGTGTAAATGTCATTTAATGCCCTAAAGACCTCATCCTCTCGGAGTAAATCTTGCAGGTCGGGGATGTTCTTCTCTGTATTTATCTTTACTTTTTCTGTCCAAATAAAAGGCTGCCCTTTACCTAATGTCTGCCTCAGCTTATCTTCAACTGCCAAGGCTGCTTCCTCCTCATTTCCTGCCAACACATCACTATGAATTTTCCCTCTCCCCACTATTTCCCAACGAACTACGTAACCGTCAATATGAGGCTGGTAAGAGTCGGCAATGGGAATATCGTCCCTCAATCCAGGTCCGTGGTCAAGTAGTTCCTGCCCTTTCTGCAACAGAAAATCCGCAAGATCATCTAGATTTGCTATTTCAACTGCATCGTTAATTGAAACCTTGCAGTTTAACCAGATGATGGATGCCGTAGGGATAAAAGAGATTGCTGGCCGGCAGCCTTTTTCTGCTTCTACCATGAAACAACCACCCAAACCCGTCTCCCCAACATCCCTCCCCTGCAGAATACCGGGAAATGCTATAAATGGTTTCTCCCAGTGATGTATCACAGGGCTGTGGACATGGCCTAATGCCCAATAATCTATAGACTGCTTACTTTTTAGTTCTTCTAAGGAGCAGGGTACATATTTGTTTTCTACTGGGTTTAAAGCCGTGTGCAGCATGCCAATATTCAAAACATCATCATCCGGCGGCACAAACCCATGGTACATTTTTCTAGATTCTGACGCGTTTCGATAAGACTGTCCTATTACCCTGGCCAAAGGTCTGCCGTCGTCACCTAATATTTCTGCCATCTCCGGTTCTTCATGGCCGAAAATAGTCACATTGTCAGGCAAACGCACATATTCCTTAGCTTGGTCCAAAGGGTCATGGTTACCATGAATAATAAAAACCGGGATCTTTTTGTCAGCCAATCTGCCCATTTGATCAGATAAAAACTGATTTGCAGACACAGATCGTACTTCCTGGTCAAAAATATCCCCTGAAAATAAAACAAAGTCCACTTGCTGTTCTATGGCAGCATTAACCAAACGTTTCAATGCAGTATAATTGGCTGTCTCCAATTTATGTTTTAAGTTGCTGAATTCACTTATGGTTTTTAATGGACTGCCTAAATGTATATCTGCAGCCTGAATAAATTTTACTGGTCTACCCACTTAATTCCCCCCTGCTGCCGAGTTTGTGAAATATCTTTACATAATAATTTCCACACACATCAAATATAACCTCCACCATTTAATAAAGGTTTTTTTCGTATCAGCCAAAAACATCAGGCTATCACCTTTTTAAAGCTTCTGAATAAGATATGAGGGCAAGGTACAGTAGTTACTTCAATTGTTACCTTTGTGTTCCACTACAAAATACTATGGAGGTTGATAACGTATGTCAAAATTCGCTCGTCTGTTGTTAATTGGATTAGTAGTTTTGGGACTGGTCTTTAGCGTAGCCTGTTCCCAGCAAACCACTCAGAACCAAGATTCCGTCAAAGTCCGCTTAGCGGAAGTTACCCATTCCATCTTCTACGCTCCTCAATATGTAGCTTTAACTCAGGGGATATTTGAAAAACATGGCCTTGATGTTGAATTAAGCACTGCTTTTGGTGGGGATAAAACAATGACAGCCCTTCTGAGCGGCGAGGCAGACATTATTTTAATGGGGTCCGAAGCCACCATATATGTAGCTAACCAAGATGCAAATGATTTAGCCATAAACTTTGCTCAGTTGACCCAAAGAGATGGTTCTTTTTTGGTTTCCAGGGAACCTATCAATAATTTCTCCTGGGATGTATTAAAGGGGAAAGTACTATTGGGTCAAAGAAAAGGCGGCATGCCGGAGATGGTCAGTGAATATGTGCAGTATCTTAACGGAATAGAACCATTTAGAGATGTAGAAATTATCCAAAACGTCGAGTTCCAAAATCTTGGTCCGGCGTTTGCTTCCGGCACAGGTGATTTTGTACAGCTATTTGAACCGGTTGCTTCCAAGATGGAATTAGCAGGCAAGGGGTATGTTGTGGCATCCATGGGTGAAGAAAGCGGCAAACTCCCGTACACGGTCTATATTACCAAGCAGAGCTATATGGATAAAAACCAGGAAGCAGTTCAAGCCTTTACGGATGCTATCTACGAAGCCCAAAAATGGGTGGCGCAGCACTCTATTGAAGAAATCGCCGATGCAATTGAACCCCACTTTGCGGATATTGACAGAGAAACCCTGTTAATGGTTGTTGAACGCTATAAAGAACAAGATACCTGGGCCACCAACCCAATTTTGGATGAGGAAGAATACCATAACCTAGAGGCAGTAATGGAATATTCGGGAGAACTAAAAACAAAGGTGCCATATGACAAAATTGTTAACACTGATTTTGCTAAAAAAGCCATGGACTAAGCCTTAAATAAGGCTTGCAGGTAGGAGGTGTTTGCTTGAAAAATAATCCCATTATTAGCTTTAACCAAGTTTCTAAAACCTATATAACTTTGGATGGCGAAACAGAAGCCCTGAAAGATGTTAATTTCACCGTTGGTGAAGGGGAGTTTGTTGCTTTGCTAGGGCCCAGCGGCTGTGGTAAGACTACAATTTTATCCTTATTGGCGGGGTTAATCCTCCCTACTTCAGGCAGTATATTTATTAGAAACAAAAAAGTTGAGACACCTTCTCGAGAAATTGGTTATATGCTTCAACAGGATTATCTTTTAAGTTGGCGAACTATCAGGCACAACATTATGCTGGGGCTGGAAATCAGTAAACAAAACGGCAAAGAGTCATATCAGTATGCCCTAGATTTGCTTGATGAGATGGAGTTAAGTGCATTTAAGGACCATTACCCCAACCAACTGTCGGGTGGTATGAGGCAGAGGGTAGCACTAGTGCGTACCCTTGCCACTCGACCGGATATCCTATTGCTGGATGAACCATTCTCTGCTTTGGACTATACCACCCGGCTGCGGTTGGAAGATTTAGTAATAGAAACCTTAAAAAAACGCCGGAAAACTGCCTTACTGGTAACCCACGATATTGCTGAAGCAATTGCTATGGCAGATAGAATTATTATTATGGACTCAAATCCCGGATGCATAAAAAAAACCGTTAACTTGCCGCCATCATTGACAAAAACCCTGCCCTTTGGCTCACGAGAAGTGCCTGATTTCCAGAAATATTTCCAGCTAATCTGGAGGGAGATGAACGAAAATGACTAATCCTATCAACTCTTATCTCACCAGAGGCGCTAAGTCAAATGCACATGCAGCTTTTTTAAAAAGACATCGCACGAGAAATTTTGTGATAAGACTGGTGCAAATAGCACTTTTTATCGCGTTCATTCTCTTCTGGGAACTGGGTGCCAACTATAGACTGATAGACCCTTTACTCTTCAGTCAACCATCTAAAATCTGGGCCATGTTTGCTGAAATGCTTTTAAAAGGCAATTTGCATAACCATATCACTGTAACGGTAATTGAAACCATAGTCGGATTTATATTGGGAACTGTTTTTGGAACGGCTATTGCCATAGCTATTTGGTGGTCGCCCTTTTTATCAAAGGTATTAGACCCATATTTAGTTGTGCTTAATGGCATGCCCAAAGTAGCTCTCGGTCCAACCTTCATTGTCGCATTCGGCGGTGGATACGGGGGCATCATTGCCATGGCTATAGCCATATCAATCATTATTACAACCATTGTAGTCTACACTAGCTTTCGTGAAGTGGACAGCAACCTGATAAAATTAGCTCAAACCTTCGGTGCCAATCAACGGCAGATATTTGGAAAAATTGTTCTTCCGGCTTCCTTTCCCACTATTATCTCTACTCTCAAGGTGAATGTTGGTTTAGCTTGGGTAGGTGTCATAGTCGGTGAGTTCTTAGTATCCAAACAAGGTCTTGGATATCTAATTATCTACGGTTTCCAGGTGTTTAACTTAACGTTGGTCTTTGTCAGCTTATTTATCATCGCTATCTGTGCCAGCTTAATGTATCAAGGGGTGGCTGCGTTGGAAAGCAAGCTACTTAAAAATAGAGAATAAGTTTCCTAAAAGAGTGGTTATGAAACAGGTAATGCTACTGTTCAGCTAAAATATACAACTGGGTGCATTGCACCCAGTTGTTAAATATTAACATCATTTTTTATCGCAGCCACCAACCCGAAACAGCCGCTTAGCATCATATCTCCAAAAGGAACGGCAAAGTGGTAACCCAAGTCCTTGACTAAATTCCGATTGGGTCCTGTAACAACCACTGCCTGAAAGTCCCCCTCAGAGTAGTGATATGTAGAATGGATATAACATCCATGTCCTCGATCATTAAATATTTCCTGATGTGTCAGCTCACCTAATCTTAACCGCTCTACGTAATCGGCTAATTTTTCTTTTGTCATTAATCCTGTGTGATGCTCAAACAGTCCAAGAACCCTATCTCCCTTAACCAGTACGCCCACCGTATGCTGATTGCCGATGTTAACAACAATTAGCCCCCTTTCCCGATAGGGTATCACATAAGGATCGCATAATGCTCCCCAAATAGCAGCTGAACCGGTATCCATCAAATAAGCTCCGGGCTGTTCCTTCTGTACGGCCTGCATTCTAGTAAAGTAGGAAGGTATATCTTGATAGATTAAATTAGATAATAGCCCTCCTTGCTCAATAAATTGGGCCCAGTGCTTAATTCGAAACTCTCTATTACTGCTGTTTGGAGATTCTCCATGGTCTTGTACGGCTACAGCAACACGAGTGGGCAGCGAAACGCCGTAAAGTTCCAAGGCCTTGCCTAATCTGTCAAGATCCAAATCCGCCGTTTTTATTGGAACCGCAGCAGGCGGTGCATCTTCTGTAATAATGACACCTAATTTCTTAACTCTTTCCAGGTTATCGTGGAAGGTTTTTGCTGCATCAGGGGTAGCGTAGGCTTTCAGCCCTTTCTCAAGATGGTGGCCTAATGCACTAGAATTGGCTCCGCCGCCCATTAACTGTCCATGGAGAAAAATATCTTTTCCCTGCTCTGTAGCCCGGTGTATTTCCTCGCCAATCGTGACCGTAGGCGAAGGAAGAATTAACTGAATGCAGTTTTCTACCGATTTACCCGGTTCATAAAGAAAAATATCCTGAGTTCCGCCGCCAATATCTATAGCCACTATCCTATTGTCCAAAATCACTCACTCCCCAATTTGACCTAAGATATAAAAACGCCCTCACACCACTGTAAGGACGCCACTTCTTATGAAGCAAATAGTTCTTTTGTTATCACTTGATTAGCCTGCTCCATAATTCCACTAAATTTCTCCTGTGCTTCAAAAAATCTCTTAAGAGTTTCGTTGGCCATGGCTTTTTGCTGTAAAAGCTGTAGGTTTTGAGATTCGCTATTTACAGGTTGGCCTTGGGCTTGTGCCTGCTGAATAGTTTGCTGGCTTTTTTCCAGTTCTGCAACAATTTCTTGAGCTACTGGGTCTAGCTTTATGCGTGCTTCAGCGGCGGATAAGTCTTGATATTCGGTAGTTTCCTTTAATGCTTTTGCAAATTCTTGTGCTTTTGTTTCAAAACTCATGGTCAGTCACCCCCTTTGTTTCCCTTATTTCTGGACAATGGACATGAATCCTTTATTTTTTTGCATCTCTTAATATAGTTGCCAATAAAGCATTATCTCAATCTTTTTTACATAATTCCATCACATTTTTTTCACAATTGTTTGTTAGAATAAGTAAAAGAGCAAAATATAGGAGGAGTGATTATTATGATGGGTAGTTATGGTATGGGCTGGGGAGCCGGCTTATTAGGTATTCTTTATATGCTGCTTCCACTCTTATTACTGGGGCTAATCATTTATTGGGCCATCAGGTCAGCGATACCGGCCGGTTCCGGGTCTCAGCATCAAAAAGCCAAAACATCCGGCGAAATAGCCGAGGAGCGTTATGCTCGTGGTGAAATATCCGCCGAAGAACTTCAGACAATTAGACAAAACCTAGATAAGCGCTAAAACCTGGTATTTTTCTACCAGGTTTTTAATCTTTCAAACATTCTTCAAGAAGATGCAAAACATCCACTGCTTTTGGCGGACAGCCTTTGATATTACGGCTGAATCCTTTTGTGCAAGTGCCAACCCCTATTCCCGTCACTTTCTTGTTTTGAAAACCCTGACCTATGTGCAATTGGTCAGATAATTGTTCAAGCTTTCCTAGTTCTTTGAATCGCTGCAAGGCATGTATGGCAGTACCGTAGCAAGCGGAGCAGGCTTTTTCATCTTTCACCCACTTTCTAAGATAATCGGTCTCCCCACTAGCCAATATCTCTTCATCGGCCGGGGCGTCTTCATTTCTATTCAACTGAATTACGTCCACCTCATGCAAGTCACTACTGCCAACGCCCATCTTCTCTGCCAAACCAATATATTCAATGTCCTCTGCAGTAAACCCTATCAATTCGGCTGCATAAGCGTCCAGCAGCACCGGGTCTTTCCCCGCCAGTACTCGATTCATCTTAACGGGGTTACCGCCGCCCTCATAAGTGAGATCCCCAATTATTCCATCTACAATAGTTAGGTCAGAACGTAATAAGGTATTGAGATAGGCAATGGGATAGTGCAAACCCAAAGCATGAAAATGTCGCTTTTCTTTATCGGGGACACAACCTTTCAGGTTTTTTAAAGCACAAGTTAATTTGGTTTGACAGTGGGCCTTCAGCACAGGCATATTAATCAAATAGTCAACTGCCAGCGCTTGCTCACAAACCTCGATACTGACGCCATCTATGTCAAATATTTTTGATTTGTCTTTCTTTAAATCCACCAGGGGAACGTCAAACTCCTCGCTGATTTCTTGATAGCCACATTCCTTGAAAGCTCTCTCTGTGCTATCCCCCACCCAGGAACTCTCCAAAATAATTATGTTACTAAACCCTTTACTTCTTAAGTATTTTATGACACCTTTGACTAATGCCGGAGATGTAGTTGCACCCCATTCCGCCGGTTGTGATACTACTAAATTAGGTTTGATGCCAATTAGGGGTTGGCTTTGACCCGATGCCTTTATGTCCTTTTCCGGACAGATGCGGGAAAGCATTGTTTGCGCCATCATCTCTCCATCGTCCCCGTACATTAAATATAAATTGCTCATAATTGATCACCTCAGCTAACTATTCCATATCGTATTCTTTCTGTGCTATGATTTCCCAATCCGTCTCATTGATTTTCTTGACGCTTAACACCTTATCACCCTGTATTTCCAAACTTTTCGGCACATTTTTTACAGCCGGCGGATAATCCACAATAATCCGCAATATCTCCCCCAACTGCATTTCTTCCAATTCCAATTTACTTCGCACAAAAGGCATCGGGCATTCTTCGCCCTTTAAGTTAATTTCACGATCAATCTTCACCTTGCTTACCTCCAAAAATACATTTAAATTGATTGAATACTTAATTCTTTATAATCCTACTAAATCCTGCAGTAATCATTTAATGCACCAACTAACCTTAGTCGTTCCCTTTTTTCACCTAAATTAAGAGGAAACCGTCACCCATGGGTAACGGCCTCTCATATACTATTCCTTTTAGTCCTCCAGCACACTCCGGATGGAATCATCCAGAAGCTTTTCAACATATTTGGGATTATGAATGCCCCAACTGCGGTCGTTCTTAATCAGCTTGTAATTAGTATAGGCGTTTTCCAACACAAAGTTGGGATCATCGACAAAGGGCAAGGTTCCGCCTCGATGACAAGTAGCACACTTATCACCTGGCTTAAACTGGGGCAATTTGCCGTTATTTCTTTCACGCAGCAATTGGCCTAATCGCTGCCATTTCTCAAATATTTTTTCTTGCACACTATCTCTATTAAAGTCTGCCACGTCATTATGACATTTCTCACACGGAGCCAAATTTAGCACATCATCCGTTTCATTGGGATTACGCATTCGGTTCGGATCATCCGACCTAGGACCGAAGCCTCCTAGCACACCGTTAGATCCTGCATCCCGCATGCGCAAGGTGTGTCCCCCTACCTGCCGAACGCCGTCCCCATCAACCGCCGTATTTGTTGTATCCATATGACAGGTTACACATCTATCCTCAGTGAAATGCGGGTTATCAAATTCGTAATTTTCCCCCGGATACTCGTACCCGTTCTGGAACTCACCGGATCTGCCATTCAGAATAACATTCTGCCACTTCTCGTAATGGCAAGTGTTACAGGTTTCACTGCCGGTCTCATCCCGAATAACCCTGCCACTATCTTCCGGATGAGGATCATGACATGTAACACAAGTAATACCTGCTTCATTTTTAGCAGGAAGCTTATCCTTATCCAACGGGCTAAAGTTAACCTCATGAAAGGCTTTGCCTTGAGATGCCGCCAATTCAGTACGCTGAGCATGACCCTTGGCATAATGACAACCTGTACAATTTAGCAGCAAAGCGGAATTGATTTCCTCAAAGCCGTATGAATCCGCATCAGTGTGTCTGGCCTTTTGCGATTGACCATACTGTTGGTGGCATTGACCGCATAATCCCGACCGATAGGTTACACTGATAGTATCTATTTTTTCATCTATTGGCGCAGCAACGTGCTTTTCTCCAGGTCCATGGCAGGATTGGCAACTATGCGTTTCCAGCCCTGACGCTTTACCATGGGCAGTCATCATAACGCCCGCCTGCTTATCCCCATGGCAGCTCTGGCAGGTGCTTTCAGCAACCTCGCCATTGGCGACTACCAATATATCTACAACAGTAGGTTCGCTAACCAACGCTCCTGAACTATCAGCATCACTTACCACTAAAGAAGCCTGGTAGGCCCCGGCGTTTTCTGCAGCAAAATAGGGGTATTGGGCTTCGGTACCAGGACCGGCTTCAGCTTGGAGCAGTTGGCTAACGTCTTCCCATTCTCCATTAGCAGGTGGACGATAGGTCAACTTCCACTGCCAATTAAACTGCCTTTGATAATGGTCATTGTTTTTACCATACTGGTTAGACTCATTTCCTCCGGGATTGTAAAGTGCCGGCGAAGGTAAGTTTTTATCAACTGCCCAACCTCTTAAATACACACTGTCACCTTTGTTCACTACCTGCAAACCAGTCGAGCTGCTTTCGGGCACTATTTGATCTTTCTCAAACGGTGCCGGACCTGGTACTACAGACGGATATGCCTCAGGTGTCACATTAACAGCTTGGACAATTATTTCATCAGTGCTTGCTTCCCCTGGATAAAGTTCGTTACTTAAGTGCAGACGCACAGTGTAATCCCCAGGCGCCGGAGGCGTAAAGGTAAATATATATGGATTGTCGCCTGGCAATGTGGATGCCTCCAATTGTAATGGGGTTTCAGTTTGAACATACGGGTCCTCTAACACTTTCCCATCTTGATCTATAATCTCCCAGCGAAAGCCATGACGGGAAACGTTGTTACTAGCCGATGTATCAATTGCTACCGGTATGTTATATGGTACTTTTTGGTTATCACTTCTCAAATCAATCTTAGCATCCGGTTTACCGGAAGCTGCAGAAAATAAGAATACCTGAGCAGCATTACTGGCCTTAGTGGTAACCGGAACCTTATTGTCTTCCCTGTAAAACTCATAGCCGTCCGCTTCGATGGTTAAATCGTAAACTCCAGCAGGAACATTCTTGAACAAAGCATAGCCTTCATCATCGGTAACAGCTGTTAGACCGCCGGGTTGCAGAATAACTGCGGCACCTGCTACACCTGTCGGGTTTAGCGGGTTATCATTCTTTGCCGGATGGACGGATATCACCAGGGATGCTGTATTCACAGCACTACTTTCTTCCACGGCAAAATGAACCTTTGGTAAAGTTATTTCTCCATCATGATGTTTATAACAAGCCAAGGTATAAGTCGCTTCAAACCGTTTAGAAACCATCTTGCTGGCTTCTGCCCTGGTGGCTGTAGCGTTAGGTCTGAAGGTTCCGTCTTCAGGGTAACCATTGATTAATTTCTTTTCAACTGCTACTTTGACATAACCACGAAATTCTTCCGTAATCTTATCTTGATCAGAGAATCCTAACTCAGCATCCTTATAAATATTTGAATTCCCTGCACCGATGGCTCTAGCCAGAATTCTAGCCATTTCCACTCTCTGGATATTCTTATCCGGCTGAAAATATTGTCCGCTATACTCCGCTGGTTTCACCCATTTCCAGGCAATAGCCTGCTGTAAATAGCCTTGTTTAGCTACCCAATGGTCTGCCGTATCCTTGAAGACAGTAAGTACCCCTTTAGAAAGCTGTTCTGGGTCAATACTTGTGGCCAGATCATCCGGGTTGGTTAATTCTGCCTGTGCCACCATCTTTACAAATTCTGCGCGTGTTATAGAATGATTAGGTCTGAATGTATTATCGGGATAACCGGCAATAATACCGTAATCCACTAACTGCTTAATATACTCTTTTGCCCAGTGATCTTGAACATCCTTGAATGTATCATTTTCAGCAGCATCTACAGCGCTTGTTCCAAAAGTAACAAACAAAGCCAATAAAAAAACTATAACGGGCAGTAAGGTCTTCTGTTTCAGTCTCATATGTGTGTCTCCCTTCCTTAATATTCCTGTTGTAGTAATTCTCTGGTATTTATCATTATCCTGCTTAAATTAATATAGTGTGATGAATCTCACATTTATTCCCAATAACGATAAAAATATTTTACTAAGATAAAATGGATTTCTGCTAAATAATTCAGAACTGACGCATGAAGCTTAAGATTGATAACTGATAAGGGATAGCAGAAA
>JADQBR010000110.1 GCA_016278515.1 Bacillota bacterium
AAACGTCAATTTCAGACCTCGCAAGAATTTTAAAAAAGTTCATGCGTCAGCTCTGCATCAATAGTTACAATCTTGCTTTCATCATCTACGATGAGTCCACCTGTCTTAAATACATTGCTTTTTGTCTCCAAGCTCCCTAATGTTGTATATCTTCTAAGCTGAGATCTAACCCTTGCAATTAATTCCAAGGGATTAAAGGGCTTAGTTATATAATCATCAGCCCCCATATTTAATCCCATAATTTTATCAGTATCCTCAGATTTCGCTGACAGCATGATAACTGGTATATTATTATCTTCCCTTATTTTCATCGTGGCCCGCAAGCCATCCATTTGAGGCATCATTATATCCATTATAATAAGTTGTATTTCATTTGCTTCTATTACTTCCAGAGCTTCTACTCCATTAGAAGCTTTAAACACTTCATATCCTTCGTTTTGTAAGTATATCTTAATAGCATCCAAAATTTCCTTATCATCATCACAAACTAGAATATTCAAGAAGTATCACCCCACCATATTAATTTGTACAATTATACCACACCCTTTATTTAATTTAAGGCAATGATATCAATTAAATCTTAAGAAATCCTCACTATAATTCTTAAGAACTTCTTAATATTAACATACATAAAAAGGCGATCATCATTATGACCGCTTTACAAAGTGTTCTTACTTTTATTTTAAGGTTCTACAGAGCATTAAAAATGCCTCATTTTTTATAATAATGCTAAACTTCATTACATATAGTTAGCAAAAGAAGACTTTTAAAAGAGACTTCAAGGTTGGTGAGGATAAATATGGAAATATTATTCCTAAAAAAATTTTTAGGCAATTTTTGTACAGTACCTTTTAGTGCTGATTTTTGGGATGGGACTGTCGAAAACTACGGGAGCGGAGAACCACAATTTAAAATTATTTTTAATAAGCCGCTTCCGAAAAGGCAAATGTTTTACGACCCTTCTCTTGCCTTTGGTGAGTCTTACATGGACGGTCTGATAGACTATGAAGGTAATTTGCAAGAAATATCAAAGGCTATCTATCAGAACGAAACTAATTTTTTAAATAGTAAAGTGGTGAAGAAAGCAAAAAGGTTGCGAAAACCCTCGTTGAAACAACAAAAAAAAGATGTCCAATACCATTATGACCTGGGGAATGATTTCTTCAGTTTATGGCTTGATGAAACCAAGAGCTATTCGTGTGGTTACTTTGCATCCCCCGATGATACTCTCCTCCAAGCCCAATTAAACAAAATTGACCATACATTAAAAAAACTTAACTTACAAGTCGGGCAGTCACTATTGGACATCGGGTCCGGTTGGGGATGGCTGATTATTCGTGCCGCCAAAAAGTATGGCGTAAAGGCTTTGGGAATTACACTCAGTGAAGAACAGTATAATCATACTAAAGAAAAGATTAAAAAAGAAAAAGTATCCGAACTTGTGAAGGTTGAGTTGAAGGATTACCGGGAACTGGCAACCGCAGACAGAAAATTTGATGCGGTGGTCAGCGTGGGCATGGTCGAACACGTAGGGCAGGCGAATCTGCCCGTTTATATGAAGACAGTAAACAAGCTGCTCAAGCCGCAGGGGCTTTCACTTCTACACAGTATAACTCACCAGACCGAAGAAGCCGTAAATAAATGGGCAAGTAAATATATCTTTCCGGGAGGTTATATTCCATCTATCAGAGAACTAGTATCTTTAATGCCTGAGCATAATTTCCGACTAATAGATGTGGAAAGCCTGAGGCTGCATTATGCTAAAACCCTAGAGCACTGGGCTGCCAAATTTGAGGATAATGTGGAAGCTATCCAAAAGAAATTTGATGAGCGGTTTGTAAGGATGTGGCGGCTTTACCTAAATGGCTGTGCTACTTCCTTCCGTTACGGCAAAGGCTTGGACATTCACCAATTTTTATTCACAAAAGGCCTTAACAATAATATTCCTATGACAAGGCATACAGCATTATAAACTTATCCAAAAGCATCTCCCCCTAGATTTATATCGCTAAATAAAGAGTTTTTTCACTACTAAGCTTATTAAGAGCATTGCAAGTAATGTTTATTTACGTTTAGGACGGATATATGTTCAATAATGTTATCCCATTGCTTCTGGCATCAGCATATGATAATGCTATAGTGGTTCAGTTTGGAGGCAGTAAAATGCATAGAATCAGTTTGAGCAGCCTATCAGTTGATGATAGACTAATGCTAGCTAATCTTATTCAAGAGTACGTTACTCCGTCTGTTATTTCGGTACATTGGGATGCAGCTTTGTCGGGTGTTCATAGTGACCCCGTTAGCTTTCTTTCCTTTCATCGAAGTTATATTGCAGGCCTGAAAACCTTTTTAGAGGGGAAGCCAGGGGAAGCCAGAGGGACGTTTTGTTTGCCACTCCCTGTCTTCGTCTAAGACTGCTCCCCACCAGTTATTTTCTCCTGATAAGAACACTTAAAATGACACCGACTGCATGACATTTTCCAGCTCTTGAAAGGCTTTTCTTTCTTGAGCTTCATCGGAACAGGTATATAAAACACCAAAAGCAAGAGGTGACATTGCCGCCTCTTGCTTTTGAATCTACCGTTATCCGGCAAAGAACTTTCCAATAATCGCCTCTAACCAAGTCCGGTATATATTAAGGGGAACGCAAAGATAATACCAAGATGGTCAGCGATACAGTAAATCATCCAGAGCCGGTTGATAGGAAGCTACAGTTTGCTGCTGACGGATAAACGGAATATGCGCATCCATGGCCTGGATGAAATTCTTGTAAACCTGCTGCATTTCCCAAACAATACCGCTAGGAGTAAGTCGCCACCATTCAGACGGGGTGAAGTACGCCGATACCTCCGCCTCATTACCATGCTTTCCAAACCACTGTACCAGGTGTAGATTATCCGATTGAAGCAGCCACATGGCCAATTCCACCAACTCTATATTATTTGTTAGCAACGCTTTATGGTACGCATGATGCATAAGCCGAAAAATACTCTGTTGAACCGAATTACCTAAAAAGAATTCGGTACTTCCCTCCCCGGCCCATGTAGACGGATGCTGAGACAGAGGAAGTGTATGAGAACCGTTGGCAAACTTCTCTATTGCTTCACTGGGTAATATGAACTCTCCCCGACGTTTCTGTACTTCCTCTACCATACCTTTCGTGAATTCAAAAATTCCCATTTCCCGCCTGTGATGCTCACCAAATGTTTCAAAATCCCAGCCCAGGAATACAAAATCTCCTTCAGCCGAAGTTAACCAGTCAGCATAAGTATCGGCAAATAGGGGATATCCGGACCAGTGTTTGTTGGAGAAACGGTAGCCCACATCATCACTTAACTGGTAATGGCGGGGAAATATATAAGGCCCCCCATCGTATTTATAAAGATAACTTGGCTGACGCCAGCCCATAACCCATGGTCTACCATCCACTAAGGTACCTTTAAATCCGGCTTTTGCCAAAGCAAAATAGATTTCATTGGATTGAAACATTTCTGTGGTATCCGTCACCACCGGCCGCTTACCAAAAAGATATTCCATGAAGGAAACCATATCCTGCATGTTCTTAATAAAAGCATTTACGTCCAAGTAAAAGAGAAAACTGTGGTATGGCTCTACTCCCACCAGCTCAACATTGGGATGGCTTACAAGCTGTTGAAATTTCTTTAATAGTGAAGCATCGTAAATTTGGGCCTGCCTTAAAAAGGAATACGAGAAACCAATAGATAATCTAAGACCTCTATCTACAAGACTTTGAAACATATCAACGGCAGGGTAATAACACGTCCTGGCAACTTTGTGAAAATATTTTTCGTTCATTTTCTCATCAAAGAGACACTGGGCAATGTCATTAACGTTTGCCCCTTTGGGAATTGGTTGCGCCGGCAATTTTAATCTCCGCGGCTGGTGGATCACGGTGTAAACTATAATATTTTTAGACATAGTTTATGCGAACCCCTTCGTTGGTTTTTGCCAAAACTTCAGAAGGAAGGGAAGTGTATGCCAAAAAATTAAGTCTGGTTAGAAAAATTTCATTTACTTTATCCCAAGTAAATTCGGCTGCTGTCCAGCGGGCATTCTCTCTAATTTTTTTAATCTGACCTACATCCAAACTCCTTAAATAGGAGGTTATTTCAGCAGGGTTGTCCGTTTCCAATACCAAAGCATTTTTAAATGGTTGGGCGTAATCTTCTCCCGTGGAACCGGTAAAAACCACGGCACCGGCAGCCATAGCTTCTAGACCTACCAATCCAAAAGGTTCCATACCGCTGTTAGCTAGGACAGCGTCCGCTGCCCGGTAGAAGATAGCCAATAAGTCATCCGGCACAAAAAACTTCAGGTTAAGAACATCCGCTTCACTGACACTGTCAATTACATCCAATATATTTTCAAGTTTATTGTCAGCAGGTCTAACTTCCGCTACATTCAGGCCCAACCTATTGGCATTATGCAGCACTTCCCCTTCGTAGGGCTCAGCCCCGCCACGAATTAGCATTCGAGGCTTTAACCCCATTGACTTCAACTGTGCTGCGGCCTCTATCGCCATATTCCACCGTTTATCCGGGTCCCACCTGCCTATTTTAAACATAAAGTAATCGCCGCCAATTCTTTCTCGAACCATATCAGCTTTGTTCTCCGTTTGATAACTGAACAGGCGTTGGGGGATACCATTGGGAATTACCAACGGGTTTATACCCAGGCTCCACATGTAATGCTTCATAAACCGGCTTACCGTAGTAATTGTGCTCACGTACCCCAGCCGGCCCCAGTTTATTTTTTCGAAACCCATGGGGTTATTTGCATTCCAAAGCATTAATACATTATCACGCATTCCTCGTTGGTAGAGTATATCGCTTATATTCGGCAGAGTGTTTGCCGTATGCCAGTCCTCGCCCATGATTACCACAAGCTTGTTGCCGGCTATAGCCGGCCAGACAATTTGTTCCACTACAAACCCCGGAACACTTTCATCGAAGTCATAAAGTTTTTCATTCTCTCCGTCGTAAACCCCTCCCGGGTAATATTGGCTTACCCATTGAGACCAGCGGTATAAGGTTAATTTCCCACCCAGCTCGGTTGTCTTTCCGGGTAAAGACGGGTCTCCTACAAAAATCAAATGTGTTTCATATCCTGTTTCGGCAAGGGAACGGGATAACTCAGACATGCGTACTCCCAAGCCTCCCGCTAACGAGTAACGATCCGGCCCTTCAAAAGAGACCAAAACAAATACGGCATTTTCCGGTTTAATATCGTTAAGCACATAATCCGCTCCTTTCAGTAATATACACATGTAAAATTGTTACCAGAGATGGGCCGAATTATGCAAAAAAACTCCACCTTTCCAAGGGAGGGAAGTAGCAGCGCATTTTATCAGGCAGGGCTCGACTAAAATCATTTTTCCATCAGGCTTAAGGATTCGGCGGAATTCCTCCAAATATACTGCTGTTTCATGGCAGGAAATATGATGTAGTACAGCGAAAATTAATATATAGTTTACGGAGTTATTTTCAAACTCCAGGTTTAACCCAACACCATCTTTTTTCCCCTTAGCCTAATTAAAAAAAGAATTTTAATTAGATCTTTTTTCCAGGGCTAAATATGAATAACCTGCAACTATTCCCCATACTCCTACCACAATAAGTGCTTGAAGAACCATTGGAGTCGGTAATACTTTAAAAAGTTCAGGTTCAATTAAGCTTGGAAGTACCTTACTATGCACTATCCATAAAACAACACCTAGGCCAGTACTTTTAAATATAGCATAATCGCTCCCTGTCGATCTTAACAAAAACGCAAGAATATTTCCCATAAATGTACCTGAAATAGTTACTGCCAATAGACCCAGAAGTAGAGGTAATGTTGTAATTGTTGTGCCTGGGGGGGTTATTAGGATTGCCCCATAATGTATAACAGTAAAAGGGGAAACTCCTACCATATATAAGAACCAGCTGACCATTATGTATGGTATTGTTGCTATAAATCCAACTATTGAGCCCCGTAAGATAGTATCCATTTTTGGTTTCACCTTTACTTTTGAAATATCTGTTGTAATATCTATTGCACCCCACATCCGATGAATCATCATATAAAAAATTAACAGTGTCCGTGCTATTTAACCCAACTTATTCCATACCAATGTTTATATTTTTTAAGGTAAATTAAATATCTCATATATATTTTGTTCAATACGAGATTTAGTATGAATAATTTTTCTTATGCAAACCAGTTTTATTTAAACATGAAAACACAGCTCCTATTAAATGTAGTAACCCCTGTCAAGTAGACAGGGGTTTTTCCTGAAACCTTTCGCGATTGCAGCAAAAAAACTATGACGACTTAGACCTTGTTCCTCAAAAAAACAAATCTATTGCTGGTAATAAACTACTTTGTTATAATTATATTTTGAACTTGTAAAAGAAATTACAGACTAATAACTTGTAAGGTAAAGGGGTTTGGTTATGTTTCGGCTAGAAAGAGTTAAATATAGAGATATTCTTGATATACATGCATTAACGATTCCAAAGGATAAAGTAACTTGTGTTGTTGGTGAAAGCGGCAGTGGAAAGACTACTTTATTGAGGCTTTTTAATAAAATGATCAGTTGTACTGAAGGGGAAATCTATTATAACAATAATGCAATTAGCGCAATTGACTCTATAGAACTAAGGCGTGAAATTGTTATGCTTCCTCAAACACCTACTATTTTTACTGGCACTATTAGAGATAACTTGTTAATTGGCTTAAAGTTTTCAGAGAAACCCTCCATTAATGATGAAAGACTTACTGAAATATTGAAGATGGTTAGTTTGAAAAAGTCTCTTGAAGAAAACGCCGAAAACCTTTCAGGCGGCGAGAAACAAAGGTTGGCCTTAGGACGAGTGATTCTAATGGGACCTACAGTCCTTCTATTAGATGAACCCTCTTCATCTCTAGATGAAGATACCGAAAGAATTATTATCGAACAGCTAGTTCATTGTACACGACAGAATGGCAAATCATTGATTATGGCAACACATTCTAAAAAAATCGCCCAAAACTATTCAGACACTATCATTGAAATGAAGAATGGAAAAGTAGTGGATACGAGGAGAATAGTAGATGGATAAAGTAATTGACCTTCAAATATGGCAACTGGCTGCTGCCTATATTTTCGTCGGAATTCTATTATTTATTGTTAGACTAAGGGGTATCCCAAGGGAGAAAGAAATTATCATTTCTTCTATACGAATGACTCTGCAACTGATTTTAACAGGATATATCCTTATATATCTTTTTGACAATAGTAATCCTTTTCTTACAATTTTAGCAGTAGGTATTATGGAAATATTTGCAGTTCATAATATCTTTAAACGAGTTAAGGTAAAGCTATCAAATAAACTAAAAATAATTATAGCCCTTTCTATGGTGGCAGGTACAACACTAAGCCTTTTGTTCTTTATTTTTGTAGTAATCAATTTATCTCCTTGGTATGATCCAAGATATTTTATTCCTATTGGCGGAATGCTTATTGGAAACTCAATGACAGGCATCTCATTAGGAGTAAGCAGGCTAGTTGAGGGAATGACTGATCAAAAGCATTTGATAGAATCAGCTCTTATGTTAGGGGCTACTTCTAAGATGGCATCAAAAGGAATTGTTGATAGTGCCTTTGATTCTGCAATCTTACCTACCATCAATTCTATGGTGGGAATGGGTATAGTGTTTTTGCCCGGGATGATGACAGGACAAATTCTCTCTGGAACATCACCAGTTACTGCTATTGAATATCAGATTGCCGTAATGCTTGGTATAGTTGGAAGTGTAGCATTAACCGTTATGCTATTTGTCCAATTCGGATATAAGACATTTTTCAATGAGCAACACCAACTAAATATCTAAATCTCTTCTTCAATCCACCCTAATCCCTGAAGCTAACTGCAAAAGAAAGATAACTACTTTAGATATTTTTTTCTTAGCGATAATCACCACAATCAAAGAAGTCATCACTAAACTCCATTATCTGCCTGATAAAAACAATGCCTCAAGCCACTATTTTTATGGGGTCGTTATCTGAAACCCGGTGCTATTTCAAAAAACTATCCTGAGATTTGATACCTCCCAGGATAGTTTTTTTTATAGAAGTTATCTTATTGGGGATTATACATGCCATTACTCTGCATGTAGTTGAAAATGGCTTCACCGTGCTGCTGTTCTTCCTTTTGAATGTGGTTTAACACCTCTCGGGCATTAGTATCGGTAAATTCAAAAATAGCAGTATCGTATGTACCAGATACATATTTTTCTGTTACCAGCATATCGTCACAGAGTGTTGCATCATTTGGGTTTGCCGCTGTCCCCTGTGCAGTGTTTTGTCCGAATTGCTGGTTCTGTTGTTGGGTCTGATTCTGCTGTTGTTTCTGCTGGGTGTTAGGGATCTGGCCGCTTAAGAGTTGGTTTACACTGTCCAGGTGCTGCTGCTCTTTTTGTGCCAGCGAATTAAATAGCTGTTTAAATTGCTGTTCTTGGGCTTGCTGAGCATAGTTTTGGTATTTTTCTACGCAAAGCTGTTCGTGCTTTTTCTGGTCTTGAAGCAACATTTGTTCTTTTTGGGTTAACTTAAGTACCATTATGTGAACACCTCCAGTAACTAGTATTTAATAACTACTCATATATTATTCCAAGACCACGGACGTTCCATTTATCTTGTCTAGTTGCTTTCTCTATAATTATCTTTCCTCCCCCTATTACTCTTCCTAACTGCCCTATGCTAAAGTAGCAACGTTTGACTTCTCGGATTTCTAGGGTTAATGACAGGTTTAGGTGGCCTAATAGCAGGAATACTGAAAAAATCGCAGAAGGAGAAACATATCGGTAGTGAACGGTAGGGGTCTATTTATGCTAGGCCAAAGGTTTCTCTTCTTATTTAGAGAAAAACAAACACAACAAAGACATTCCCTTTTGGAAATGCCTTTGTTGTGTTTGTTTAATTAAAGAAACCGATTACTTGGAGACAACATTTGCCGCTTGAGGGCCGCGGTCGCCTTCAGTAATATCGAATTCAACTTCTTGACCTTCTTCCAAGGATTTAAAACCTTCACCTTGGATAGCAGAAAAATGAACAAAAACGTCACCACTCTGCTCAGTCTCGATGAAACCAAAACCTTTGCTAGCATTAAACCATTTTACTTTACCTACCATTTTTTTAACCTCCTTCACAAATAAATGAATCAAAAGCTGATTAACTTTAAAAACAGACTTGAAACCAATTTGTGGAAAAGGCTTAAATGTCGTTCTTGTTAATTCTACTTTTAACACTGTTTGTTAATATACCATATAAATACCATTAATGCAAATAATAAAATAAACGCGTATCGGAATTACACCAACATGGTGTCCGGATAGGCCGGAATATGCAAGTGATTATTGTTCCGTTTGCCTGCTACGCAAAGTTGAAATAGCGATTTATTAATAGGTCGCTATTTTTTTTATTTAACTTATCCAGGTGATTTAGTGCTACTATTTTTTTCAAAATTTATGCCCCCCCCTTTCTGTATATTGACGCATAAATTTCCTCTTAGTTCCTTCTTCAAACTACGGTATTTTATCACATAATTCAGAAAGTGCGCATTGATTGTGACTTCAGATTGGCTAAAAGCTCTTTCAATGAAACAAAAAATTCAAGAAAGGCATTAAAATTGCTTTTCTTGAAGATACTAAAGACAGCTCAAACTTAAAGAAGGTGAATTTTTTGTTAGAAGATGTATTTGGAACTTCTATTGATAAACAACCATTACTACGAGAGCTTGATCCAACTACCTCACAAAGGATTGTTGAAGGCTTCTTGCTAAAGAAAATAGTTAGCGAAACGCAGGTTGCTTCTCGTAAGCTCCAGTTTTATGCTGGTAATGCTCTAGATGAAGAAATTAAGAATTTTTTTGATTCTGAAGCCAAAATAATAAATATGGCTGCAAAGCAATTTCAGAGATATTATGAAAAGATTACAAAGGAGAGCAACCACTAATGCTTTTTACAGACATGGATATGCTGCAGGATTACGAGAAGGATACGAGAATGGCGGCTCTTAGTTACCGTCTAGCAGAATTAGAAACGATTGATCCTAATTTGCGTTCTATAATTCAAAAAGCAGGGCAGTCTTCTTCTAAATCTAATGAAAAGTGTATAAATTTAATACTATCAAAAGGAGACCGTCCATAAAAATACAAAAGGAGATACGATGACAAAGAGACAAGTCATAATAGAAACAGGATGGAACTTAGACAACAGTTATGCCCGTCTGCCGAAATTATTTTTTACCAGTCTCAACCCAACCCCTGCACGCTCACCGAAGCTGATAATTCTCAATTATCCGTTGGCAGAATCCCTAGGGTTGAGTCCCCAGGCGCTACAAAGCGAAGATGGCTTAGAGGTGCTTGCTGGCAACCGGATTCCCGAAGGCGCTTTGCCTATTGCTCAAGCTTACGCGGGGCATCAATTCGGGTATTTTACCATGTTAGGGGACGGCCGGGCTCTACTGCTTGGCGAACAGATCACACCCCTGGGTGAGCGGGTTGATATTCAGCTCAAGGGTTCAGGTAAAACGCCATACTCCCGTGGAGGCGATGGTCGAGCAACACTTGGACCTATGCTGCGAGAATATATCATCAGCGAAGCAATGCATGCGCTTGGTATCGCTACTACACGCAGCCTAGCGGTAGTGACAACCGGTGAGTCAGTAATCCGTGAAACTGACCTGCCTGGCGCAATTCTGACCCGTGTGGCTGCCAGTCACCTACGCGTCGGCACCTTTCAATACGTTTCAAAATGGGGTACTGTTGAGGATCTCCGGGCCCTGGCTGATTATACACTGCAACGACATTTTCCAGATGTTGACGCTGTTGAGAACCCCTATCTTATTCTACTTCAAGAAGTAATCAAGAGTCAGGCCGTGCTAATTGCCAAATGGCAACTGGTTGGCTTTATTCATGGAGTGATGAACACCGACAACATGGCCATTAGTGGAGAAACCATTGATTATGGTCCTTGCGCCTTCATGGATGCCTATGACCCGGCAACGGTGTTCAGTTCCATTGATAATCAAGGCCGTTATGCCTATGGAAATCAGCCGCATATTGCCGGGTGGAATCTCGCACGATTTGCTGAAACCCTATTGCCGCTGCTGCATGTCAATCATGAGCAGGCTGTCAAACTGGCCCAGAATATGATTGCGGATTTTACTGAGTTGTATCACTGTAATTGGCTCGCGGGTATGAGAGCAAAACTGGGATTATTTAAGGAAGAGACAGAGGATGAGTCCCTTATTGAAGACCTCCTCAGTATAATGCAACAGTATGGAGCGGATTATACCAACACATTTCTAGCATTAACTTTTGATACGCCGGAGGATACGGCCTTGTTTGAGAGCCCAGAATTTGCTCAGTGGCACGAGTTGTGGCAAGCGAGACTAGGCAGGCAGCAAGAACCGAAAGCATCCTCGCATCAATTGATGCGGAACAGCAATCCTGCGCTAATCCCTCGGAACCATCGGGTAGAAGCTGCACTAAAAGCCGCAGTGGAACAGGAAGACTATAGCGTGATGGAGCGGCTTTTCGACGTTCTTTCAAGCCCCTACGCGCACTCCCCCGAACAGGCTGACTACTCCACGCTGCCTTCGCCTTCAACCCGTCCTTACCGAACCTTTTGCGGTACGTGATAGACAGACATGGGCAAACAGCTATCTAACCCAACTGTTTGCTATCACAATTGTGTTTATGATTGCTAAGCAAGATGACACTACTCATAAGCATGAAAAGCAGAAATTCTTCCATAACATGATCGATGTCTTCCAATACTTGCTCTCTCAGAAAGCGTTTTATGGTTAGTTCTGCTAACCTCAATGGTTTGCTTTTATATAGCGTTATTTCAAGCGCTTTTTGGACCCATGATGCTGACATTGACTGATTCTAAGACTCTGGGTATTGCCCTTTCCATATCAGCATCAGGAATGCTTGTAAGCAGTCTTTTTATCGGAATATACTGGGTAAATAAAAGCAAGGTGTTAAAAGAAGTAATGAATGACCTAATTTAAATTCTGATATTCAATCACTGGATTTACTACTTCTTATGAAGAGAACTTGTTTTCTAAAAAGGTCTGTAGCCTCACGTAATTCCTCCCGGGTGGTCCATTGTCCCAAACTGAAGCGAACAGCTCCATAGCCATTATCCGGATCAGTCCCCATGGCCATCAGTACCGGGGACATTGTCTGAGAACTGTGATGACAGGCAGAGCCCGTAGAGGCCAATATTTCCGGAGTTTTCTTAAGTAATTCCGCAGCGTTAATACCTTTGAAACTTACATTAAGAGTGTTGGGCAGCCGTTTTTCGGGATGACCATTTAATTGTATCCCACCGATTTGTTCCTGCAACAGTTTATAAAAATAATCTCGTAATTCAGTAAGACTGCTTACTCTCTGTTCCATTTCTCCCAGCGCCAGTTGGCAGGCTTTGCCAATAGCTACTATTCCCGCCACATTTTCCGTGCCTGCCCTAAGTCCTCTTTCGTGACCGGCGCCATGAATGAAGGGTTCGATGTTTACACCTTTCTTGATATAAAGAGCTCCAACACCTTTCGGGCCATAAAATTTATGACCGGCCACAGTTAGAAGATCCACGTTAAGTTCTCTTACGCGAGTTGGAATCTTACCAACTGATTGAGCAGCGTCCGTATGAAAATAGGTGCCGTGTTTCCGAGTAATCTCTCCAATTTCAGCCAACGGCTGAATGGTTCCAACTTCGTTATTGGCATGCATAATGGAGATTAAGATTGTATCAGTTGAAATGGCTTTTTCTATTGTTTTAGGATTAACCATTCCGTATTTATCCACTGGAACGTATGTTACTCTAAAGCCTTGCGTTCCCAAGTAACGGCAGGTGTTTTGTATCGCAGGATGTTCTATTTGAGAAGTGATAATATGATTTCCACATTCCCTGTTGGCAAAAGCAATTCCTTTCAAGGCCTGATTATCGGCTTCGCTGCCACCACCTGTAAAAACAACCTCTTCCGGTAGGCATTCCAACAGGGTAGCTACCCTTTGCCGCGCGGTTATAACGGCTTCTTGGGTCTTTTGTCCATACAGATGACCGCTCGAAGGGTTTCCAAAGTGTTCTTTCAGAAAAGGCAGCATTTCTTCAACCACTTCCGGAGCCATCGGGGTTGTGGCATTATAATCCAGGTAAATAGGTTTCATTAGTATTCCTCCTCGGAAATCTTTTTTAGAAAAAGATTCCTAGTTCATACAATAAATATTGATGTTTTATAAACTTACAACTACACTATGGGGACAGGCACAATTTACTGTTACTATAGCATAACGGTTTCTTTTTACTATGCATATTTGGTATCCTCCTATGCATTGTAGTAATAAAGCTAACCTTATTAGCTATTATCACGTGTAGTAATGACGGTCTTGTGTTATTATTTCCTTTCGTCGGCACTATTTTGCTGCCATAACGCTTCTCTTTTAGCCTTAATTTGCTCTTTAATGGAGTAGCAATATTATACATATAGCTAACTGCTGATAATTTAGCAGTTAACTAAAAAAATTGGCAATTTTATCAAGATTAACCTGACAACTTCTGGGCAGAATCAATTTTATTTAGCTTACTTATCTTATCTACTTGATAAAACTTGATGAAAATGAAAACATAAATAATTGATGCTAGTACTACGCTAATATAGTTTACACTTGAAAGTAAAGCACTTGGATAATAAATTCCCGATACATAAACCCCCAAAACTTGGGAGCCAACCAGCGCTCAAACCATGCTCCACTGGGTTGGAGAAAATTTGCTTTTAGCAAAATCATTTTTTAAATAGTCACTAAGCAAATATATAGTAAATATGCCCCAGCCGATAGCTATGGTGTAAGAAAGTGTAACAAACAAAAACGATGGTACTTTAACCTCAAATGAAAAATAGCTTTGTAAATACATCATGATCCTGTAAAAACTAATCCCAAATAAACATGTTATGGGAATTACTAAAAAATAAGCTGGCAATAGCGGCTTGTCCGGTAGTTTGGTTGCTTTAATCTGCAGGTAAATTAAATAAGCTAGTTTCGTTACAAAGAAGAAACAACCAATACTTAACGTGAACAGTGACCCGAAAGCTGCAATCGATGCGATCTCACTATTACTTGACATAGCTGCTATTCCTGTTCCGGTCAGGTTTATTAAGCCAACTGCAAAAATGTCAAGCAGCCATGTAAAATTCAACTTGTTTACATCAATGGATTGGCTGAGCCAAATTTTTAGAACTTTAAATTCCAGTTTAAGAAACATAAAGCACAAAAACCCAAAAAAGATTAAAGAAGGCAGCATCATTGCTTGTATATTAGAGGATAATTGAGGAATAAAAAAAGCTAAAGGAGACCAAACCACATTTGCTGTCATTGCTAGAGAAGCAATAGGTGCAAAACTGCCTATATTTGTTAAAGGATTGCTCATAAAATCATTGTAATCTTCCTTATTGAAAATCCATTGCAAAAGGCCTTTTAGAAAAATAACAGTTAAGATTAAGCTTATCATGGTAAAGGCCAACATAATTCCGGTTAAAGGGATGTATGCTGCCGTTTGACTCATTGTTAATTGCGCCCATGGAATATCTGATAACTGTATTGATCCTTTTCCATGAGGTACTGCAAACTGCAGAAAATTGAAGGCCATTAGTGCGATACCACCGGCAGCTAAGGATGCCTGAAACTTTAATGGTGTAAACTTCATAAATTTTCCTCCCTCTATAATCTTTAATTTTCTTCGTCATTCTTAGAATTTCATCAGTCCAAAAGTAAGTATCCTCGATAAGACAGGTCTCGAAATTATAATTTTGATAATATATGGATTCCAAGGGGAAGATCATAACATGCTGCGCCCTTTTTCCATATTTTGGCCTATTGGAAATCCACATATCTCACGGGGGCGCAACTCCCATGCCTCGCTGGCTCGTAGCCTAAATTCCTTCGTCCAGCCTGCCCATGAAGCGGACGTCAGCTATACTCCTTTGCTGGGTCTATGCCCTTATGGTAATTATTCCTGCTGACTTATCCGGCTCACTTTTATCAAAGATCATCCTAATCATAAGACATGAAAACGAATAGTTTACACTTATCCATTGCGCCGCTTAATTACCCTCTTTGATGATATATTTATAAAGGTCGGTCTAAAAAGATACAATTTTGTCAGATGTCTCTACAAGTTCCACCAGGTCGTTCATCGTAGAAAGGGGACATAGTTCGTTGCCTTCTTTTTGACGTGATTTCAAGCAAGTGCCGCATGCAATAATTTCACCGCCGCTAGCATCAAATAATTTCATCTGCTCTAAGACATTATACTTTTCATCTGTCACATCTTCGCATTCTACAGCTTCTCCCATCAGAAATGTGCTCACATTATGTCCCTTTTTCAAAGAAGCAACTCCAAAGCGAAAAGCATTCCAGGCCTTTTCAGGTTCTTTAGTTTCCAACACTATACCTATTTTCATGTTTATTTAACCCCCAATGTTAATAATAGTTTAAGAAAGTACCTCTAACGTCTTTTCCTTATTTTCAGTTACTACCCCGATTTTGGCGGCAGCCAGACACCCTTTTTTGGTTAACGAAGAAGTTAACTGTTCAGCCTTTTCTTCTGGCACAGCTATTAGTAATCCCCCTGAAGTTTGGGCGTCACATAAGAGTAGTCTATTTTCTTCCGATACACCTCCCTTCCAATTAACATGTTCCCTGATAAACCTATAATTATTATGAGTCCCCGCAGGTACTGTTCCTGTTTTGACAAACTCACGGGCTTCGGGAATGATGGGGACCTCATCAAAAAATAGTTCAGCAGATCGTTCGCTTGCCGTCAACATTTCATAAAGGTGCCCCAAAAGTCCGAAACCAGTGACGTCGGTACAGGCATGAACACCAACCTCAAGCATTGCTTCAGAAGCACCTTTGTTCAAATGCGCCATAATTTCCGAGACTTTACTTTCTATTTTTTCTCCTGCCAATCCGCGATCTATTGCTGTGGTTATAATGCCGGTACCTAAAGGCTTGGTAAGTATCAGCACGTCCCCAGGTCGTGCCCCTTTTTTCTTGATTAATTTGGATGGTTCTACGAACCCGGTTACGGCCATACCGTATTTAGGGGCGTTATCGTCTACAGAATGGCCTCCGGCAATACTTACACCGGCTTCCTTAGCTTTATCGGCACCTCCTTTTAAAATCTCTTCCAAAATATTTAATGACAAGCTTTTTACAGGATAACCCACAATATTTAAGGCGAATACGGGTTTGGCACCGATAGCATATATATCACTAATAGCATTGGCAGCTGCTATGGCTCCAAAAGCATAAGGGTCATTGACCACCGGAGTTATAAAGTCAAGCGTCTGAACAACAGCAAGGAATGGATTTATCTCGTATATTGCTGCGTCCTCTTTTAATGAACTTAACATTTTTTTGTCTGCGACAGGGGGTAGACAACTCAGTAACTGGTTAAGATCCGCCGGACCTATTTTACATGCTCACCCAGAACCCGGAGAATATGAAGTAAGATTTATTCTTTGTCTTTCATCCATAAGCTGCATTCCTTTCGCTATTGCTATCTTTTTGTTTTACTATAGCAGATAACTTGCTATAATAGAAATGCATATGTTGCATATTAGCTATGCACCAATGTAATAATGCTTTTCGGAGGAATTCGGATGGAACTTTCCCAATTAACAGCTTTTTACCAGGTAGCCATTACCGGTAGTTTTTCCAAAGCTGCTGAAGAGTTATTTCTCAGCCAACCTGCTATTTCCCGTCAGGTTTCTGCTTTGGAGAAGGAACTTGGCTTGCAGTTATTTTCCCGTCAGAGCAAAAAAGTAGTATTGACGGATGCAGGTAGACGTTTTTTTATTTACACCGAAAAAATAATGGGCCTTTTAAAAGAGGCCCAAAAAGAAATGCACGAATTAAAGGATATGAGAACTGGTGAACTAACTATAGGTGCAAGCACAACTATCAGTAATTATTTATTACCTTCTTTATTAGCAGCGTATCAAAGAAAAAACCCTGGAATAGGCATTCATTTATCAGTTGGAAATAGCACAGAGGTAGAAGAAATGGTTTTAGAAAATAAGGTGGATCTTGGTTTGCTAGCAGGGGAATCACAGGTGCCCGGCCTATATCAAGAACAGTTTGCAGAAGATGAATTATGTTTTCTAACTCATCCTGGCCGTTACCTACATGAGATAGATAATCAGGACTTTGAAGAACTCAGCAAAGAGACGTTTCTTTGCAGGGAACAAGGTTCTGCAACTCAAGGTCTGTTAAATTCTATATTTGATAGGCTCAATATCAAACCGAAAAGGACATTGGTATTAGGAGATACGGAAGCGATAAAGCGTGGGGTAATGAATGGTATGGGTATAGCCTTTTTATCTAAACTTGCTATCGAAAATGAATTAAAACTGGGCCAGTTAAGCTTACTAACATCTTCAAAATATAAATTCACACGTCCGTTAATAAGCGTTTATCGCAAGGACACTAGGTTATCCCCTGCCGCCCTTGCATTTTTGTCATCACTAAGAAAGCTGCAAGGAAAATAACGATATAATTCTTGGGCAACGCTCTAATATCTGCTGTTGCCTTTGTGCAATCTCTTTTTACTGTTACGCAAATCAAAAATAGCACTAGCCCGTTCTAACGGTACTAGCACTGTTATCAAATTTAACGACACAAGCAATAGGTTATAATAATAAAGACGTTTAAAACTAGGTTACTGCTATTTCGTCATAAAGTTACTTCTGCGCTATCTGAATAAGGTTGCCGCATGTATCGTCGAAGACAGCTATTGTGACTTCCCCCATTTCTGTCGGCTCCATAGTAAACTTCACGCCTTGTTTCATTAATCGTTTGTACTCTTTGTGCACATCTTTAATGCCAAACATTGTTGCTGGGATGCCTTCGGTAAATATCTTCTTTTGATACTCTTTGGCGGCTGGATGTTCATTCGGTTCGAGCAAAAGCTCGGTACCGTCTTGATCATCGGGAGAAACAAGCGTTATCCACCTAAATTCTCCGACGGGAACGTCCTGCTTTTTTACAAAACCCAGCGTTTCTGAATAAAACTCTAGTGCCTTGTCTTGATCTTGTACGAATATACTGGTAACAATGATTTCCATACTGTTTTTGCCTCCTTTGATATCTGCGACGTATGGTGCCCTGCTAACAATCTGGCTGCAAGCAAAACGACCCACACATTCATCAGAAGTCCTGTTCCGATTTTGTTGGACCGCTTGGTCCATAAAAGCGAAGTAGTACATTTAACTAGTGATAGCTATAGGCTTAAGCACAGGGAAACCATTTTTGGAAATATCTAGGTGCGCAAAGTCATTTAACGAAAATTGTTCAATTGTACTTGCAACGAAAGAATGGCTACATTGTTTTTGAAAAAATCTAGTTTGTCTGGCTTAGTGACCCGCCTGTTTTTATCTCGGCTTTATTTACTGCAGGCGCAGCCGTTACATTACTATTAAAATCTTCCTGTTTTTCTTCCGGCGTCGGCGGTGGCGGTGGACTGTAATCATCATCGTCGTCAACACAATACTCAATGTTAATGGTTTTTGCTCCGCTTTAGATAGTTATCTTGTAGCGCTATTTGCATATTGGTAGTTTCCGAAGTATCACCAACTATCCTCTTCTAAATAGCTTGTACTGTTCTTTTACCCAGAAATGGGTGACAAGAATATTAGTGGAAAAATAGTAGAGTCCTAGTATAATATGAAGTTGTTCTGTTTTGTCGTAGAACATCACAGAAATTGCCCCAAACCCTACTGTTATTAAAAACGACCATAATATTATCTTTTGAAATAACCTCTTAACCATTAAACTGTTACCTATTAGTTGATAATTAATACGTAGTATCAATCCTGAAAATACTATAGATATAAAACCTAAAGGATAGACAGACTTGGGATTAAATGGCTTTAATTTAATAATACTCACCCCCTAATTACCTTAACCCAAACTCAAAATCTAAGCCTACTATTGCATGCAAACCTGCTTTTATCCTTGGCCGTTTAAGATCAATACCAGCGCTGGCACCTAATGATCCTAACGTCCCAGTTATTTTCGCCTCAAATGGACCAATTTCAAAACTTCGCTCCGCCTTTACAATGTACGCCTTTAAGTCAAGACCTGCACCCCAGTAATTATTATTACCATACCAAGCCCCATAAGAATATCCCAAATAAGAAGAGAAAGCTTTACCATTATCTCTGGGTTCATCTATCCTCATTGCATTCCATTCTACGCTTCCCTTTATATTGAATGGGTAAAGTGATGGACGTAATTCTTGGGAAGGTGCATACCCAGTACTTACTTTTAACTCAGAACCAATAACCTCTGATGTTTCTTCTTGTTTGGTAGATGCAAGGCTAGCTACGTGAGGCGCAGTCGACACATTACTATTAAACTCCTCCTGCTTCTCTTCCGGCGTCGGCGGTGGTGGACTGTAATCATCATCGTCGTCATCGTCATTATCACTACTTCCACCGCTGCTACCCCCGGAACTACCACCTGAACTACCTCCATCGTCATCATCGTCATAGTTATATTCCCCATCTATATTTACATCATCATACTCATCCCGTAAATCATCAATCTGGTCTTCCCATTCGTCTGCCTCTTCTTCATCGTCATAGATAATTGTTATGTCATCACCATCGACAATTATTTCAAGATGCTCAGTGGGATCTATCCTATTTATCGGATTATTCCCCACATAAGCATAGCCATGCTGGGTACCAGGTTTATGTAATCTTCCCTTAAAGGTATCCACCTGAGTAAACCGCCCTGCCTGTGGGTCATACCAACGGAAGTCAAAGTCCACAAGACCGCTCTTGGGGTCGTAGTGTTTCCCGGTCAGTCCCATAAAGTTATACGGCGCCAGGGTGCCGGCATACATGCTGCCAAAGGCACTGAACCTGAACTGGGTAATTGTCTCTCCGGTCCGATCTGTCAGGTCTGTTACGTTTCCTAAAGCGTCAAAGCTATAGTACATCAACCCGCCCCGGGTCTTTAGGGTGGGCTTACCCTGTTCTTTTCTCCCGTGATAACCAAACATCTTCCGGGATATGACGCTGTCCGTCCCTAAATGATATTCTGCCAGGGGACTGCCGTTTCCTGTGTATTCTTTTACTAAGTGCCGTCTGAAATTGATGGAACTAAAATGTATTCTTTTAGAGATTTTCTGCCTAAAGTTTAAGTATCTAAAGATAATCCCACCCATTCATCACGGGTGGGATTCTGATGCTATGCATCTTTCTTATCCTTCTTTGCTTTCCTCTTTTCAATTCTTTTCCTTCTATTCATGTCGGTTATCTCTACCATACCGCTAGTACTATAATATGCTAACAATGTAACCAATATTGTAATTATTATGGTAACCATTAGGTTCGCAATTTTGTAATAGAAATAGCCCAGCCAAAATATCCATAATCCAACTAATACTGAACCAACTGGAACCGTAAACTTTACTACGCTTTGCTTATCCTTTCCGCCTATCAAACATATTATTACCAGCAAAACAAGAAAAACCCAAAAACTCAGTATACCTTGTGTCATATAGTTTCACACCACCATTAATAGTTTATTTGCAAATTATCAGGGCATCACTGACTGTGCAATACTGCTGCCCCATGAAAACAGGCCACTGACAACATTAGCCGCTTTCGACAAACCCGCCGCCACTGAATTACGGACTGATGACGCAGCGGCAGCCCTAGTTGCACTTAACCCGGCAGCTCCCAAACCCGCACCAATGGTATTTAGGATTATATTGCCGGCTGCTTCTCGACCGCTGATAATACCTGCCTGGTATTGTCTAACTTTAACAAAGGAGTTCCAAGTCGATGTACCAACCGTAGCCAATGTTACAGCTGCGACGGCAACAACCCCGCCACCAGCAATCGCTACACCTACTGCTGCCGCACCGGCAAGTAACATCGCATTAGAAGATAATCTAGCTTCTTTATCAAGATCCTGAGCAACTTTTTCACTTTGCTGCTTACCTGCATCTATAGTGTTCTTATTCGTTGTTTTATCAGCATCTCTCCCTACTTCATAACTAGTCACCTCAGGCGCAGCCGTTACATTACCATTAAACTCCTCCTGCTTCTCTTCCGGCGTCGGCGGTGGCGGCGGCGGCGGACTGTAATCATCGTCACTACTTCCCCCTGAACTTCCTCCGGAGTCATAATCATCATCGTTACCAGAGTCACTATCATCACTTCCAGAGCCACCTGAATTCCCGCCATCATCATTAGAATCCTCATCCGA
>JADQBR010000137.1 GCA_016278515.1 Bacillota bacterium
CAGCCTGCCCATGAGGTGGACGTCAGCCATGCTCCTTTGCTGGGTCTATGCCCTTATGGTAATTATTACTGCTGACTTATCCGGCTCGTTTTTATCAAAGATCATTCATATAAGCTTTGAAAACAATAGTAAATTTTTAGATTTACACCGTTAGATAAACGGAGCATCCTTTCATACATAAGATGATTTTGTCATCATCGTAAAGCAATTTACAGTCGCCGAGGCTGTGGATAGTGTGGGCAACATGGTTTTTGTTGTCCAAGCCTTGTGGTCAACCTGTAGCGAAGCGGTTGTCCACATGGTGGCACTATCCATCAGCCTACTCTTTAATATATTGCAGTACCTTGTCTTATGCTGCTTTTGTCATTTCTTTGGGCCTGTGTATATCTCCAAGCATTTTCTCTGGGCTGTAATCCACATCCTTAGTCATTAGTGCATAAAACACTCTGATGAGTTTTCCACATAGGACAATCAGGGATTGCTTTTTCTTAAGTGGATTTTTTGCTCTAGTTGTATAGTAATTATGCAGTTCTTTGAATTCGCTGTTATTTGCTACTACGGGAAGTATTGCTCTAAACAGTAGGGCTCTTAAACGCCTTCTACCTCGCTTACTGATGGTAGTTTGCCCTTGATGGTTGCCTGAGCTGTTTTCCCTTAAGTTTAACCCGGCAAGTTTTTGTATTTGCTTTGGGTGGCTAAAGCGGGTAATGTCGCCAACTTCTGCAATAAAACCTGCTACTGTGATAATGCCTATGCCTTTTATACTTAAAGCCTTATCTACACCTGGAATTGAAGTGACCATTTCTTCTAGGCTTTGTTCTGTTTTATCCAGGATACTTCGAAGTAGTTTATACTCTTCTAGTATGCACTGCATTTCATGCTTTGCCATCTTGAGTCCTTCTTGTATGCCGACTGTGCTTTCTGCTGCTTCTACCAGGGCTTGGGCTTTCTTAATTCCCACGCCTCGCTTCACATCCTCACGCCAGATATTTAGTATCTCCTCGGCTTCAAGTTCCAGGACTTGTTGGGGCGTTGAGAACTTCTCAAGGGTTATGAGGGCTGTTTTCCCTTCCCAGCTTTTAAAGACTTGTGTGAATTCTGGAAAGTAAATGTCAAACCATCTTCGCACTCTGTTTTTAACTGCCCATAGTTTAGTTAGCTGATTTTCCCTTATTTCATAGGCTTTTCGTATTTCGGCATAGGTCCCTGTGGGAAAGTATGGGATCTGATATCGCCCATCTTTCACTAGCATTGCTATTGTCTTTGGATCTTTACGGTCACTTTTGCTTGGGGTATTGTCATCTAGTTCTTTTGCTTTCTTGACGTGATAGGGGTTAACTTGGACTACCATCATGCCGATACGGTTTATCTCAGCCGCAAAGGTAAACCAGTAATGCCCTGTCGGTTCCATCCCCACTATTATCTTTTCTTTTCCTGTTTCTGCGGCTATTTCTTCTACCCATTCCTGAAATCGCCTGAATCCTCTTTTGTCTGTTCTGAATCTAACTACTTTACTGAGCTCTATACCTCTCCAATCAAAGGCCCGGGCGTAGTGCTTACTCTTTGCAATGTCAACTCCAATCACTAATGTCTTTTCGGTTACTTGCGAAATCTTAAAATTTTGGTTATACTTCATCTTGAGTACCTCCTCTGTAAATTAAGGGTCATCACCGGTGACACCTTGTATATTAGCAGGAGGTACTTCTTTTTTCAAAGGTCATTTTTATTCATTACAGGAATGCTCCATGTGTTTATTAAAGTATACTGGTACACTATTAATTTCAACCTAAACTATCATCAGTAGAAGGAAATAATCTGGGTATATATGTCGGAAATATTGGAATTAAAGGTATATTAAAATACTGCCCCGTAACTAGGTATAAAAATATACGTTTGCAAGGGATGCACTTGTGGGGGTGTCTGCGTACCGCCTAGGAAATTATGTTACGGAGAAACACCCACTTTAGAAAACTAGGGATTGAGTGTGAAAAAGTGAAGAAAGTTGATATGGAAAAAGTTCCTTTGTGTGAGGCACTTTTTTAGATTCTGTTTTAGTTGTTGTTAAAGGTAACCAGAATTAGTACAAAATCAGTGAATAACAAAACCTAAACCTCGGGAATACCGAGGTTTAGGTTTGAATTCATAATAAAGTAAAAAGTTAACTAATAGGTCGCTTTAGATACTCACCCTGTGGGTCGCCGACAACGTGGCCATCCTTGTAAACGGTTTTCCCACGAAGAATTGTTTGAACGGGCCATCCTTTTAAAGTCATTCCTTCAAACGGCGTATATTCCTGGGCAGAGTTTAATATTTCAGTTGTTATGGTTTGCTCTTTTTCTAAATCAATTAGTGCAAGATCTGCATCAGCACCAACCATTAAACTCCCTTTTTGTGGATAACAGGCATGTGCGCGTGCTGGATTGGTACTTAATAATTCAGCAATCCGTTCTAAGGCTACGCCGCGCTTATGGTGTCCCTCAGAGATCATAAAAGGATACATAAGCGAAGTCCCTCCAAAGCCGCAGGCTGCTGACCATAGCTCATCACCTTTTATTTTCGCTGGTGCACATGCGTGGTCACTAGCTATCCAATCAATTTGACCCTTTAATACGCCATCCCAAAGTGCCTGTGCGTCCTGTTTCGTCCGTATGGGGGGATTTACCTTAGGACCCATTCCTTGTCCTTCCAGCGCATCATAGGTAAGGCCAAGGGCATGTAATGTGACTTCTCGGCGCACTTTAATACCAGGGTAGATTGTCTCTAACTCCATAGATGCTTTCAGAGCATCAGCACTGGTAAGGTGTAATAGGTTAACATTAACACCTGTTGAGGATGCTATTGCCCCTGCTTCGTGAATAGCTATTCTCTCTGAAAGAGAAGGGCGTGCTTCATGATATGCCCTGAGGCCATCAAGCCCACTTGCTTTTACACGTTTTATAAATTGTTTAATTATTTCATCGTGTTCACAATGAACACTTACCGATAATATTCCTTTATTTCCATATTCGGCATTTAATTTTGCCACTTTCTCCATTACAGAATACAGGTGACCGAGATCATATGAATCGGACATTGTAAAAGATTTTCCGCCAGTTGAGCTAGCTGAAAGGTTTAATCCTTTATAAAACATAAAAAACTTAAAAGTTGAGATTCCTGCCTCTTTTACCATCCATTCAATTTCATCAACTTGGTCTGAATTCATCGGTGAAATGTGATAACCAAAATCTACATACGCATTACCTTCAGTTGCTTGCAATACTTCAGGGATTATTTCCTTATAGGAACCTGTTTTATTCAAATAATGTTGACCAGTGCGAAAATAGCTTAAAAGGGTGGTAACGCCCCCGACTAATGAAGAAGCTGTTTCTGAGCGGGCATCTTCTTGAATAGAACGATAAATTCCAATGTGAGCATGGCAGTCTACAGCACCAGGAAAGATTATTAGGTCACTAGCGTCAATAATTTCATTTCCTTCGGTCGAGTCAATTCTATCCACAATAGCTGAAATCTTGCCGTTTTTAATTCCGATGTCACATTGGACAGGCCCGTGATTAGGTATAATAGCACTTCCTCCCAAAATAACTTTATCAAATTTGTCCATTGTTTTTCTCCCCTTTCAATAATTTAGTTTTGTTTAGCTTGCCAGTGATGAACAAGGTTTTTTACGTTATTGAGACACTCAAATTTCTTATTGGTATCCATTAATATCTGCACTTGTTCCTCTCCGATGATTGGTGACGCATTTAGTTTGAATTTTTTATAAACCTCTTCTTGGGAAAGAGGATTTTCCCGACTACCGCGATTTTTCATTACGCGCTTTTCAATTGTTGAGCCGCCTGTAAAACGTATCCTTAATATAGCTGGAAAGTGGTATGGGAAAATTGAATCACATTTTGGATCAGAAAAACAGTGTACTTTTGTAGCTAGGTCATTATATAGGACGCTCTTTGCATTGTTATCACTAAAGTCATCTAGGTAAACACCAAGTCCCCCACCTCCAAGTAGTGCTGCTGCAATGGTAAATGGGCCGCTGAAACGGGCGGCATACCCACTTTCGGGGTGTATTTTTGCTTCGCGGGGTTGTGCAATAGTACGTAAGGTAGGTGTAGCAACTCCTAGTTCAATTTTTTCAATTTTTGTAGGGTCTTCAATGTCATATTCTTTCTTAAGAGCTAAGGCAGCGTCTATGCCTGCATGGGTAAAGTGATTAGACGGATAAGGCTTAAAAAAGATATTTGGTGTTTCCCAACTTTCACCTACATCATTAAAAGATTTGGCATTAAATTTATTGTCACATAAAGCGTGGAAGAACCCAAATCTTCCTTCGAAGACAGTAGGTGGCCCTGTGAAACCTGCACCTGCGAGTTTCGAAGCCCATACGCCAGCATGGCATGCCCAACCGCCGTGAATTTGCTTTACGGTACCACCTGTTCGGTTAGCCTCCAACAACCCGGCAGCCATGCTTGAAACGATGCCTAAAGAATCAGCGATAGTTGTAGCCGTATTGCTGTAGAGCTTGGAAGCTACTGCTGCTGCCCCAAGGGCCCCACAAATTGAGGCTCCGTGAAGGCCTTTTTCAAAAAACACGGAATTATGAAGTTCTTTATCGAAGGCGGCCATTCCAACACGAATACAAATCTCATATCCTACAGCAGCAGCGGTAATAATATCACGCCCCGAAGCACCAATATTCATACCGACTGATAAGGCCGTTGGAATAATGATAGCGCTAGGGTGTAGGATTGAAGGGAGGTGAGTATCATCAAAGTCAAGTGAATGTGCTAAAACACCGTTTACAAACGCGGCCTGTTCAGTTGGGAAAAACTTAGATGTCCCTATGGGTGCAGCCTCCGATGTTCCCCCGGCCTTTTTGACTAATGTGAAAACGGCTTTTCCTTGATCAAGGGGCCAAGCTGCAAGAGAAATTCCTAAAGTATCAATTATTCTCAATTTAACGCTTTCTATTACATCTTTAGGCAAATCATCAAACCTTGTATCAGATGCAAATGAGGCCAGTTTTTGAACTAAGGTTTTATCGTTCATGCTACCGCCACCGGTCTAATGGGAGACCCTGTTGCTCCCGTAATCTTTAAGGGTAATGCAATGAATATAAATTCGTAAGATTTACTTTGTGCTAGTTCTTCCAGCTGTAATGTTTCACAGATATGGATTCCCTGCTCTACCAAAAGTAATCTGTGCACGGGCAAGAGCCTATGTCCTGCTCCGGGAGTAATAACTTCGTAGGCAATGGTATCACTACCGGTTAACTTTACACCTTGATCACAAAGCCATCTTGCTGCGGTTTCATCAGGCCCTGGAACTCCAGTTTCATGTCCTATAAAGGCGGCGGGGTTGGACCAGTTTTGTGCCCAACCTGTACGAACTAATACAGCATCACCTTTAGAAATATCAATTTGTTGAGATTCTACTGTTGCTTTCAGGTCATCTGCAGTTATAGCATAACCCCCAGGAAGAATATTGGTATTTTTTGAGGCGGCGACATCAAGAAGAATTCCACGACACGCTATGGGGCTAATTGTTTCAACACCATGGGACGAAAAACGCCCACCTTTTTGGGCCTCTGCAACTTTAATACTACCGTGGAGGAGGCCTTTATGGGAAACATGGCACAGAGCATCTATATGAGTACCCACATGTCCGCCCGTAATTATAACTTCGCTTGCAGCAGAGCTGCCGTCAGGCCGCTCCATGTCGCCGTGGCGGCGTGTAAGAGCCATTCGGAATTGTGGATGATTTGGGGACTGGCCCATTCCCTGTTCTAATGGTTGACCTAAGTCATAGATTGTTTTACTTTTCAGCAATGTCAGTAAATCTTTCATATAGAAGGTTAATCTCCTCTCTAGTTTTTATATCTTTTTACCTGAGATAGTAATCGTTTGGCCTGAAGAAAGACGGCTTGGTCAATGAATTCGCCTGTAGAGAGTTTGATTGCTCCAACACCTTGTTCTTGAGCAACTTCAAATTTCTTTACAATGGTATGTGCCGTTTCTATTTCTTCATTGGTTGGTGTAAACACTGCGTGAATAGTACTTAATTGTTTGGGATGTATCGCAGATTTCCCGAAAAACCCTAAATTTTTTGCTTCCCTAGTAGCTGCCTTCAATCCTTCAGTATCATCTAGAAGAGTATATGCCCCATCTATAGGAGGGGAAATTCCGGCAGAACGTGAAACTAACGTAAGATGTGAACGGGCATAGAGTGTTCCAAGGTTCCCTATTACTCCAGTGTCCTTACAGAAATCGGCATGGCCGAATACAAACGCATTAACTCTGGGATCTGCTTTGGCAATATCAGCGGCAGATATTACTCCTAAAGCTGTTTCTATAGTGCAGTCTAAATAAATTTCACCTTGTCTCATGCCTTCTTTTTGTTCAATGTTAGAAAGCCAGGAAGAAACTTGCTTAACTGCTTCTGAGCTTTCTACCTTAGGCAAACGAATTCCGCATACACCAGGACCTACTGTCTGTTCTATGTCTTCTTTAGTTCTTCCGGTGTCCATGCCATTAACCCGGATAAAAGTGATGGGTAAAAAAGAAGATTCAAGAGTTGAGCAGTAAGCAACTGCGTCGCTAATATATTTTCTGGCCTTATCTTTTTCCGCGGTAGGAACCGAGTCTTCCAAATCGAGAACGACACCATCCGCATGGGTTTCATAAACTTTTTTCAATAATTTCTGACTATTCCCTGGAGCAAATAAGTAGCTTCTAGCAAAAGATCGTTTTGTCTTATATAACATTATTCTTGCGCAGCTCCTCAATTTCGGTATCTAATAGGCCTAGTTTATTCTTGTAGACTGAATTATTATCTGCGCCTAGTGGTTTGCCAGTTGACTTAATCTGTCCAGGGGTTTCAGACAGGCGAAATAAAACGTTTTGCATTTTTATTGGGCCTAATTCATCATCTTCTATAGTGATTATTGAATTAAGAGCTTTATATTGAGGGTCAGTCATAATCTGTTTGATGTCGTAGATAGGAGAAATAGCGGCTTGATTTTTCTCAAATTGTTCGATAACGTCCTCTAAGTCCCGTTGAACAATCCAGTCTGAAACCATTTTATCTAATTCATCGGCATGTTGAGCACGTTCTTTTCCGGAAGCAAACCACGGTTCATCAATTACCTCGGGATGTCCAACTAGGCGCATGACTCTTTCGGCTATGCTCTGGGCGCTAGTTGAAATAGCAACCCAACTGCCATCGCGAGTTTTGTAAGTATTTCGCGGCGCATTATTAACAGAACGGTTGCCTGTTCTTGTTTGCACAACTCCCAGTTGGTCATAAACAGTGGGTTGTGGGCCCAGAATAGAAAGAATGGGTTCGATTATAGCTAAATCAATGACCTGGCCGGAACCATTATGAACATCTCGGTGATACAAAGCAAAAGCTACAGCGGATGCACCGGTTAAAGCAGTGATACCGTCAGCTAACCCAAATGGAGGAAGAGTAGGTGGTCCATCGGGCTCTCCAGTAATATAGGCAAAGCCGCTCATTGATTCGGCGATGGTTCCGAACCCAGGTCGTTTAGCATAGGGCCCAAATTGGCCAAAACCTGTAACTCGGGTGAGAATTAGTCCAGGATTTATCTTTCTTAACCTATCCCACCCTAAATTCCATTTTTCAAGCGTTCCTGGGCGGAAGTTTTCTATTAATACGTCTGCATCAGCGATCAAACGCAAGAATAACTCCTGCCCTTTGGGATTTCCTAAGTAAAGAGTGATACAATCTTTATTTCTGTTTAGCATTTTCCACCAAAGAGGAACACCATTTTTTTGATGGCCGTGTCCCCGCGCAGGGTCACCTTTAGGGTGTTCTACTTTAATAACCTCGGCACCATAATCACTTAATATGGTGGCCAAAAAAGGGCCAGCAAATAGAGTGGAGATATCAATGATTTTAATACCTTCTAAAGGCATTGGTTTAGATTTTTGTGATTTCATGAAAAACCTCCTTTATCAAATATAAATAGCAATGGAAACACTTAAGTAATTCGTAAAGATTTTTTTAAATTATTCACCTCCTTAGATTTACTTTGAGGGGGTGTGCCCTTTGTTTACATTTTGCCATGTTGCGCTGAGTGGAATGGTGTTCATATAATATTAATATCAACAAAACCATTAAATGTCAATAGGTACCAGTGAAAAAGGGAAAAACTTGAGCAAAATTTCAGAAGTTTACAAAAATAGTCCTTGACAAGAAACGGCGTTCCCCTAATAATAGAATTATGATAATACAAGTTATTGGGATTAAAACTTAAAAACCTAGATTGGTGAGGATGATAGTATGCCTGATTCTAAAGACAAAAATCATATCAGAGCTGTAAAACGCACCATCGATATTCTTATGGCATTTACAGAGTTAAAAGCAGAAGCAGATATAGGAGTTAGTGAACTAGCGCGTCATTTGCAAATGGCCAAAAGTGTGGTTCATAGATCGTTGACTACCTTGATAGAAACCGGTTTTGTTGTCCAAGACACGACAAACGGACGATACAAGTTAGGTTCACAGGCTATAAATCTTGGGTTGGCTGCACTGGGGCAAACTGACCTTGCCCGATTAGCACTTCCTATTATGGAACAACTTCGAGAAAAAACTAATGAAACTATTACCCTAAGCTTATTAGTTGGTCATCATAGGGTTTATACTTCACAGCTTGAAAGTAGTCAAACCATAAGAATGACAGTAGAAATAGGGAAGAAGTGGCCTTTATATGCTGGTTCTTCAGGGAAGTCTATTCTTTCTGGACTTATGAGCTATGAGTTTGAGCAATACCTAAACGATATAGAACTAAAATCGTTAACAGATAGGACGATTACAACAAAAGAAAAACTAAAACGAGAAATAGAGGGTATTAGGGAACGCGGCTATGCTGTTAGTGCTGGTGAACGTGACCCCTGGGCAGCTTCTGCGGCTTCTTGTATTTTCTCCAGTGGCAACCGACCAGTTGGTGCAGTAAGTATATGTGGCCCTTTACCACGATTCACACCTGAACGTGTTTTTGAATATGGCAGTTTAGTTAAAGAAGCAGCTGTAGAGATTTCAGCTAAATTAGGTAGTAAACAGATAGAGAACGCATGACAAAACTGCACCTATAGTTATTAGAATATTAATAATATTGAAGTTAATATTCGGATTTTTATCGTTGAAACGGAAACTCATCAAAAAACAAAATAGGAAGGGGGTGTAAATAATTAAATAATACCTTTAAACCGTAGTATTTGCTACTGTGCACAGTGAAAGGAGAAAAAGTAGAAAGAATGGTATATTAAATTTGGGAGGGAATTGTATGAAACGTAGTTTACTGTTAACTATCCTCATTGTATTAACAACTACATTACTTTTAGCTGGATGTAGTACCTCAGAAAACATCCAAGGAGATGGAAACACAGAAGAAGCAGTTAATAAATATAGTGCGGATAACCCTTTGGTTATTAGATTGGGTAACGTGAATTCACCCACAGATAGCTCGGTTCGGGCGATGGAGCAGTGGGGTGAAATATTGGCAGAGCGCTCAGAAGGTCGTATTAAAATGGAGATATACTCTTCAGGCCAACTTGGAGGTAACCGGGAAGGTGTCTTAGCGTTACAAGAAGGAAGCGTTGAAATGTGGTATTTCACACCGCTATCGGTTGCTGGTTTTGACCCCCGTTTTCAGCTTTCCGGGTTACCAGGATTATTCTCTGATGCCGAAACTGCAGAAAAGTTTTATCGTGATGGTTGGGTGGGAGAGCTCATGGATAAATACGCTTTAGAGAATGGTCTAAGAAGAATTGCTGTGGGGGAACCAAGTTTTGGTTACTTGTTTGCTAATGACAAAGCAGGATTTGCTCCTAGTTTGGATCAACTCAAAGGTCGTAAATTTAGAATAGTAGAATCTCCCGTAATGAAAGAATACTTTGAAAAAGTAGGTGTTATCCCAACACCTATGCCATGGGGTGAAATCTATACAGGTTTACAAAGAGGAATAATTGATGGCATGTTTGGGAATCTTGTATGGCCCGTCGCTGCTGGATTCCATGAAGTTGGAAATCGTATTACAATGCTGCCTTACTTCTATTTTCCTTCTGATTGGTTTTTTAGCGAAAAGTTATGGGAACAAATACCTGATGATTTGAAAGGCATAATCACTGAAAGCGTTAAAGAGTTTGAAGACATTGCACGCACTGAATTCGCAAAAGAAACTGAGGTAAACATAAAAAAAATGAAAGAACAGGGTGTGAAGTTTTATCAACCGACACCGGAGGAAATTGATAAGTTTAGGAAACAATCATTTGCTATTTGGAAGGATTATGCAATTGATGTTTGGGGAGAGGAAGTTGTAGATAGGCTGGAAACGGAAATAATTAAAGCCAATAATTAATCAATTTCTTGGTTTTGGTCCGTGTGGTGTGACTACTTGCCGTACGGGCCATTGATCAATCGAAAAAGGGGGAGAGGATTTTGCAAGAGAAGAGGTGGGTTCACAGTCATTGTATGCAATGTTTTAATGCTTGTGCAATAAAAGTGCTTGTTAAAAATAATTTACCGGTAAAAATTGAAGGAGACCCTGATAATCCTGTCACTAAAGGGAAAATTTGTGGGAGGGGAATATCAGGCATTATGAAGTTTTATGATCCCCACCGTGTAAAGACGCCTCTTATCCGCACGAATGCCAATAAAGGCCCTGGTATAGATCCTGGTTGGAAAGAGGTTAGTTGGGACGAAGCATTTGAAATAGTAGGGGAAAGGCTTCGCAAAATACGGAATGAGGAACCAAATAAATTAATTACTGGTTTTTGGTGCTATGAAAAGTATATGCAAGCAAATGCTTGGTCACAGGCTTTTGGAACAGAAAACGCAGGTTTCTCTTTTACTGGTGTGAGTACGCAATGTGCTAATCCAATTCATACAATAGGTTTAATAGGTAGAGGTGCTTTACTTGAGCATGTTGATTTCAAGTATTGTAACTATTTGCTTGTTTTAGGTGCGGGTATTGGTTCGGATGCTTTCCAGAATTTTGTAAGCAGTGCAAGAGAAATGGCGGACGCTCGGGAGAGAGGAATGAAACTGGTAGTGGTTGATCCGCGCTTGAGTGCAGGGGCGGCAAAAGCAGACCGTTGGATTCCCATTAGGCCTGCTACTGATTTAGCCTTTATTCTTGGTATGATAAATTTACTTATAAACGAATACAACCTATATGACAGTTGGTTTCTACGTAAGTATACGAATGCTCCGTATCTTTTAGGGTCTGATGGTTATTATATTCGAGATGAAAAAACAGGAAAACCGTTGGTTTGGAATTTAGAAACAGGAGTTCCGGAACCTCACGATGTAGTTTCCGATAGAGAAATGGCTCTAATTGGTTCTTATAATGTCAACGGACGTAAGTATCAGACTGCTTTTCAGGTTTTAAAGGAACAGGTGATGCAATATAGTCCTCAAACAGTCAGTAAAGTTACTAGTATCTCGGAGGATGTTATAAGAACCGTGGCGCGTGAATTTGGGGAAGAAGCACAAATAGGTCAAACTATTGTTCTTGACGGAGTCGAATATCCCTATAGACCAGTCGCAACGGTGGGTTATAGAGGCCTTCAAGCGCATAAGAATGGCGGCTTGGCTACCATGGCACTCGAAATCCTTATTATGGTAGTCGGATGCATGGAGGTACCCGGAGGAGTGCTCTCCAAGAGTACAGATCGTAGATGGGGTGACCAACCTCAACGACTTAAGATGGGGAAAGACGGTCTTGTTGCACCCTCTATGAGAGGTTGGGAGATTAGTGATAAATTAACCTATCCTCCCAAAAAGTTGGATTTGCGTGATTATTATCCAGTTTCTTTTGATATGGGGCACCTTACCATATTATCAACGATTGATCCCCAAAAGTTTGGTTTTGAATATGATCCAGAAATGTTGCTTTTATTTAGGAGCAATCCTTTTATGACCTGCGCAGACCAGAGTATGGTAGCAGAGGCATTAAGAAAACTCTTTGTTGTAGATATTACCATATATCTAGATGAAACTGCAGAATTTGCAGATGTTATTCTCCCTGAGAGTACATATCTTGAGCGTTATAATTTAATAAACTTTAGTTTTGAAGCGGTAGGGTTACAAGTTGCGCAACCAGTTGTGAACTCGTCCGATACAACCAAGGAAGGAATGGATATTCTGACCGAATTGTCGGAACGGGGTGGATTCCTTTACGGGCCGGGTGGCTACAATTCGTTGCTAAATGCTATTCTTGATTTAAAGGAAGATTACCGGTTGAATCTAAATAGTAAATATACTTGGCCCGAAATATTAGATAGAATGGCTAAATCTCGATATGGCTCGCAATATGGGTTAGATTGGTTTAAAGAACATGGAAACAATTTTAGATTGATGACTCCTGAAGAAAAATATCTCCGTTATCGGGAAGCAAGGATACCTCTGTACTACCACAGCATAAAAGAGGTTGGAGATAAGATTAAAAGGGCTTTGGACCAGCAAGGAATCGAAGAAAAGTTAGGGTTAAGACTTCGTCCAGAAGAATACGTAGCATTACCGTATTGGCAGCAGAGTCCTATTCACCGGCATGACCCTAAATATGATCTTTTTTGCATCAATCACAAACAACCATTAATAACATTTTCGGATACGGCAACTAACCCTTGGTTAATGGAATTGTTGGAAAGGAAGAAGACAGAACTCGGCATTCTAATCCATGAAGATACTGGCTTGAAAAAAGGTATAACTACAGGGGATGAAATATGTGTGGAATCAGCAACGGGAAAAATAAAGGGAATTGCATTTTTAAGCCAGGGGGTTCACCCTGAAGTTGTGGTCACAGCGGGGGCTATGGGTCACTGGATGGATCACTCTATTGCTAAAGGAAAGGGAGTTTCTTATAATGCCTTGTTGCCAATCAATTTGGAAAATACAAATCCGCTTGGTGGGACGTTAGAAAGTACAGCAAAAGTGAGAATATATAGGCTTAAATAGTCAAGGAGATGATAGAAAAATGCGTTATGCCATGGTGATCAATCTTGATCGATGTATTGGCTGCCAATCCTGTTCAGCAGCCTGCCGGGCTGAAAACCTAACTGAAAGAGGGATGCTCTGGCAAACGGTCTTAAGTCAAGAGGGGGGGGATTACCCTTCAGTATGGCGGACTTTCATTCCGAAACCATGTATGCAGTGCGAGGATGCTGAATGTGTTCGGGTTTGCCCAACGGGCGCCAGTGCAAAAAGGCCCGATGGTATAGTTACTATAGATTCTCAAAAATGCATAGGATGTGAGTATTGTATTCTTGCCTGTCCATTTAAATCTAGGTCGCTAAAAAAAGGGACTTCATATTTTTCTTCATATACTTTGCTAGAAGTTGCGGGGGTAAAAAATCAAAAGATGAGTAATGTTGTATCAAAATGTGACTTTTGCCAAGCGCGGTTAGAACAAGGTTTAAGGCCAGCTTGTGTAAGTAATTGTCTTACAGATGCTATGATTTTCGGAGATTTGGAGGACCCTAAGAGCGATATAGCCAAGGTCTTAAGCGGGCGAAACGGTCAAGTCTATCAGATGTTGCCTGTGAAAGGAGTAAAACCAAGTGTTTTCTATACCAGTAATAAGGCTATTATTGGGGAAGATTTGGAGGTAATACGATGAACGGTTTGAGGAGTCAGGAACAATGGGGTTGGAGAGTGGCTCTGAGTTTTAGTTTGGAAGCAATTTCTGCTGGCGGTTATTTTATTGCTATGCTATTAGGAATGTTTGGTGTAACTTCATCTTATACCATAGTTTTAGCTCCCCTAATAATGATTGTAGGCCTGGTTATTTTATGGTCTCACCTTGAATCTGGTAATCGGGCTTTTCTGGTTTTTCTGAGACCTGGAAGTTCTTGGCTTGCAAGAGGTGCGCTTATAATGGTACTATTTTTATTTTTTAATGTTTTGAACATAATAGATTTGTTCTGGGTGCCAGTACCTCTGGTGAAAGGAATAAGTTTTATAGGTTCGCTTTTAGCTTTAGGCGTAATTATATACCCTAGTTTAGTTTTAAGGTCAGTAAGATCCATTCCATTTTGGACGTCTAATTTAATATGGCTGCAGTTTTTGTTGAGTTCATTTTTCGCAGGAGTGGCCTTAAACATTATGGGCCTTATCTGGCAGTCTAGCAGTGGAAGCCAATATTCAAGTGTTTTGGACTATCTTCTTATAACTGCTATTTTGCTCTGCGTTCTGGAGTTAGGATGTTTTATCTTTGAATATCGAGTACAAGAAGGCCGGAAATATCAAATTTCAAATCAAGTTCTTAACAGGGAGATACTTATTGGTTTAATTGGTATTGTGATAATTGGGCTCTTAGCACTATTTTATGTAAATCTTGGGGCTATTGTTTTATTTGCAATTTGTTCTTGGGTTATTGTTTTCTTGATTCGTATTTACGTTTTGAACCAAGGGGTAAGAGTACCTGTTGCAATTCTAAAGGATGTACCAGATAATTGGAAACCAAAGTTTTAACAAGGAAAAGGGGTAGTACATGTCCGGCATTAAAATATCTTTTGATCCGCAGATTGCTAATATGTTAAATTGCAGAAAAAATATACTAGAATTAGATCTTAATGAAAAGGATTTCAAACTAGGTACTGTATTTGGATATGTTAAGAAATGCTTTAAAGAAAACTCTACGGCTGTCTTTTTGCCAAAAAGTTTATCACTTCGTAATTATGTTATTGTAGTAGTGGATGGTGAACGAATTACTGATCCTCAGTTCAGTTTGAAGGAAGAATCAACTGTAGAATTTTGTTTAGAGGCCATTGCAGGTGGGTAGTACAACGAAGGGAACTGCTTTAGGGAGGGGAAATAGTGGGTGAGACTAATTTCAAGTTAAACAAGAGTGAGAATAACCTTTTCTTAAAAATTGAAAGAGGTTCATTAGTTCTTCTATTTGGTACAATGATTATATTAGGTTTTGTTCAAGTTATGCTTCGCTATATTTTCGAATTTTCGGCGCCATGGACAGAAGAACTTGCCAGGTACTCAATGGTATGGATGGTGATGATTGGTACAGCATTGGCGATAGAAACTGACGCCCATATAAAATTAGATGTGTTAAGTTTGATTATAAAACAGAAAAAAATACTTTGGATTATAGATATATTTATCATTGCTATTTTGTTGGTGTTTGCGGTCTATTATTGCTGGTCCAGCATCAATTACATTATTCAATTGAAAATTACGGGTGAAAGGGCGATAGCGACAGGAATACCAATGATTATACCACAGTCTGGGACTATTGTCGGGGCAGTTCTACTAATATTACATCTGATCCGTAAGTTTACTAGTACACTTAGACAGTTGGGGAGGGGTTAGATCATGGAATATTTGAGTGTTTTACTTTTGATATTCCTTTTCCTTGCATTCTTGAGAATGCCCGTAGGTTTCGCTATGGTAATTGGATCTTTAATAATGCTAAAAATGTTTCCCATTCATACATTTGCTAGTCCTTCCTTTTTGGCTAGACTTTCCTTTTATTCGCTAGACAACTTTGCTTGGATGGCGATACCATTTTATCTTTTAATTGGGGAGCTTATGAAATGGGGATTAGCTGAACGGATCATTAAGTTATCGCAAAATTTGGTAGGACGTATCAGGGGTTCCATGGGAGTGGTGACTGTAGTGGCTAGCATCTTATTTGGTGCAATTGTAGGATCCACCATGGCTACTGTAGCTGGAATTGGCTCGGTAATGATTCCGGAAATGGAAAGAACTGGTTATGATCGACGTCAAGCTACTGCGCTTGCTACGGCAAGTAGTTTTTTAGGTATTCTAATTCCCCCAAGTATTTCCAGTCTAATATACTGCATGGTCACAGGGGTTTCTGTAGGTGCGTTGTTTTTGGCTACGGTGCTACCTGGTTTTGTTTTAGCTTCCGGTTATATTTGTATAAACTACGTTTTAATAGGCAGGTCTCTGCCATTAGTGAAAGTCGATAAAGGTGTTCGAATTTTCAATAAAGAAACACGAACCAGTTTGTTTCAAACTTCACCCATATTATTTATGCCAGTTCTTATTTTAGGTGGAATATATGGTGGTATTTTCACTCCTACAGAAGCTGGGGCTGTAGGTGTTGTATATTCTTTAGCATTGGCTTTTATGTACCGCCTCTTCCCACTTAAGACATTAGGTAATATTTTAATAGCCTCTGCCGAGACAAACGCCGTAGTATTGATCTTAGTCCCATTCGCTGCACCTATGGGCAGAATATTTAGTATCTATAACATATCCGATAAATTGGCTCAAGCTATTACCTCCTTAACTACTAACCCTAATTTAATAATTCTCTTGATTAGTCTCATTATTTTAGTTTTAGGTATGTTCTTAGAAAGTACTGCTATCACACTTATTACGGTACCAGTATTTCTACCATTGCTTGTTCAGTTTGGTTTTGATCCAATTCATTTTGGTTCCGTTATGGTTCTAAACCTAGGAATAGGTATGTTAAGTCCACCTTTTGGATATGCACTTTTTATGGGAGCAAAAATTGGTGATTTAGAAGTGCATGAACTGGTGAAACCATTAATACCATATATTATTTGGGCCACTATCGTATTGCTTATCATTATGTATGTTCCTGATATATCCCTCTGGTTACCTAAAGTTCTCATAGGATATACGCCTTAAGGATACCTCGCAACATTTGGGTGAATAGTTTTATTGAAAAGTCCAGATGGGTAGACATGGTAAGCTTGACCTTAGTATGGTAATGTCAAGCTTACTATCCAACGACTAGAGCTAAATCTCTTTAATTACTAACAAGCGAGTTGACAACTGTTTGTGGATTACCTTGGCCTTCAGAGATTTTATGGTTTAACAGAAAAAAATAACTATAGTAACGTCTGAGGGCAGGTTTCTAAGGGGGAAACAAGAAGATGGTTAAGATCTGGGAAGATTTATTGACTGATGTTGACAAAAAAGTAATTGAGGAAGGGAGATATGGTAAGGAAAGGGGCTTAGGCAGGAAACCTCTTTTGCTTATTATTGATGTTCAGCATAATTACACTGGCGATAACCTACCAATTCAAAAACAATTAAAAAAATGGCCATCCGGAGTGGGTGCTTCTGCCTGGGCAGCAATAGGTAAGATACAAGAGGTTAGGACAGCAGCGAAAGAAGCAGGTACTCCGATAATTCAGTCTAGAAACGTTCAAAAGAAGGCAATGTTGTTTGATAGTTTTAGTGCAAAGACAAGCAGAGATCAGAGTAAGTATTTAGATGGCCGCGAAGAAACCGAAATAGTAGATGCCCTAAGACCAACCAAGGACGAATTGGTAATTGATAAAGCGTATGCAAGTGTATTTTATGGGACGCCATTGCAAAGCTACCTAGTTAAGTTGAGGATTGATACATTGATAATAGTAGGGGGATCTACTAGTGGTTGTGTTCGAGCTACAGTAGTCGATGCTGTTACTAGAAATTACAATGTTGCTGTGGTGGAAGATTGTGTTTATGATAGAATTAGTGTCTCTCATAAAATTTCTTTATTGGATATGTGGATGAAATATGCCGATGTACTCGATAGCCAAAATATTCTTGAGTATCTAGTGAATTTAGGAAAAGAGTAATCAAAAGACTATAATGCTTCAGAGGGGGCAAGCAATTTATAAATGTTTTAGGCCTGGCATATCTGAACGCTTTTGAAATATGCCCATTTAAGTACAATTTCTTTTAAAGCTAAATGCCTGTACTGTATATCATGCATAACCTAATCTAACTCCAATTCTTTCAGGGCATCTGTATGAGAAACTGCATCTTCGTTGCTGCGCTCATTTAATTCTCCAGTTAAGACCTTAGATAACTGCTTCTTTCTTTCCGGAAGTATTTCTTGAATTTGTTTAGCGGAATACCCATCCCGTTTTAAGTCTTTAACTATTAATTCTTCAAGCTCGTCTACAAAAGACACTGATTCTAATTCAGCTTTATCACCTTTGATCTCTAAATAAATATAGTCCTGAATAGAAAGGCTAGTTCTAATCTTCTTAGGTAATGTAATTTGACCATTGGGACTTACCTTTAATTTTTGTAATTCACTCATGATTCCCCTGCAAAAACCCCCTAAAAAGATCAAAAAAGCTCTAAAAAAGGATGATTTTACCCCCTCCGCGCCGAAGTAATAATAGTAGAAACCACTGATATATCTACATTTTAGGCTAAGGGGTGTATAGATAATGTTCAGAAAAAACAATGATCATTTGCAGGAAGATATGTTTAGCAACTATCAAACCATGAATCCTAAAATAGCTAAAATGCTTAAAAATACCTGGGCACCAGTCTTTTATAAGCATGTCTTCTGTGAAATAGACGAAGAAGTATTCGCTCAACTTTACTGTGCTGATAACGGAAGGCCCAATTTTCCGATAAATATCCTTCTCTCACTGGAACTGATAAAGAATATGTTTGACTATACCGATGAAGAAATTCTGGAGCAATTTTACTTTAACTACCAGGTAATCTACGCCCTTGGGTATCAAAAATGTCGGCGAAGTATATTTTGCTGAACGAACCCTGTATGAATTTAGAGAACGCCTCGTTAGCTATATTAAAGAGCACCCCGATAAAGAAGAAATTCTGTTTAAGCAGTTTGAAATCTTAACTCAACATTTCATCGAAAAAGCCAATATTAAAACAGACGAACAAAGGATGGATTCAACCAGTGTTACCCCTAACATCAAAAGCGCTGGAAGATTATCACTTGCTTATGACTTCTTAGAAAAAGCCGCAAAGGCAATACCCCAAAAGTATTTAAACAAGTCACTAAAAGAAGTTCTGGAACCTTCTTTTAAAACCAAACTGCTTTTTAAAACCCAAGCCAGTAAAATAAATGAAAAGCTTGAGACAGTACTCAAACTTTGTACAGAAGCTTATGACCTCGCAAACGAAAAACAACTAACTTCAACAGAAGAAATCAAACTGTTAGAGCGTTTTCTCAATGAACAAGCACAGTACGATACAGAAAAGAAAGTCTGGGTACCCAAAGATAATAAAGAGATATCTGCTGCATCCATGCAATCTGCCTACGATACGGATGCTACCTTCAGAAACAAAAGTGGTAATAAAAGCCAAGGCTATGTTCTTAATCTAGCCGAAACATGTTCTAAAGATAATCCAGTACAGCTAGTTACAGATTACGAGCTGGACGTCAATATAAAAAGCGATACAGAGTTAGCACAAAGACGTTTAGATCCCATCAAGCAAAATACTGATGTTACCGACCTCTACGTAGACGGCGGCTATTACGGTGAAGAGACAATCAATAAAGCTGATGAAACAGAGATCAAACTGCACTTTACAGATATGACCGGCAGAAAGAGTACCAGTGATAAGTTACCTCTGACAGATTTCACCTTCAATGAAGGACATGAGATAGAAGAATGTCCTGCAGGCAACGTACCGCTTCGAAGCGACTACAGCGAAAAATCCAAAAGTACAACGACCCACTTTGAGAAGTCAGACTGCATGAACTGTCCCCAAAAAGAGAATTGCCCTGTAAAGCCGCAGAAAAAATCAATGGTACTGAGAGTTAGTCAAAAAGCAATACTAGCAGCCAAGACCCGTAAAGAGATTTCAAAACAGGAAATACGACGTGAGAACACCAGTAAAAGGGCTGCCATAGAGGGTACAAACTCTGCAATAAAAAGAGGCCAAGGTGCTAATAACCTTAGAGTAAGAGGCATGATTAAATGTCAGTTACAAATAGGCCTAAAGGTAATTGGTCATAACTTCAAACAATTTTGCCGGGCTATACATAAGCCTAAACCAAAAACCAAGGGAGTGGTGTGCCCAATGTAGAGCGAAAACAGTAAGAACAAGCATTATTAGAGTATATGCCTATTCATAGGCTGAGAAATTCCCGGTTTGGAGGCAATTAGATAAAAATGAACTTATTTTAAAATTGTTTCCAGGGGCTGATAGAGGGTAATCACCTCCCTTTCAGCAGGGGAATCACTCATACATAATCACCTCAACTATATTATAACTTAAAAAATAAAAAGTAAAATAGTGATTTATCTTGCTTAATGAAAACGGCATTGGAATCGAAATTAGCTGTTTGGTTGTTAAACTGAATGGAGTCAATGATTTTGTATGTAACATACTGGACTTATGTTACTTTCAAAGAATGTCTCTGAATTCAGTAATGACAAGGGATAGGACTGTTCTAACCCTATGAAGGAAGGATAAGTTTGATTATCAATGTAACATAAAATATAATATAGATATAGTTATGATACATAGGGAGTGAGGGTTAGAAATGAACGAAGTTGGAGCGATAAAAGACAAAAAGCAGATTGAAAAAGTAAAAAATATTCTCCGGAAGACTAACCTTCGGGATTATTTGCTGTTTGTGATGGGAATTAATGTTGGCCTACGTATAAGTGACTTACTTAAATTGAAGTTTAGAGATCTGATTGATGATAAGGGTAATATATTGGATGTAATCAAAATTAAGGAAGTTAAGACTGGGAAGACGAAAACGTTTTCAATAAATAAGAGTGTGAAGCGGACATTGAGTGAGTACATGAAAGAGGTTGATCATTGGCCAGGGAAGTTTCTTTTTAGCAGCCGGAAGGGAGAGAACAAACCTATTTCAAGGGTACAAGCGTATAGGATTATAAATGAGGCATGTAGGATTGCGAAGATTAAGGGGTCTATCGGTACCCACACACTTAGAAAGACCTTTGGGTATTGGGCATATAAGCAGGGGATCGACATTACACTGCTTATGCGGATATTTAATCATAGTTCTCCTGCTATTACCTTGAGGTATATAGGGATAACTCAGGAAGAGATTAATGATGTTTATATAAATCTTAATCTATAAAGGATGGGTTTAGTAAACACTTGGGTTAACTTGCAATGGGTAACGGCCACTGTGCAAATTCAACTTTTAAAAAGGTTCTTTTTGGCAAAATTATAAAAAAAATTCTTCTCTTTTTCCGTTTCACCACTCAACTGCGCCCTTCCAGAAGTCCAAAATTTCCTCAACCTTAAACTAGCTATCAATATCCTACCAATCAAACACTTACTGACCTATTTAATATTTTCATCTGGATCACGGACCACTAGGAGAGTTCTGGGGCTTCCGGCGTTTTTAATATATCCGAGTTTTTCAAGTTGCTTAACAAAAGAATGGGCAGTAGATGAGGAAGTAACATTTATGGCAGTGGCTATCTCACGAATGGTTGGCGGGTAACCTTGAGATTGGGTTAGTCTTTTTATAGCATTGAGGGTATCCCTTTGTCGGTGTCTAAGCATTGATATCATCTCCTAGTTACTGGTATGTATTTCTATTATAAGGGA
>JADQBR010000141.1 GCA_016278515.1 Bacillota bacterium
TATATTGGGGGTTTTTACAGGATATGGTGGGCATTTAAACTTGCAATTTATAAAAATTAAACATAGCGAAAATGAACATTGACAAAATGAAAAACAATGTCATTAAAACTATTACCGGTATTCGTCTTTTTGCTAATAACATTTTCACACCACCTATTGATATAAGTTTAACGGGTTTTTATAGGTTACACCTTTATTAGCTGCGTTACGAATTTCATAGTGTAGATGTGGCCCTGTACTTAACCCAGTTGAACCAACCTCCCCTATCTTCTCGCCCCTTTTAACTTCATCTTCAACATCTACAATTGTTTTGGAAAGGTGTGCATATAAACTATATGTTTGCTGCCCATGTTCTACAATAACAGTCATACCATAACCACCATAATTTCCAGAATACCTCACATATCCATCGCTAATAGACCTTACATCAGTACCCCGTGGAGCTGGTATATCGGTACCGGTATGAAGGCTTCTTCTGTTCTTAATTGGATGTATTCTCCATCCAAATGGTGATGAAATGCTATTATATTGCTTAGGTAAAGGCCAGATAATTTTACCTAGTGTACTTGGGGCTTCATAAAAACTCTTTGAAAAATCTATAGCACTATTAGCACTAATCCAGCGTCTTTCTAGGCTATACTTAAATTCATCATCATAACTAGATGCTAGTTCTAACATTAGTTCTAAATTCATAGGATTACTGCCTATATCTGTTAAACCGTACTCACCCAAAATATTTTTTAATCTCAAATAGTACGGGCCACTTTCTGTTATATTTCCAACGACTTCTTTGGTAGTTGTTACCTTTTTACGATTTAATCCGGCTTTTCCAGTTGCCGTTGTTTCTAATTTATATTCGTATGTGTAATCTGCTTCAAAGGTATCAACTGATGTTAGCAACTTAACTTCTTCTGTTTCCACTTTTCTTTTATCTACTATCTTGTACTCCTTTTCGACTTCGCTACCTTCTATAAGCTCTATTTCTTGCCACTCAATAACTTTTGTAATAGTTGACGTTTTCCACTCGAACTTAGGCTTTAGCTGTTTATAATGTTTTTCCGGTTGCGGTTTTATTAGTTCTTCAATACCAAGGTTAATTGTAGGATCACCAGTCACTCTATCAACGGCGGCTAAAACAGCCCAGTTAAGTTTGTAATGCTGTGCTTGTTCCTGCTGTCTTTTGCTTAGCCCATCTTTATATTGAGCTGCTAATTCTTTATATTCTTCAAACAACTCCTGATCCTGCTGTTTTGTCCAATCGGTTAAACTGTCATCGCCTGTATTAAAAATAACAGTTGTTTCATTTTGTCTAGAAAGCTCCTGCGGAACAACAATAATAGCTGAATATGCTGCTCCTATTAACAAAAATATTCCTAAAACGATAGCTAATGCAATCACGAGGTAAGGCCCTAACGCCTTACCTGCTACACTTTTCAATCCTTTAAGGGCTAACTTGCCTCCCTTATAAGCTAACCTCTTCAACGCAGCTTTGTTTACATTATCATAGCTGTCATGGTTCATACCTTGTTAATTCTTCCTGAAGTCTGCTGCGGTTCTTTTTTTAGACTATCCATCTTCAGCTGTATTCCAATGTAATCATGTTCGTTGTTCTTGATGTTTTCTGCCTCTTTAAACCACAAACGCTTTTGGTTAAACTCTCTTTTTGCTTCTTCCAACCTCATTGCTGCATCGGCATGTTCATCTTTAAATTCATCATTTTGTCGCATATTCGCAGGATATTTAAGTTCTACTTGCTGCAAATCATACTGTGCTAACTGCATGTTTTGTTCAGCCTTTGAGTAGTTTTGCTGAGCGTCCTGGTATCCTTTATCTATATCCCCTCTTATCTGTTCTGTAGGACTCTGTTTATTAATGGGGGTATTTGACGTTGCACTTCTTTTAAACCTTGCAGCTTTACTTACTGCCGAACCAGCAGCAGCTCCAGGGGACCCGGCTATTCTTCTGCCTACTTCACTGGCAGATTTTGCATCAAATATTTGTCCCGCGTCATAGATTCCCATAGACGCAGGATTGCTTCTAGCTTGCTTGATATTTTTTGCTGAATTAATGCCCCAATCCATAGCCTTATAGCCCGGTGCCGCAGCCATGAAACCTATGCCGGAGTTACCCATGACTAATCCTGATGCTAAGGCTCCCATGCTGCCGACTGCTACAGCCCCACCTGCTCTTGCAACCTTACCTCTAAATGAGGGACTGACTGGTTCTTCTTGTTGTATATCTAAATGCTTCTGTGGCCCGTCTAATTCTAAATCTTGCGTACCAGATGTATTTTTAATCTGCTGACCCTGCATTATTCCTGCTTCAGTTGTTGTAAGATCTTTTCCGGATTGAGCAATTTTGTCTACATCTCCCCCTGCTGCTGATTGAACACCTTGACCGGCTGCCTGGGCAACTTGTTGTGCAGTTTGGCCTTTTTCTTTAAGGCTTGAAATGCCTCCCTTACCACCTAGCGCCATTTGGCCTACACCCATTAGCGATGAGATGCCAAGCATGGCTCCCGCACCACGTAGCACATCACTTTTCCCTTCAGGAGCTCCGAACATTTTCCGTACTAAAGCAACTGTGCCATTTAAGCCTATTAGAAAAATTATTGTTTCTAAAGGGCCAAAACTGCCACCACTATACATCATCATGATTAAGAAACCGTAAACAATAGCATGTGCAGTGACCAAAAATGCATTACTTAAAAACTCCGAAAACCATATTTTTAATGCTCCCCTGGTATTGGGGAATACTGCTGCCGCAGCCACTAAAGGTAACGAAAAAATCAAGACCCCTAAAGTTATCTTTCTTATAATATACTGCCAGTTTAATAACCCTGCAGCAATGAAGATCAACAGAAATATAATGGAATAAAGCAGAGCAGATACCCCTGATACAATTGACAAGAAATCTCCAACACTGTCTATCTGAGTTATAGTTCCATCATGAAGAATTCCCATAACTACTAAACCCAAAAAGCTTTGAGGCCTATTTACTACCCCTTTACTTTCCAGCACTTTATTGATTGCACCTTTAGCTATATCTGCTCCTAAATAAGCTACATCAAACACAAAATCTATCAACGCAGGACCAAACGCAAGTAAGAATAATGCCACCAAAATACCCCAAATGTACTGTTTGGCTGTCATCCTTGGATCTCCACCAAACCCTGCAAAAACAAGCAGTAACCCAACACCGGTTATAGCAAGCAGCAAGTAAATAGGAATATAGGCTTCAAAAGTATTATAAAGATAGGTTACTACTTCCATTTCTTCTTCAGTATATATTCCCAGGTACAACTCATCTCTTGGATGATAATCTCCATTGATATCAAAAGCAGGTTCATAATCAAATATCAAAGTAAGAGGATCTTGGATACCAAACAGTTCATACGCAGAAACAGTCATCCCCGTAAAAACTCCTGCTATCATACGTTCTAAGATGCCCTGCCCTTTGTATTTTGGTCTAGTTATATCTAAATCACCTAATACACCATCATCGCCACTACCAATTACAGAGGCACCCCAAGCAGAAGTTGAGGAAAACAGTATTACAATACAAATTAAAACCAAAACAAAGAGCCTGGTTATTTTATGTTTTCTGATCAACATTACCAGCCTCCTTGTTAGGTTTCTCGGACAGGTCTTTTAGTTGATTGGGGTCTGTAGTGTAAATCTCCTCTTCTTTTTCTGTTGCTTTTACATTCAAAATGGTAGATTCGTTATCAACCATTAATATACCCGTACCCTTCGGGCTTCTTAGTACAAAGTTGGCTTCCCCCTCCGATAAGTTAAACTTACCTTGAATTGCATCAATATCAAGGGATTCCTGTCTTAGTATTAATTTGATAGTTGCATTTTTAAGAATACCCACCCCTTGCTCTACCCGCATAAATACTTCAAACCCTTGACTTGCAGCAAGCATCGAGCAGTTGTAACGACGCATCTGCCGAAAACTATCTTCCATCCAATCAGCCATTTCAGGATTAGCCATTGGAACCTGGGCTTCATCTATTACCATCCGTTTCTTTTGAAAACGGTTTTGGTAAGCAAAGTTTTCTTTCATCCACTTTGTTGCAATAAACATCCCTAATGGCCGTAGTATTGTTTGTTCCAAATTACCGACTGAAAACGCAAAAACCACATCATCTTTAATGTTTACATTTGTTTCGCAGTCAAAAATACTCATTACAGGGTCATTACCTTTTTGGGTAAACACTTTTAGAACTGCCGCGATTTTTTTTAAGTGCTTATCTTCTTCTAGTAAATCATGTAGGTCAGACAGCATAGGCATTTTTTTAAGTCTCCTGCCACCCAAAATAAATTCATTCTCATCGCTTATGCTGTCATTTTCTTTATATAAACTTCCGGGGTCAGATGTAATACCAAAATTAACGTATAACTCTCTGATTTTTTCTCTGAGCTTTATTTTTATAATCCCGTCACTTAGGAGTTTTTCATCGATTGAACTAATCATTTTGAAGATGATTGCTTGGGCTGCATTGATACCTTCTTCAAGCTCAACTGTTCTTTTGCCGTCTTCATCTTCGGCTACGTTTACATCAAAGAAGTTTAAACGATGTTTGCTGTTTGGTGCTAACTTAATATAACTACAGCCTAATGCAAGTACTAAATTTTCGTACTCACACTCTTTATCAGGGTCAATAATACCTGTTCTAATACCCATCACTGCACTTCTTAATGTCAGCAGCTTAATAAGAAATGATTTACCCATTCCACTGCGACCAAACACAACCATATGCGGATTGGGCATTCCTGGTTTCCAGGGATCTAAATATACCAATTTTTTGTTGTTATCATAACCCAAAACCACACCGTCAGTATGGCTAATTCCACCTTGCCCAAACGGAAAAAGGTCGGCAATACAGGAGGTCTCCATGTTTCTGAAAAAATCGTCGAACACCTTCTCATGATCAAAAGGAGTAGTATTAGTGATCGCAGCAAGCTGTTTTCTGTCATTAGGTCGTAATATTACTCCCTGACCTGCAAACCTTTTCACCATTGCATTTGAAAACTTTTTCATTTCCTCGATATCATTTGCACTTACAACAGCCTGTGTAGAAACAAAAAACATACGCTCTATATTCCGGCGTATGCGCTTCTCCTGCTGCTGTAGGTCAGCAATAGAGTCTCTGATTTTTGCTTTCGTGGTGCTATTGTTTGTAAGTGCATAATCTGATTCTAAGCCTGCAATCATGCGGGCTATATCATGCAGTATTTTATTTTCATCAGCAGGTCTTATATGCAGTGCAATATCGGCATTACCTTCTCCAAATTCGCCCTTAAATAGTTGGTCATACATGCCAGCGTAGGTGGTTGCTGTTTTCATTGTAGCTGTAAAAGAACGATAATACCTTGCGAAATCAGTCCCTGCTCCCACCTCCACAAAATAATCTTCAGCCTTTCCTTGGAAAGACTTATCCGAAGGAGATAAGTCTTTTACAAGTGAAGGTGCCATATGATCCCTGAGGTCAGGTGCGCCTTTTTTAAATTTAGGTTGTTCTTTCCCAATACTAAAAGGCTCTTTATCTGTTTTTATTTTTCTTTTACTCAGCATCATCTTAGCTTGCCTTAACACTATCTCCCTCCTCCGTTAGAGTTTTACCGTATAAATCCGGTGTTAGGCTTTTTGTAAAAAGCGAAAATGCTTCAATATCATCCACTTCCTTGGTTCGAACCACATTTGATAAGTCCCTGTTATAGGTTGTATAACCCATATCAACTACGCCCCGCCTATCAAGTATTGTGGAGCTAATCCCCATTTGGGACAGATAAGAACGGATTATATTCGTCATGTTATCTAATTCTGAACGAGCCAATCTTTCTGCTTCTTTGTCACTCATCTTTTTGGGCTTGTTTGCTGCCTTGAGTACTGAATTAATAGCCATAGCAACTGTATTGTCTTCAACTTCAACACCACTGTCAATAGAAGCTGAGGACACATCTATTTTTACAATAACAAAATATTTATGTGACCTAATAGATCTTTTCTCACTAAGTTCTCTTATATGGTTGATATAATCTTTCCCAACCTCTCTTACCAGATCATTTTCACTTCTTTGCCTCTCTTCTTCTACTTGTGCTGTATAATCCTCAGTATCAAGGTGAGTGCTCTGTACAAGGAATGTAACCGGAAATACTAGTGAATTTACCATTGTACGAAACGTATCCCAAATACTAGCCTGCTCTCTTCCACTTCGAGTAGCGATATTAAGGGGGTATACCTGTATTACCTTTCTAAATTTTTGACCCGGCAGATGGATTAAACCATCACTTGCTATTTCTTTATAGTTGAATAAATCTTGAGTGCTATCAATATTCTCTTTTTTTCTGTTGCTAAACAGGAGATAAATAATAGCGACAATAGCAAATAAGACAACTAAGTTCTCCATTAATATTTCCCCCTCTTATAGAGCAAGACCTTATCTTGAAAACGAAATTTGACAAGATTTATTAGTTCAACAGTTATACTTAATCCGGTTTTTGGATGTTTCCCAAATGCGAAAATTGATGTTATCAACAGTGGAATTAGAAAATGTATTCTGCTGAACACAAAGTTATCAATAGGTAATGGTGGTATGGTTTTCATTAATTTATACGAAAAGACAATACCTAATAATGTCCAAAATAGTTCAGGTAAACTTAACCCTAGTACATATTTTTCTTTTGGTGGATCAGGCGGCAAAGGATGATACTGATTAAAACTCATGATTTTATCTCCTTTAATTTAAATATTGGCTAAACCCAAAGAAATCTGCCAGTGTAGCTAAGATATTTTCTGCCATGAAAACGAAAACTAAAGCAATGAAAAAATATATTAGCTTGTTCTTAGCTTCCGAAATTTTCTGAGGATTACCGCCTGCTCCCCAAAAGATAATGCCGGACCAAGCAAGGAACAATATTGCTCCAATTACTGCCAACGAACGAATAATATTTAGTAATTTATAACCACTTGTATCTACCCGTTCTACAATATCCACATTCATCTGGTCCTGATCTAAACTTAACTGATCGGTGAGCTTTTTGTCTGCAAAACTATTAGTAATAAATACATTAGATATTACAAAGAAAAATACTGCCGTTAAAAGCAGTACTGTAACAATAGTCTTTCTTTGATTTGTAATTAACGATAAACAATTTAACATCTTCATTCCTCCATTTTTTACTTGGCTTTAATTTCTGACGAGTTACAATGTAGGTTTAAAGCATTACTAACACCTTCCCAGTTAATCACACAACCTTTTTATAGGCGTTACTAACAGGTATTAGCTCTAATTCCACATACTCTTCACCATTTGACGATAGGTAGTTTCTACTTTCAGGCCCTGGACCTAAGATTATACTGTCGTTTGATACAATTCCAGCAGCTTGACATGCATCAGTAAATGTTTTGTAAAAATTATCCCAATCACCGGCATTTAAGGGAATTCCGCCTGTGCTTTTTGCGGGCCTCAAGTAAACTTTTACTGTTAGTAATGCATACTCTTTAACCGTTTTTCGCCACCGACTTTTCAAAACTAATGCAACTGCATCCCGGTATTGGTTGTATATAATAGCACCTTTTTTAATATATTTTCCTTTGGTAGTTTGTCTTACAGCAGGAACCGGCTTACCCTGCATGGTGATTTTTTCATACATACAAACACCTCATCACTGTATCATTTGAAAAGAATGCCTTCGGTCATATTAAGCTACAAAACTGTCTACTATTGTTTTGCTTTAACCAAATAACCGCCCCCATACTGATTGAAATGGAATTATTTTTGGTATGCTTGCTAATAAATTTTGCCCTGTTTTACTCCAAAGGTCCTGACCCCAATTAGTAGATATATTAAACATAATTAATAAAAAAACATATGTTAATTCAATAATCCCGTTTGTTTGTAAGATCCCCAGTCTTACATTAAACGGGATGGGCCAGAAGAACTGCACACCCTGTGGCGTTAATATATCAAGTATTACGTGACAACTAAAACCAATGAGCCATGCTATGCCTATCTGTAAACTGTATTGTTTTAAAAAAGCAAAAATCCCCAGCATAGTTAACATACTGTGGGTTATTGTCCGATGACCCAAAAGCGTATTAATAAGTGTAGGAATAACCGGTATCCTTCGTCCTATTTTGCTTTCTGGAGTATCTATATCCGGTACCAGACTTGTGCCAACGCTGGTAAATATAAGTACAGGATCTGGCCCAAAAAAGCTGCCTGCAGCAGTAGCCGCAGTAAGCATAGCAGCTGGCGCCATCATGTTGAAAACACCGCTAATTCTTCTTTATGTTCTTCTATGTCTTGTTCCTGGCTTTTTATTGATTTATAAACATTGAACGGAATTTTGATAGCTTCTAAAAAGTCTGGACCATAGACAGTTCCTCTTACTTGCTTTAAGTTTTTTCTCGTGAACTTACTTGTATCTACCCAGCACTCTTTCAGTTGCTGCGTATTCATTCTGAACCAAACGTCTTCTTTCTCGTCGTAAAACAAAACCATAATAGTACCAAACATTTGAGTGTAGTTTGCCAGTTTTTGAATATAGTATCTTAATTTACTTAGGGTGTTAGTCCTTGGCCCAACCGCCCCCTTAACAGCTGCTACCATTAAGGGTATCCCTTCCGCAGTGACACCGTTATAAATTAATATATCGTTATTATCAGTGTAGTTTTTCGTTTCAAGAAGCATCGCTATTCCCTTATCGGAATAATGCATTAGAATATCAATTAATTGACCTTTCATGTAGTCACCACACTTTCCATTAAATTCCTTGGCTTTCATAGCATGTTATTTCCAAACTATGAGCTATCTCACCAAATGGTAAATAACACACATTACGAATTTACTATCACCATTCCAGTCTCAGGATCAATCCTAGGTATGTTTCGCCTATGGCTTTTACTCTGACTATCCTTTCGTCCTTCATAGACGGGCTTCCGTTCGTCAACCACTGCCTTAACAAGTACACCACACCAGTTGTTTATTTTTTCACCCCTTTGTTCCTTACCCCGAGTCCATTGTGCTGCAGCTTTCATAGCATCTAATATTCGGTCAATATCCCCTTCTCCGGATTTTAAAACCTGGTCAGCAACATAATCATTTACAGGTAATTCCAGCCTTTCAGCCTCTTTCAACACCCTCCTGCGCATCTGCGAATTCTCATACTCGTTACCATCGTTCAAATCATTCCCGTCATTGCGGGGTTGTTGTTGTTCTTGATCATAAAAAAGAGAGGCATTGTCAACAACATCACCCTGTTCTTGACAACTACCTCCCAACTCTTTCTCTTCTTCGTGTTGTTTGTGTTGTTGTTTTATTGTATTTTTATTTATTATATTATTACTATTATATGCAGTCTGATTTTCAGACTGGCTGCTAGTCTGATTATTGAACTGGCTGCCAGTCCGATTTTCAGACTGGCTGTCCTTATTTGAGCTAGTCTGAATTTCAGACTGGCTTGAAGCACTCTCTTCAGAACGCTTAGCAATAATAATTTTGTTCTGCTTTTGACCAAAACTATTCCTTTCTTCCCAACTTCGGCACTTTCTTAACTCACAAAATACTGTGTCCGCATAAATGGGTACTGTTAAGACCTTATAAAGCTGCTTCTTAGTCTTATACTGACTGTCGACCTCTACAATTTCCAACAAACCATACTCGTACAAATTCTTCAGCATCACCGTCAATTTATACTTACTGACTTCAGCCTTTTTAGCAAGAAATTTATAACTATAATCAATAATGTTCGCTTTAGGGTCAAAGTCGCGTCTGTTAGCAAAGGTAAACATCTGCAGCCAAAACAAAAATGCATCTCTACCCAAATTAGGCATCCATCTGTCTAAATGATGATAAGTAATACTAAATGGCAAGGTTAACTCGGGCCTTTTACGGCGATCTTCAACCGTAATATTAAAGAAACCTTTTTCCGACACAGCCTCACCCCCCGTTATTTAAGATGTATTTCCATTTCCTTTAAACTGAGCATTCATTAGATCTTCAGCCGGAAACGGTCTGGAATATAAAAAGCCCTGATATAATTCTAGACCTACAACCCTTTATGAGAAAGATTAATAAAGCTATGAATACCCATATAATCTGCCATAAATATCTTCTCAAAATCTTTTCAACACCTTCCCTAAAAAAATAGACCTAAGAAGCTTCTTTATCCTCCTTAGGCCAATCTAAAAATCTTACTACTTGGGTCTATTATCTCGGTAGATTGCCGCTTAGTTCCATCATCCATCTCATAGTATCCAATCTACAGTCTTCCTTTACCTAAGTCCTTACTTACCACTTCCTCCAGCTTACCCCAAACAACAATCTTGATAAAGCCTACATTCTTTTTCACCCTGCTGGTTAACATAGGGCCGTTCTACAGCTATTGGGAAAGCTGCTACCGCCTTACCCTCAGTCGTATACCTAAGTTCCGGATTTCTCGTCAATCTCCCGATTAAAATAGTTTGATCTAACATCATTCCCTCTCCTTTCCTTAAAATAAAAATCGCCGGCTCCTAAACACTAGGAATACCGGCGAAAATTGGGTTTATAATTTAACAATTACAATGGGCTATTATTTGCCCAGAATATAATCATCGAAAAACTCAAAGCAATCCCCTAAGGCTTTATCTTTTCTCTAGAAAAGACTCAAAGTCGCTAATCTCAATTTTAAATGCATTAAACACATCTTCAATATCTTCAACAAGTGATACCATTTTAGATTTCGATAACCTAAAACTATAAATATTTCTCACAACATGTCTAAAAGCTCTGTATTCCTCTAGTCTATCGCGAGTCCCTTTAGAAATTACTGCCGGACGAATTTGTTTCACTTCAGTAGCCATTTGTCTTAGTAGCTCCCTATGCCAAAACTCACCTTCTGGCTTACTTCCATCTACGGATCCCACAATAAGTTGAAACATCCTCTCAACACCTGTATAGAAACTATGAAGGTTAAAAGCTACGCTATCAAGATAATAATCATCGTCCTCTTTCACAGCACGTTTCCATGCCTCTTTTACTCGAATAATAACATGTTCAAGTTCTGAAATTTCATCCTGCAAGCGTGAAGCAAGAGCAAGATAATCTCTATTCATACCTCAATACCCTCATTTTTAATAACTTTTTGTAAAGAACTTTTACAGTCATTATAATCTACTACATCAATTTTAAATTTACTGTCAAGGCCAATTATTTCGCCCACTGCGGCATAGAACCTATTATCAGGCACGCCCCAGACTGCAAGGTCAATATCTGACCATTTATTAAACCTAGACTTGTATAAAAGAGAACCAAATACAACAACCTTGTCAGCCTTATATTTTTGTTTAAGAATATTTGCTGCATCTCTTGCTGTATTCCATGCTATTTTGTACCTCCTGGATAACGAAGGATCAACATCTTTAGCAAACGTTAAAGGGTATCTAGAAACGTAATCAGAAGTGGCATCTTTCAGTTTTCCTACATCACTCATGGTCTTGACCTCCTTACTTTAACCTTATAATTATCATATCATAAAGATAACCTAATTATTAGCTATTTGGTAAAATTTTCTTGCAAGTAAGAATGACTTTATATATGCTATCTCTTCAAATCAGACTCCTTCTAGCCAATCATTAAATTCTGATTATTGTTAGATATGTTTGCCTTTAAAGCCATAACAATCAATTCATCTAATTCCCTGCTTAGCGATTGAACTTCAGGATCCTGCAAATTCCCTTTTTCTTGCACCAAGGTTGCCAACAACTGCTTTTTCATTTTGATTTTACTTCGTAAATCATACACGATATTTATAATTCCCTTCCTATGAACATAATTAATACATCTCCTTAAAACATAAAATAGATATATTTAACTATTCCAAATTAAATTCCTTCCGTTCGACATTACTCGTCAATTCTCGCAAACATTTAAGGACTTATGTCACATTATTGAGGTAAACCTTTCTATTAAAAACTTCTGTATACTTCTTCAGCTTTATCCTCGGTAGTAAAATCCATTTCTGATTTCATTGCAAGATCTAATTTTTTTATTTCTAATTTATCCCAACCCAAGGCTTTTGCGGCCAAAATCATATAACCAATAGCAGCTGAATTGTTCATAAGTTAGCTTTACCTCCCTTAATAGACTTGGGGATATTTTTATATAACATCAAATTTTCAATGGCTATTCAATAAAACAATCCCGCCATATGACGGGATAATTAAATTATTCTTAGATTATTTTAAGAAGGGAATGCTAATAAACATAGAGAAAATAGCATTAATCTCACTTTACTTGTTTGTTGTTAATAATGGAAAGTTCGGCTTGCCGAAGGACCAGTGGGAGAAACGTGTCGGCATTCCATAGGCCCCTACTTTATAGACAGTATGCGCTGGCACCAACTCAAAACGCATGGGATAGAAATCAAGGCCAAATGCTTTGGCCCACTTTACTATTGATTCAATCTCTTTTTCCAAAACTTTTAACTCTTGAGTACTATTCATAATTTTTTAACCTCCAAATGAAGAATGTACCCCTGCCGCCTGATTCGTCAAAACTCAGTTGCTAAACCTCTTTCTAAAGGTATATGCACGAAAGTTTGTCCGCTTTAATGCTAAGCCCCGAAAAATAGCAATAAAAAAAGTGCAAATGCGACAATTCGCAAACTGCACCTTCTTTCAATTTCTCTTAGTTATCTCGGATTTTGCTTATTAAGCCCGGCGCGTCATCATTGTGAACATATGTATCTAACAATAGCATCAAAAGCGTCTGCTATGCAGATAATCTTTGCTATTCATTACTTAGTTATGATGACAACGATACATATAGATTATTATTAAGATACTTGTGTATCTTTACTCTTTTGTTCTAATATTTCTATAAATTGTTCTAAAACTTTCGAATCAAACTGTTTACCAGACATTTTCTTTATTTCTTCAATTGCTTTGTCTTTGGACATTCGACTGCGGTAAGCTCGATTTGAAATCATGGCATCAAAGGCATCCGCTAAAATGATTATTCTTGCTTCTAAACAAATATTTTCTCCTTTAAGACCATATGGATATCCAGTCCCATCAAAGCGCTCATGATGTTGCTCAATAAATCTCGCTATATCATCAAAACCAGAAATGTTGCTCAGTAAATATGCCCCTGCTGTAGGATGTGCTTTTATTACCTCAAATTCTTTTGTAGTTAGTGAACCGGGTTTATTTAGAATAGTGTCAGGAATTCCTACTTTGCCAATATCATGCAGCAAACTGGCAATTGTTAATTGTTGCATTCTACTATTCCCAAAATTAAAAGCAGCTCCCATTTGACGCGCATACTTAGCAACGTTTAGCGAATGTTTATGTGTGTATTTATCTCGAAGGTCTACAACGTTAGCTAATAGCTTTACAACTTCATAGAAATATTTGTCTAATTTAGATATTGCATCTAACGAACTACAGTATATTGCGACAGCATAACTTAGTGTTGCTGCCATTTCCAACTGTTCTGCACCAAAAGCATGTACATAATTACAGTTAAACAACAGGATTACGCCGTAATTATTATCTTTGTAGTTAATAGGAGTGATGGTTATAGATTTTGCTGGTTTCAAAAAATCGCGAGGTGACGAAGAAAGTTGTTCCGTTAACTGTAATAATTTTAGGAATTCATCTGAATAATCCGCATCATTAATAATATAAGGATTTTGGTTGAGTAAATCTAATTTTTGAAGTGTTTCAGCAGTATTAATATGTTTATGTACAATCGGTTTATCATGTAAAACATTCTTCATAATAATGAGTCCTTTTTCATTTTTATTATTTGCTCCAGCAACCTTAGGCGAAAAAATGATTAGTGCTCTTTCAGTGTGGAGGATATATTCCGCATAAGATTCAAATAGGTAAATTATATCCTTTATATCAAAAGTTTTTGTCATTGTGGCCGTAATAGTGTGCAAAGAATGGAGAACATTTTTAGTTCTTTCTAATTCACTTGCTCGGAAGTCTAATTCTTTATTAAAATGACTCATGCTTTTTTTTAGCACTGTGCTCTTTCTTGAAAAGGCACCAACAAATAGTGCCGTACAAAAAGTTAGCGTAATGTGAAGTGCCGAATGAAGCATTAAGTGATGAGTTTCTGAGACAAGATAAAACCCAATTGATGCAATAGCTCCCGTAAAGACCGTCTTCCTGAAATCATAGAAATAACCTATATGAAGAAATTCAATAACATATAGTGGATGAAAAACGCTACTAACTCCGCCAGTAACTTTAACTATTATTGAAATAAGAATAATATCAATAAATACTGCAGGATATGGTTCTAATATGTTAATTATAGTTATCCCCCAGGATTTAAATATCAAAATAGAAGCATATACTAATAAACTAAGCCAAGAGACATTCAAAATAAGCAGTCTATCAGTTGGCTGAACATTATAGGAAATAATAAGAGCTAAAATAAGTAAGACACCCCTGTAGACCTGTAACCATTTGTGCGCCGGACTAAACAGATTAGTCATTTTTGGCCTCCTATTTTGTCTATATCAATTTTCCAAAAATCATACAAGGATTATTGTTGGCTATGGTTCGCTTCTCCCAGTTAAATGCTTGCCCGTCTGAAAATATATAAAATTACATTACCGTTAATACTCTTGGAAAGATCTCTTAAAAAACAAGCGCCTGTAATGTTGTTAGGGCCGGCTAAGAGCCAGACCTCATGACAATCGAGAGAAACGCGTCGCCAATCAAGGTTTCCTGATATCCGGCCGCCCTTTTATCCAACATCAGGTTTTTTACTACTTGCATTTCGGGCAGTACAACGCTTCGTAGTTTCTTCAACCTATGTTCCGGCAAACTAATTCGAGAGAGACTCTTTATATAAGCATTTTCATCATAATGCCAGAGTGTCACATTATCAGGATAACGCTGTTTTAAGCGCTGGGCCATAAGCAGTCCTTCAGGGTCAAAGTCACCGGAATAGTAAATTACTATGTCTTGCTGCACCAATAAATTTAAAAGAACCAGAGTTGCCAGTTTAAATTGACCATGAGTGCATATCAGCGGTGGGTAGGGCCAGCTGCCTAAGTCAGCGGTGTTTTTTAACCGGTCCACCAATTCAGAGAATACACCTGAGTTTTCCACCACGTAGACTGCCTGATTATCGTCACTCAAAAAAGCAGGTGTAACTTTACTCAGTCGGGTCAGCTCTTTCAAAGGAATATTCATAACCATACCCTGTTCATGAGGACTCTCCAGGACCTGCTTACCGTCTTTTAAGAATCCCTTTAAGCCGATAATGGTAACAAAGTTAAGAATATCATCCCGCACCAAACCGTAGAATTCTAACAGTTCGTTTAACTGTTCCGCTGACAGCGCCGCGGATTCATATGAGAAATTGTCCCCTTCCATACTACGCAAATATTTCAAGGCAGCAACAAATAATTTGCCCTGTTCGGTATCAGCGTCCAGGCCATGAGGGTCACCGGTAATATCTGAGGCGAATACGGGTAAGCGTTGGTAATTAGCGGCTCCCCCGGCACCAGGTAAGTTTTCCAATGCGCAAAGCACATTGATCAGATGTGCTTTTAAACACTCCGGCTGACGGTCATAAGCCAACTGGGTACCACGGCTGAAAGGTCCTTTGTTCACTATATTGTCCAGGCATCTTTGACTGTAAGGATGAGATAAGCCCTGCCGCATTTTTTCAAAGAAGGCCGCCTTTTTACTAGTATACTCCCGTTCTTGATCTTCCCGGGAACGAATATTTTTACCAGCATAAGCATCCAGTAGTTCTTTTAAACCAACACCAGAAAATTTGGTATCTGCAAGTGCCTGGTTAAATTGTTCCAAATGAACGGTAACACTGCGCTGACTGGAGAAGTCCCGCCGCATAATACCGGCTAAGGCATTTTTTTCGGCATCAGTTAACTTGCTCAGTCGGACGCTGCCACCGATGCGGCCCAAGCTTTGATATTTTTTAATAAATAATTGGAATAACCGATTAAACCCTGTTTCCTTACGGAAGTAAGCCGCAGCCACCTGAATGAGTTCACCGGTGCAGGGGTGTTGGTTTTCATTTTGCCCAGCCATAGTCATTAAATATCACCTGCCATCGTCTGCAGTTTTTTGTCAGGCCATGCCTGCTGCACTTTCTTTTACCTGCGGTTCATCCGGTTCTTGTTTATCATGGGCCAAGTGTCATATATCCGTCCCAATAATACCGAACTACCGTCACAAACCCCTTATTTTTGGGGCGAACTAATTCAGCAATAGACAGCGCTGACACGGTATCATAATCACCCCAGAGAGCCTGGGAGTTAATAATATAATCAAAACCTAGCTCTTCCATTAGGGCAAACATGTCTCGAATGTTATTCTCGTCCACCCCAGCAAAAGCTTCATCCAGGGAAATAATATATGGCGCATCAGCCCGCGCTTCGTTATAACGGGAATATGCCGCTGAAAAGAGAGGAATATACATAGCCATGGCCTTTTCTCCGCCGCTGAAAGTGTAAAATACTCGATCCGTCAGCTCTTTTCGGTTCTGCCCTTCTTTAACGTAAAAAAGCGTAAAAGAAAACCAATTGCGATAATCCAATATTTCTTTAATCAGCTGGTGTAGGGTCTCACCGTGCCCTTTAAACCGTAGCTCTTCCTTGGCGCGATTGATACGAAAACGGAAATGCTGAGTTACTCGGTTCATATCCGCTTCTTTCATCAAACGAGAATCTAGCCGCAGCAAATCTACCAGTTCCCGGGTATCCATTTCTACTTCGTGCTCAGCGGCAAGGGGTTTCCAGCGCAAAGAAAATGTAAGGCCGCTGGATGAATCCCGCTGCTGCATCAACTGGTCAATCTTTTCCACCCACTGCTGCGCCCTGTTTATGCGTGCCCGGATAATCCGACCCACACTGTTCATAATGATATCTTCATAAAGTTCCCGGTCCTTTTCATCCAATGTCAACCGTTGGAGTTCAATATCCTTTTCGAGGCGTTCAAGTACATAATTTGGAGTAACCTTTTTGCCTCCGTATTCCATCGTTATTACCACCCGGCCCGACTTTCTCTGCAGTTCCTGTAACTGTATACGCCAAGTATCATTATCTCGGCTGTTCGGGACTTCAGCTAACCGCTCGGTTTCCTGCTGAGTAAGTCGGTATTCCACCAGCACCGCCTGTTCACGGAAAAAATCCCGATTTAGCTGGCTGAGAACCGTTTCGCGATCCTGAACTTCCTTTAATATCTCTCCGTAATCTCGCCGTACGGCACCTGCCAGTTTTAAGATTTTTTTATCGCCAGTATCATCGGGTGATTCGCTGAATTCTTCTTCAGCTTTATCTAACAGCCCCAGTCGGCAATCTTCCATAAATACCTTCTGCCAGGTCAGCTTCATTTCTTGGGCAAATTCTTTTTCCAGCTCCAATTTCTCCATCTCTGCTTCAGTGTTTTCAATTTTGCCTGCCGCTTGGGTGCCTCGTTGAGTGACATCTATCTTTTCCCCAGTGATTTTCTTCAGTCGGGAAATGACCTGGGCAATACGTTGGCGGATTTCCTCTGCTCCTAAGTGAGTCAGCTGTTCTTCCATTGTTTCAAGCTGCTGCTGCAGGTTATCTAACTTGGAACCACCTGGCCAACTGCAGATAGTCATTTCGCCGACTGCGTAAATTATGATGTCTTTCTCCTAATCGCTGTGCATAGCGAGTAATGCGCCGGATAGTTTCATTGGTCACATTCTGTAAGTATAGAAGGTCACTTTCCCTGCCGATTCCGCCTAGGAACCATTCCTTCATCCCTTGCCATTGCAAACGGTATTTATCCACCACTTCTTCCCGAAGCGGCTTGACGTCCAGTCGAGGGATGCTGAGATAATAATCAGCAAGATGTCCCGCCAATTTATCCACTAACTGACCGGGCACTTCCAATAATATGGATTCAATCCGAAAAGAAAAGCGTTGGAGTGCGGACATGAAATTTCGCAAATAACCGGTCACAGCATCCTTATATACCAAAAAAGCTTCGGTCTGCATCATTTCCTCCACTTGCTCATTCTGCAGGTGAGCCAGATAGTCCGTGGCATTCTCCGTCAGCTTTTTAAAGTCGTCAAATAAGTTTTCCCATAAAGCGTAAAGTTCCTCATCCGACAACTCTGCATTCTTGTAAAGATAGGTGCCATCAGTTTCCTGCCGGTCAGTAAGCTTTACAAGAGCATTAAACAGGTCATCAAACATAGTGCGTTCCAGCGAACCGCCGAAGGACTCTCCCATAGTTTCCAATTCCTGTACCATTCGTTCAATTTTGACGGTATACGGCGCACATTGATAACGGAAACGTTTCTTTTTAAATTCCTCAATAGAATTTACTTTTCCCGTATCCTGCCTGGGAATGAGATTCTGCCACTGGACCAGTTGAGTTAAATCCTGTTCCAACTGCTCTTCCGTATAGACCCGAAACTGCTCATACCGCTGTAAATGGGTAAGAACTTCTTCGGGGAAAAGAAAATGCCGCAATCTTTCATGCTGCAAATAAAAATATCTTAAAATAGCCCGGTAACGCCAGGCGTTTCCGGTAGTGAGATACGTAACTTCCGGAACCGACTTAAATAGTTTTTCATCCATAATTTTCCCTCCATTACCTATTATATCCAGAAGGAAACTGGTTATTTCGTCATACTTCGCCAAATGAAGAGGAAATCCTGTTAGTAAGTGTATGGTAATAATGGTGGGGTTTACAAGATAGTTTAGAGACACCCACCCTTTTCATACCGTTGATTTTTTTACATCCCTAATTGGCTTAACTAGTTTCATAAGTCACATCCCTTATTTAATACATAATAGCCATAAGTACATTATGTAATATTTAGCAATATAACGGCACTGGTAATACATCCCAAAACACCGAAGATGCCTAAGCAGTAGGCTCTCCTGACGATTATCCAATCAAACATAATGTGATTATGTTTGATACGCTAAGATAAAGTGCTATATTTCTATGTATTTCAATAAAAGTAGAAACGCAGCGACCGAAGAAATAGGTCACTGCGTTTCTATTTTAAAACTAATATTTTATAGTAAAGTCCCATAAATAGATCAAGCATTTTTCAATAACTTCTATATTCGAGACCTGAAGGACCACAATACGCTACTTTTATTTGTCACTTTACTATATTGTCAGGTAGCTAATATGCTAAGTTTATGAGAGTTAATACTGTCCAGCCGAAGAACAATTAGAAAATCTTTCTATCGACGAAAAAAAGAAACTTTCTTAGTCACCCTAATAAATCGATTTACCAATTCACCATCAAATTGGCTATCGGAGTTCTTTTCAAGCTCCATACAACAATCCGATACCGGTTTAATCTGTTGGTATGATCTTAATGAGAACATAGCATCAAAAGCGTCTGCTATGCAGATAATCTTTGCTCCAAGAGGTATGTCTTCCCCAGATAATCCATAATAGCCTGAACCATCCACTCGTTCATGATGATAACCAATTTTAGACAGCAAATCATAGGACCATGTATAGCCTGATAGAATAAGCACGCCTCCTTGAGGATGCTTTTTTATTAATTCCCATTCACTTTCATCTAATCTTCCTGGTTTGTTAAGGACAACTGCAGGGATATTAGTTTTACCAATATCATGAAGGAAGCCAGCGATAGTTATTCGAGCAACTTCTTTTTGAGGTAGACTGGCTTCGTTTGCAAGCCAGTTTGAAAAGAGGGCTACATCTAAGGAATGCCTAAACGTAGTTACATCGTGGGCTTTTATAAGTTGCGACAACTTTAGGATATCGTCAAGAATTAATTTTCCTAATCGCGATGAATAGGATAAAATCATCCTTTCTAAAACATTATTAATACTTAATTTATTTAGCTCTAACCTTTGCGATAACATAGAAAAACCCCTTCGGCAACTGGCTACCATAGCTAATTTAAGCTTTAGGCCCATAGTTTTGCGCCCTTACCTTTCGGTTAAGTTTGCCTTTATCGATGGAAACTTTATTATATTATGCCAAATTTTGTCGCTTTTTGCAAACAAATTTTTTTGAAATACCATTGAAACTGGGAAGACTCTTCATATATTTATCGAAACATCAGAAGATTCAAGCACGAAAAGCCGGGGGTTTAAAGGTAAACCCTTTCAATTTTCCGTACTCAACAAACTTATCATAGATATCCAATTCTTCGATTAGATATTGTTTAAACTTTTGTCTAACTTTTGTTGTTGTACTAGTTAAATATGCCTCAGTATGAACAGGGACAAATGCTTGAATGCCTCTAAATACACGCCTGAAAGTATAAATATCATCTATTCCTTCAATGGGAACTGTGCTATTAGATTCTGCAGGCGGTTTCCTTGGCAGCGTAATGCCGTATTCTCCCGAAAGATTTTCAAGCTCTATAATCTGTTTCTGAAGCGCTTTTATTCCTTGTTTGAGTACAAGCTTTAAATCGTTATCCTCTGCAAAATTGAGCAGAATCTGGGTAGTATACACTACGCTATACCTATCCTTTAGGTGCTCCCAAAGATGCCATGCTTCACTAAGAGTAATCAAACTTTGTTTATCTTTGGTTGATTTCGTTAAATCGTTTATTTTCTGCATACTACTCATTATTTTCATATCATTTCCTCCTCAAGGTCTATAGACAGGCGGCTTATCCAGATAATTCTTTAATTTTCCGTACTCTACTAGCTCCTCAAATAAGTTCACATTTTTAAATAGTATAGTTTTAAATTTTGACCTTACATAAGGTGCAGTAGATTTTGAAAACGAAGAAGCTGCTACAGGAATTACCGATTGAACTATTTCAAACATGACGTTAAAAATATATTTATCGTTAAGAATCTCCACATTGACGGTACTTTTTACCCTCTCCCGAGGTCTTTCCGGCATGGGTATCCCAAACTCAGTGAGTAAACCCTCCATTAGTTTGATAATATCCTTATACAAATTCACCATTGACCCAGAAACAAGTTTTAGGTCCGTATCTTCAATATGGCTAACTACAATATTTGAGATTGAGATTGCGTCATATTTAGCCACCAGAATGTCCCAAGCATACCAAACTTCATTAATATTAATTACGCTTTGCTTTTCTTTTGTTGACTTTAGCATTAGGTCTAACTTTTGTATTTTGTGCATAAATCTATATCCTTTCCTATTAGCATAAACACCTAATTTAATAATAGTGTAGTGTCTCGTTGGTAATTAGAATTATCTATGCTCTCTTATACTCTTTTTGTGAATTTGAGAGTAGGGTTTTGGGATATAGTGAGATCAACTTTG
>JADQBR010000051.1 GCA_016278515.1 Bacillota bacterium
AACTCTTGGTAGAAACTTGACAAATGGCTCGATAGTGGTTTATGAATCTACTGTTTACCCAGGAGTAACAGAAGAAGTTTGTATACCCATATTAGAGAAAGAATCAGGCTTGAAATGTGGCGTGGATTTTAAAGTAGGGTATTCTCCAGAAAGAATAAATCCAGGGGATAAGTTACATAGACTTGAAAACATCGTAAAAGTTGTATCTGGGATTGACAAAAAAACGTTGGATATTGTGGCAAAAGTATATGAATTGGTGGTTGATGTCGGTGTGCATAGGGCAGCAAATATAAAAGTGGCTGAAGCTGCTAAGGTTATTGAGAATGCTCAGCGTGATATTAATATAGCTTTTATGAATGAACTGTCAATTATATTTAATAAAATGGGAATTGATACAAAAGCAGTACTTGAAGCAGCAGGAACCAAGTGGAATTTTCTTCAATTCTACCCAGGCCTCGTAGGGGGCCATTGTATAGGGGTAGATCCCTACTATCTAACATATAAAGCAGAACAGATGGGTTACCACTCACAGGTTATTCTTTCGGGAAGGCAAATAAACGACAATATGGGTAAGTATGTAGCTGAGAATACAGTTAAGAAAATGATTAAAACCAATAAACAAATAAGGGGCTCAAAAGTAGTTATCTTTGGTATTACATTTAAGGAAAATTGCCCAGATGTAAGAAATACTAAAGTAGTTGATATTATTAAAGAATTAGAAGACTATGGAATAGAAGTGAAAATTGTGGATCCAGTAGCAGACAAAGAAGACTTGTGGTGTGAATACAAAATTAATTCATATAAAATGGAAGAAATAAAGGATATAGATGCTTTGATACTTGCAGTTCCCCATGAGGAGTTTAAAGCTATAAAACTGCAAGATTTAAGGAAAATGTTTAGAACAAGTAGAAATATTAAGTTAGACGTAATGGATGAAATTGCGGTAACAACTGAATCTAGTTTGGATGTTAAAAAAAAAAAAATTATGTACTAATAGACATAAAAGGAATGGTTAGTCGTAAAGAAGCGGAGAATATGGGTTATTTATATTGGAGGCTATAGCGTGAAAGTTAACGAGTTGGACAAAAATAAAGTATATTTTGTGACAGGGGCTGCAGGCTTTATAGGATTTCACTTGTGCAAAAGGTTGCTGGATGAAGGATGTACTGTTATAGGATTAGACAATATAAACGATTACTACGATGTTAAACTTAAGAAAGCAAGGCTAGAAATTATAAAACAATATAGTGCATTTAAATTTGTATATGCTGATTTACAAGAAAAGGATAAATTAGTAGAGGTATTTAAACAATATAAGATAGATATTGTGATCAATTTGGCTGCACAGGCAGGAGTGAGATACAGTATAAAAAACCCAGATGCATACATTCAATCAAATATAGTTGGATTCTTAAACATTTTAGAAGTTTGTAGACATAATAGAATTAAACATTTAGTTTATGCTTCGTCCAGCTCGGTATATGGAATGAACGTGACGATGCCATTTTCTATTCACCATAATGTGGATCATCCTATTAGCCTATACGCTGCAACTAAGAAATCCAATGAATTGATGGCACATACCTATAGTCATCTTTACAGTATTCCTACTACTGGTCTTAGATTTTTTACTGTATATGGTCCTTGGGGGCGGCCGGATATGGCATTGTTTTTATTTACAGAAGCTATATTGAGAGGTGAACCCATCAAAATATTTAATAATGGGAAAATGGAAAGGGATTTCACATATGTGGATGACATTATTGAGGGGATTGTGAGATTACTAAATAACCCACCAGAAGAAAACAAAGAATGGGATAAAGAGCTAGTAGATCCAGGGACAAGCAGTGCACCATATAAAGTATACAACATAGGAAATAGCAGACCAATAGAATTAATGAATTTTATTGAGCTATTAGAAGAACGGTTAGGCAAAAAAGCAGAGAAATATTTTTTGCCAATGCAAGATGGAGACGTATCCAAGACATGTGCTGATGTAGATAATTTGATTAAAGAAATAGGGTTTCGGCCACAAACCAGTATTAATGATGGAATAGATAAGTTTGTAAGTTGGTATATTGATTATTATGGTCAAAATTAGATTATAGCAAGTAAAGGTGGTTCACATGAGTAAAAAAATAACTTTTATATTAGGTAGTATGGGAAGGGGGGAGCAGAGAGAGTTATATCACATTTAGCAACATATTATTCTGGGCAAGATTACAGGGTGAAAATTATAATGCTTCTTAGTAACCGTGTTGAATATAATTTGCCAGAGAGAGTCAAGTTAACATACATTTCCACAAGTGAAGCCCTATTGTTTTTGAAACCGTTTAAATGGTTAAAAGGGTTAAGAGCAAATTTTAAACCTGATGTTATTATATCATTTTTTGCCAGAATTAATTTACTCGTATTGTTGGCATCTTTAGGATTAAAAAAACGAGTCTTTATTTCAGAAAGAAGCGATCCCAAATCTGATACCCGTTCAATTATGATAAAGGCATTAACCAGCATATTATACCCGTTAAGTAATGGAATTATTTTTCAAACAAAATATGCAATGAACTGTTTTCCAAAAAAGTTGCAAAAGAAGAGTACTATCATATCAAATCCAATTAATATTAACTTCGATTTTAGGCAAAAAAAATCTTGATAAAACAATAATTGCAGTGGGAAGCTTAAGAAAACCTAAAAACCATAGACTGTTAATCAATGCATTTAGTGAGATAGCCCATAAGATTACGGAATATAAGCTTTGTATTTATATGGGAGGGCAGGAAGATATTTATTTGATACTATTAAAAATTTCGCCTTTTGTTCTTACTTCATATTATGAGGAAGGGTATTTCATTTATATTGGAGCTATTGAAAATATAAACTCTAGAGTATAGGTTGAAGTTTATAGATGGAAAGAACGGATTCATAGTACCACATAGATATATATAGTCATTCTAATAGAATATATTGGATAATTGACTTCTTGAGTCCAAATGATAGGTAAATTGGATAAATATGGATGATATTATTCAATTATAATTTTTTAGTCTTGATTTTATGTCTAATAAAAAGTGTCTAGGGTTGTGAAATTAAATCATTTGCATTGAATTATAAACGTACAACATGATTTGAAAAATACGAGTGACAAATATAATGAATAAAACACTATCTTAAATTAAGAGATTTTTATCCTTTTAATGTTAATTTCAAACAATAATGTTCGCTAAGGAGAAATTATAGGCATGAGTAAAGGTGTGATTGTATACATAGGAGGATTTAAACTCCCAGACAAGAATGCTGCAGCAAATAGAGTAATGGCAAATGCAGAGATATTTGCTAAATTAGGTTATTCTACAGTCTTAATTGGGATTGACAGAAACATAAGCTACGGAAAAGATGTTACGATAATTAAGATAAAAAGTTCTGATAAAATTACATGTTGGGTAACCCCTTATCCTAGAGGTAAGAAAGATTGGCTAAGATACTTAACAAGCATTAATGAATTTCGATTAATTACAAGTAAGTATAAAGATATAAAAGCTGTTATAGTTTATAATTATCAGTCAATGGCTTTTGCAAAAATTAGCAAGTACTGCTTAAAAAATAATATTGAATTAATCTCAGATTGTACAGAGTGGTATGATGAAAAAGAAGGGAATATGGTCTTTCACCTATTAAAGTATCTGGATACTACAATACGAATGAAAGTGCTTAATAAACGCGTAGATGCTCTTATTTTGGCAACTAATTATTTGCGTAATTATTATAAGGATAAAAAAGTCGCAGTTATACCAACTCTTATAAGTATGCAAGATTACAAAGAGCCAGTTTATACAGATAGTAATCCGATAAGGCTAATATACGCTGGCACTCCTTTTAGATTAGGTAAGCCACTGAAGAATAGAAATTTAGCAAAGGATAGATTAGATATTGCAATTAGATTATTGTATAAAGCACACAAAAAGGGTGTTAAATTTATATTTGATATTTATGGAATTACAAAAGAACAATATCTTGAAGTTTTATCTGATGACACCGGAATGTTGCAAATAATGAAAGATAGTGTGTTCTTTCATGGTCGACGGAGTAATAAAGAAATACAAAATTTAATACGTAAAGCTGACTTATCATTGCTACTGAGAGACAAAAACAGAAGAACTAATGTTGGATTCCCAACAAAATTCACAGAAAGTATTAATTGTAACGTACCAGTAATCACCACGTATACAAGTGATCTTATAAAATATCTAATAGAAACAAAGAACGGCTTTTTTATTGATATAAAAAGAGAAGATTTAGATGAAGAAAAATTCATTAAAATTCTATCTCTAAACGCTGATAGATTGAAAGAAATGAAAATATATTGTTTTAAGTCAAACATATTTAATATAGAGAATTGGATTGAAGAGGTAGAATTATTATTTGCGGAAAATAGGTGATAAATATGATTGTGTATATGGCTTTATTGTCATATTGGGGGTTAGCAGGCTTTGTTTTAAATATAATTAACAACAGAGTAAAGGTAAGGCATAATCATTATATATATTTTATAATAGCTGGTACTAGCTTGTTTTTTATTATGGCGTTAAGAGATGTGACAGTTGGTACAGATACGTTTAGTTATTATTATGAATACCAAAATGCAGATGTTTATATAAATAATTTGTTCAGGCCAACTGAACTTGGATATTCATATTTCAATTATGTAATAAATAGACTTGGGTTAGGTTTCCAAACATTTTTAGCAATTATTGCTACTTTCATTGTTTTCTCTATATCTATTTTATACTATAAATACTCTAAAAATATATTATTAAGCTACTATTTATTTGTAACCATTGGTTTGTTTTCGATGAGCATGACAGGATTGAGACAGACAATGGCGGTATCTTTGACGATATTAGCTTTTATATATTTGATGAAAAATAAAAACGCTTTGTTTTTCATTTTTGTGGGCATCGCTTACTTTTTTCATAATTCAGCTATTGTATTTTTATTAATCTTTTTCTTAAAAAAAATAAGAATAAACAAGAAAATAGGAGCTATTATATATATTGTTTCTGGCATGCTTTTTTTTATGAAAGGATGGTTATCTTTATTAATTGAGTATATTACCCCAGAAAAATATTTAAGATATATGTCAGCAGATACACATATAAACTCACTTGTTATTATTATTGCTATGTTAATTCCGCTAGTATGTTTACTTTTCTGGCCTAAAGGTAGTCTTGATAATGAAGAACATAATAAAACTATGTCATTAATCTTCTTAATTTCTTGTTTAAATTTTGTTATGTACTTCTTGGCGTTGGAGATTAATATGTTTCAAAGGCTATCACTTTATCTAATAATTTATAATGGGATTTTGATTCCTAATGTGATAGAAGGGATTAAAAGTAAGGAAATTCGTATGATTGCAAAAATTGCTTGTATTTTCTTCCCGCTAGTTCAATTTATTATGTCGACACCAGGTGGTAGCTTTGGGATTGATGAATATAAGTTCTTTTGGGGGTAGGTAAATGAAAAGAAAAATTTTATTAATACATCACTCTGGCCTTATCGGGGGTGCTGGAATAAGTTTTTATAATAATTGGAGGAAATTAGAAAGGGAATATGATGTTGTTTGTTATATTGCCGATGATCCACCAGACCTTCTAGCCTTTTTAAGGGAAAAAGGTTTTTATCCGTATACATTTTCTTTTAGGTTAGGCAAATTAACCTATTATAGTGGTGGGAACAATCTATTGAAACCAAGATTCTGGTATCATGCACTCCACTCAATTTTTCAAATAAAATATTGGAAGAAAATAATAGAAAATGAAAACCCTGATTTAATTATAGTGAATTCAAAGGTTTTGTGCTGGATGGGTAAGTTGTTTAAAAACACACAAAGTTTATGTTTTGTAAGAGAGACAATTCCAGGAAGCCCTAAGAAAATCATGAACAGATTGATGAGGAATATGCTAGATGATTTTACAGCAGTTGCCTTTTTATCAGAATATGATCTCAAACAAACAAGATTGAATGAGAATAAAACAGTAGTATCACCAGATTTCCTAGAACTAGAAGATTATAGGGATAAATTAGGAAAGGAAGTTGCATGTAAAACTTTAGGTATAAATCCAAACAGTTTCAATGTTTTGTTTGTTGGAGGAGTCAATAAATTAAAGGGGATTGATATCGCTTTAAAAGCAATTAGTTTTTTAAAGCATGAAAATATTACTCTTCTAGTAGCCGGGAAAGATCTAGTGCACCCCGCTAGTTTAAGTTTCCAGGATTTTGCTAATAGAGTTAAAAACAGAAAGGGATATCGATTTTATAAACAACTAAAGACCTTTATCAAAAAAGAAGGAATTGAAAGTAAAGTAAGATTTATTGGTATTCAAAAAGATATGTCATTGTCGTTTTCGGCATGTGAAACATTAATTTTCCCTATGAGAAAACCACACCAAGCTCGACCAGCTTTTGAAATTGGAGTACAAAAGAAACCTGTTATTATAACAGACTTCCCCAATATTCGTGAATTTGTCCGGCATGGAGTTAATGGGTTAACCTTTGAGCCTAATGACCATGAGGCATTAGCTCAAGCGATATTAAAACTTAAGAATGATAAAGAGCTACTTGGAAGATTAGGTAATTCTAATTATGAATATACAATGAAATATCATACAGAAGAATATGCGATGGGTAGATTGCTCGATAAAATAGATGAAATTATGTAACAATTTTATAAGGAGGTAAAATAGAAATTATGTTTAAAGACAAGATACTTCTTATAACTGGTGGGACAGGTTCTTTCGGGAATGCTGTTATGAAAAGATTTTTAAATTCAGATGTTAAAGAAATTCGCATATTTTCAAGGGATGAAAAGAAACAAGACGATATGAGAAAGTTATACAAGAATGATACGCTTAAGTTTTATATTGGAGATGTTCGTGATTTAGCAAGTGTGAAAAATGCTATGCATGGGGTAGATTATATCTTTCATGCAGCAGCCCTTAAGCAAGTACCCTCATGCGAGTTTTTTCCTGTAGAAGCTGTCAAAACTAATGTGTTAGGAACAGAAAATGTACTTACTGTAGCTATAGAATATGGCGTAGAAAAGGTTATTTGTCTTTCAACTGATAAAGCAGCCTATCCTATTAATGCAATGGGGATTTCTAAAGCTATGATGGAAAAAGTGTTTGTGGCAAGATCTAAGACTGTGGATCCGAATAGGACGTTAATTTGTGGAACTCGATACGGGAATGTTATGGCATCAAGGGGTTCAGTTATTCCGTTATTTGTTGAGCAGATTAAAAATGGACAACCAATAACAATTACAAATCCAAATATGACAAGATTTTTGATGAGTCTTGAGGAAGCCGTTGAACTTGTAATCTTTGCATTCGAAAACGCTGAAGCAGGAGACATCATGATTCAGAAGGCTCCCTCCTGTACTATTGGGGAATTAGCTCAGGCAATCAAAGAAATATTCAATGCGGATAACGAAATCAAAGTTATAGGTACTCGGCACGGAGAAAAATTATATGAAACCCTTCTTACGATAGAAGAACATGTAGTGGCTCAAGATTTAGAAGGATTTTATAGAGTTCCAGCTGATCAAAGAGATCTTAACTATGACAAATACTTCATAGAAGGTAATGAGCAGTTACAACAAGTTGAGGATTATAACTCCCATAATACTGAAAGACTTGGCATAGAAGCAATAAAAGATAAACTACTTAATTTAGATTATATTCAGGAAGAATTAAAGACTGGAGGTTTAGATAGATGAAAATACTTGTTCTCGGTTCAACTGGTATGGCAGGTCATATAATTTCTATCTATCTAAAAGAAGTTGGTCACGAAGTAACTGCCTTTAGTAGAAGACGTTTTGAGTATTGCAACAATATAATTGGAGACATTACTGACTTTGCTAATTTTAAAAATATTATAGTAAAAAATCACTACGATGCAGTCATTAATGCGATTGGAGTATTAAATAGAGAAGCAGAAGATAATAAGTCCCTGGCAGTGTTATTAAATGGTTATTTACCACATTATTTAAGTGATATTACAAAGAACTTGAAGACACGAATCATTCATATGAGTACAGACTGCGTTTTTTCAGGAAAAACAGGTGGATATACTAAAAACTCATTTAAAGATGGGGAGACTTTCTATGATAGATCTAAAGCAATAGGTGAACTAGAAAATAACAGAGATTTAACTTTTAGGAATTCAATTATCGGTCCAGATTGCAATAACAATGGCATAGGGCTGTTTAACTGGTTTATGAAGCAAGAAGGACAAATCCATGGTTTTACTAAAGCTATATGGACAGGTGTAACAACACTGACTCTTGCTAGGGCCATGGAAAGAGCTTTACAAGAGAATCTTACAGGACTATATAATTTGGTTAACAATGAGAAAATCAGCAAGTTTGAATTATTGAAACTGTTTAATAAACACATGAAGGATGATGCGTTAACAATTCTTCCAAGTGACAAAGTTTCGCTAGATAAATCATTGGTCAATAACAGAAATGATTTTTCATTCACGGTACCAAGTTATGAAGATATGGTTATTGATACCAAAGAATGGATTGTGAATCATAAAGAACTGTATTCACATTACTTTGTATAGAGGGGGAGAATTCGTGCGAAAATTAAAACTTATGACGATTGTAGGGACACGCCCTGAGATTATTAAGTTATCAGAAGTGATTAAGAAGTGCGATAAGTACTTTGAACATATATTGGTACATACCGGACAGAACTACGATTACACATTAAATGAAATATTCTTTGAAGAGTTGAGGCTCAGAGAACCAGATTTTTATCTTGATGTTGTTGGAGATAACCTTGGCCAAACAATGGGAAATGTATTGGCAAAATCATATGAAATCATGGCTCAAGAAAGTCCTGATGCACTACTGGTATTGGGTGATACAAATTCTTGTTTAAGTGTAATATCTGCTAAGCGCCTTAAAATTCCGATTTTCCATATGGAAGCTGGTAATAGATGCTTTGATGAAAACCTTCCAGAAGAGATTAATAGAAGAATTGTTGATCACACTAGTGACGTAAACCTTTGCTATACGGAGCATGCTAGAAGATATTTGAATGGTGAGGGAGTGCCAAAAGAAAGAACTTATGTTGTAGGTTCGCCTATGGCAGAAGTACTCAATGTTAATGCAGATAAGATTAATAGTAGTAAGGTACTAGATACATTAACTTTGGAAAAAGGAAAATACATCTTATTATCTGCTCATAGAGAAGAGAACATTGATAACGAAGAAAACTTCATGGCCTTGATGAATGCTGTAAATGATATGGCAGAAACGTATGATATTCCAGTGATCTATAGTACGCATCCAAGAAGCAAGAAATTTATTGAACAACGTGGATTTAAGTTTGATCCGAATGTAAGAAGTTTACAGCCATTTGGATTATCTGATTACAATCACCTGCAACTGAATGCATTCTGTGTTATATCTGACAGCGGGACTTTTGCGGAGGAAGCATCCTATTTTAAGTTTCCTGCTGTATCAGTAAGAACGAGCACAGAACGACCAGAAGCTCTGGATAAAGGAAATATGGTTATTGGAAGCATTACTACTGAGCAATTACTACAAGCTGTAGATATGGCTGTTGAGATGAATGCCAATAATGATCTAGGTCTTGATGCACCTAATTATACAGATGAGAATGTAAGTGTTAAGGTTGTTAAGATTATTCAGAGCTATACGGGGATCGTTAATAAGATGGTATGGAGGAAATAATCTGAGGAGGCAGAGCATGAGAAAAATAGGGATTCTAACTTTTCATTATTCAAATAACTATGGTGGCGTATTACAAGCACTATCACTACAAAAAGCTATAAATTCAATGGGTTATGATGTGGAAATCATTAATTTTATACCATCAAATTATGGGCCAACTAAAATAAGAAACAACTTAGGTCTTAGAAAGAACATATTTAAAAACAAATTGAAAGATATGAACATAATTAACATATTAAAGAAAATTAGAATTATGAAAAATCATAGTGATAGCATAATAGATAAATTCAATACATTTAGAAAAAAAGAAATGAAGTTAAGTAAACAAGTTGATGAAAATTCTTTAAAAACAATACTTAATGATTATGAAGTTATTGTTGTTGGGAGTGATCAAGTGTGGAATCCAAGTCAAAGAAAAAGAATAGAGTATTTTTTAAATTTTGGGGATGATTTTCAAGGTAATAAGATTAGTTATGCCGCAGATTCTACTAAAAGAGAAATCAATGTAGGTGATATGGATAAGTTAAAAAAAGCTTTGAATGAATTTAATTATATTTCTGTAAGAAATAAGCACAGCTTTGATTTTGTGAAATCAATTACAGATAAAGAAGTTGATATAGTTGCAGACCCTACAATAATTTATGATTTTGAAGAAGACAATATCAAAAAAGGAACAAAAGAGGATTATATTTTAACCTACGTACTAGGAAAAGAAATAGAAGCTACCCATGTTAAAGCTTTAGAGACAATAAAGAAAACCTACGGTAATTTACCCGTATATTCTATACAGATACCTACAATGAAGTTTAAAATATTAGATTATGCAGATAAGGCATTCTATGATCTTGATCCTAATGATTGGTTAAATATGTTTAAAAATGCTAAATTTATTTACACTGATTCTTTTCATGGAGTTTTGTTCTCACTAAAATATCACAAGCCATTTATAGCATATTATACCGAGGATATGAGAGCAACACGGTTTATTGATTTGGGGAAAAGATACAATATCGAAAAATATATAGTAGAAAACGTTGAAGAAATACAACAAAAAGGGTGTATTGATATGAAACCTGATTTCCAAATGATTGACATATTGTTGGAAAGACATAAACAATATTCTTTAGAGTCTTTAGAAAAAGCTTTGAGAGAGCTGACTTATAATAAGTAGTAGGGTGTGAAATACGATTTCAAGTAAAAGAATAGCTGAAAGAGGGATTTGCAGTATCATATATTTCTATGGGGTTAGGTTATATTATGCTCCGATTATTAGGAGAAAGTGAATATGCCTTTATAACATAGTAGAATAAGCTGTACCTTATTTATAACCTGCTAAAAAAAAGCATAAACGGGTTTTACAGACAAACAGGAACTAGTATAATAAAAAAACAAAGGAGTGCTATGAAATGGCATGGGATAACATATCTATCTCTTGCTGGAAAAATTAATTTTGACGAACAGCTAACTCAGTTATTTATCACTACAATTTTAAACCTAAGGAGTGCTTCTATGACATTCAACGAATTAAAAAAGAATACTAAGAAAGACTTTTCTGGACTTAAAGAACTTAAATTAGCTCTTCTAGGGGATTCCTCTACTCAATTATTAGCTCAAGCAATAAGAGGTTCAGGATATGATAAACAATTAAATATTAATGTTTTTGATGCTGATTATAATCAGGTTGATAGACTAATCATGAATGTTGCTTCTGAATTATATGTTCGCAAACCGGATTATACCGTGATTTTTGAATCAGGTCACAAGTTACTTCAAAAATTTAATAAAATAAATGTAGCTGAACGGGTTACCTTTGCTGAGAGCCAATTTGATCGGATAAGAAAATTAATAGATGTTTTGCAGAGTAACATTAAAACAAAAGTGATATATTTTAATTATGCAGAGGAAGATGATCGGGTTTTTGGTAATTTTGCAAACAAGGTTCAATCAACATTTATCTTTCAACAGAGGAAATTAAATTACATGCTTACTGAATATTCGGTTAAGAATGCTGGTTTTCATATTTGTGACATTTCCTCTATTCAAAATAAACTCGGACGTGATTTGCTTTTTTCACCATCAATTTACGTTAATACTGAATCGCTCTTAAGTATTGATGCACTTCCCATTGTTGCAGAATCAATTGTACAAATGATAGCAGCAAATCAGGGGCAGATTAAAAAGTGTCTTATTTTAGATCTGGATAATACCATATGGGGAGGTGTAATTGGAGATGACGGACTTGATAATATTAAAATTGGCTCCTTAGGTATCGGTAAAGCATTCAGTGAATTCCAATTTTGGGTGAAGAAATTACAGCAACGTGGTATTATTTTATGCATATGTAGTAAGAACACTGAGTTTGTTGCGAAAGAACCGTTTGTGAAACATCCAGATATGATCCTTCGGTTAAAAGATTTTGCAGTTTTTAAAGCAAACTGGAATAATAAAGTGGACAATATCAAAAATATTCAGCAAATACTGAATATCGGTTTTGATTCGATGGTGTTTTTAGATGATAACCCTTTTGAGCGAGATATGGTGCGCCAAGCCATACAAGATATTACTGTTCCAGAATTGCCCAAAGATCCGGCTGAGTACTTAGAATATTTGTATTCCCTTAATCTTTTTGAAACTGCTTCATATTCAGCGGAAGATGCTAACCGTACCGAACAATATCATATAAAATCTCAAATAGAGGGGGCATTATCATTTTTTGCTAATGAAAATGCCTTTTTGAAAAGTCTTAACATGGTTTCTAATGTACAAAATTTCAATTCTTTCTCAATTCCTAGAGTAGCACAACTATCACAACGTTCCAATCAATTTAATTTGAGAACCGTGAGATACACTGAAGAGGATATCAAGAGCATTTCTGATTCAAATCGTTATACTACTTTCTCCTTTACTTTAGAGGATAGATATGGCGATAATGGAATAATATGTGCAATAATCCTCGAAAAATTGAACCCCAAAGAGCTTTTTATTGATACCTGGTTCATGAGTTGTCGTGTTATAAAACGTGGTATGGAAATCTTTGTTCTGAATACTATTGTTAACTATGCTCTAAAAAATGGATACCAGAAACTAGTTGGGGAGTATATATCGACCGATAAAAATGCTCTAGTTAAAGATCATTTTCCCAATCTTGGTTTTAATCAGGCGGGTATGTTTTGGGAACTAGAAATTAGTATGTATCAAAATAAAAAATGTTTTATAAATAACAAGGAGAATTAATGATTATGGAAAGAAATCAAATTATTAGTTGGTTAAAAGAAATTTTTGAAGAAATTATTGATGAAGGTCCAGTATTATTATCTGATGAGACAACAGCTGAGGATGTGGATGGGTGGGACTCATTAACTAACATCCAGTTGGTGGTATCTATTGAAAAGCATTTCAATATCAGGTTTACTTCAGAAGAAATAATTGTATGGAAAAATGTGGGAGAAATGATTGATTGTATTATTTCTAGAAAGGAGAATTAAAATGGATTTCCTGCTTAATCATTGTTATAAACAAAGATATACTGTTACACCAGAAGTATATTCGCATTTTCAGATGTGTTCCAAAGATTTAAATCCGTTGCATACAGATGAAGAATTTGCACGTAAAAAAGGATTTTCTGGAAAAGTAATGTACGGGAATATACTAAATTCTTTCATATCTCATTTCATTGGAGAGAGTCTACCGACAAAAGATGTGATAATTCATTCTCAGTCGATTTCATTCATGAATCCTGTATTTATGAATGAAAACCTTGACTTTGAAGCCGTTGTATCCGATCTATTCGAAGCGGTAAATGTTATACAATTTAAATACAAATTCATTAAACCGTGTGGTAAGATTGCAGCCAAAGGTTTAATACAGATAGGAATAATAGTTTAAAAAAGTACTAAGCAATGCTTATTCAAAAAAAGACATCCTTAATAATTGGATATATAATATTAATCCTGTTTGTGGTTAAATATGGCTGTTCTAAACTTAAAACAACGATTCAATATCAGTATGTGTTTCTCAATATTGTCAAAATTGTCAAGATAAATAGCATTTAATTATCTGCTTATGGCATAGTCAAATTTCCATTATGCTTCTGTGTAGCACCGTAGCACAGGTTTCTTTAGTATATGATTAATGATTTTTACAGAACTTACACCTAAAGTATCAAAACAACACTGGAAATCTTAATGCTAGAGAGGGTGAGAGACTTTTGGATAGGCTTTTTCTCGATTAATTTAAAGTTGAAGAATTAAATCCTATCCTTTGCCCCATGAGATCACGAATTTAAAGGGTTAAAAGGTGGCATTTAGATGCAAGGGACTAGTGCTTGTGTAGAGATCACAAAGCCAAATAGAATCTTTCTTATTGGATTTCTTGCCACGAATACCCTTGACATATATTGGATTAACAACTACAACATTTAGTAGTCCTCTAAAATATTAAAAACAGGGAGCGCAGTACTTACCTGTAGACTCCATACAGACATTAATGCAAGAATGAGATTTTAACTAACCTAAAAGTTGAAAATTGTTAGTTTGATAATCTGTAACACCCGATTTGTTAGTAGCCCTAATTGTCGCATCAACAAAATTTATTTGGGCATCAAATTTCAAGCAAATAGGGTAAATAATTTTGATCATAAACACATACCCTCAAAAGTTTATAGTGTTATAGCAGACATTGACTGTTTGCTACATAATAAACCAGTAGGAATTATTATATAAAGATTAGTTTTCGTGCTTTATATCACACTTATTTGCACTTGTAGATAGAAAACACAGACCTTAATATGCGGGAAGTAAAGAACTGTGCCACTCACCTACCCGTGCTCTGTAGTATAATCCTGCTTATCCAAATACATCATATAAATATTTCTGCCTTGAGCATAGTGAAAGGAATGGGCTTAGAATGAATATATTAGTAACAGGTGGTTCAACCGGTCTCGGGAAATCAATTGTACACTCTTTATCCGATATCCCGGAAAATAAAGTTTTTTTTACATTTAATAGGCATGAAGAAGAGGCCCAATCAATTGTTCGTGAGAAACAAAATATAATAGCCATAAAATGCGACTTTACAAATGTTGATGAGGTTAATGACATAGAAAAGAAGATTCCGCTATATGACCTAGATGTGTTGATAAACAATGTTTATGTTGGATCGGCTCAAGGTAAACATTTTCATAAAACAGAGTCGGATTTATTTATGCAAAGTTTTAAAAATAATATTCTTCCTACAATACGAATAACACAAAGTGCAATTTCTGGATTTCGGGCAAAGAGATTTGGGAAGATAATTAATATTTTGACTGCATATCTTGTGAATCTTCCTCCAATAGGTTTTTCTATTTACACAGCAAATAAAGCATATCTGAAACAACTTTCAAAGTCTTGGAATAGTGAATATGCACGTTATAACATTACTTCAAACTGTATTTCCCCTGAATTTATGCTAACAAATCTTTCTTTAAACCTAGATGAGCGGGTAATAGAACAAATGCAGTCTGTGCATCCTTTAAAAAAATTGCTTACACCGCTTGAAGTTGCTGAAAGCGTTGTTTATTTAGTGAAATCCTCACAGCAAATTAACGGGGCACATATTGTAATCAATGCCGCTAAGAATATTTTGTAATAAAGGAGCAAAACAAATATGATCAACATTTCTAGAAAGGAAGAGTGCACAGGTTGCGGTGCTTGCGTTGATATTTGTCCGAAAAAAGTTATTACTCTTGAAACGGACATTGAGGGCTTTTGGTATCCAACAGTTAATCTTGATTTATGTACAGATTGTGGAATATGCGAAAAAACTTGTCCGGAATTACATGTTGAAGAATTAAGACAACATGGTACAAATAGAGACCCAATTGTTTTAGCTGCTCTTCACAAAGATGATACTATTCGCCGTGAAAGCACTTCTGGCGGTCTATTTTCGGCTTTGGCAAATAGTATCTATGATGAAGACGGGTATGTTGGCGGGGCGGTTTATAATAATGATTTCTTTGTTGAACATTTATTGAGCAATAAACGTGAAGATTTGTTACGTATTCGAGGATCTAAACACAGTCAAAGCAATATGACAGGCCATTTCCAGCAGATTAAAGAACTTCTAATAAATGGAGAAAAGGTTTTAATTTGTGCAGCTCCGTGCCAAATTGCAAGTTTGCGTCTTTTCTTGGGAACAGATTATGAAAAATTGATCATAGTCGATTTCATATGTCTTGGTATAAATTCTAACAAAATATTCCACAAGCACCTGGAATACTTAGAACATAAATTTAGAGCGAAAGTCATTTCAGTACAAGGGAAAAATAAAGATTTGGGTTGGCGAAGCCTTGCATACAAGATTAAATTTGCAAACAATAAGGTTTACTTACGTAAAGGGAGAAATGATGATTTCACTCGTGGATTTATTGCTTCACACATTAATTGTCGGCCCACATGTTATCAATGTAAATACAAAGGATTTCCCCGTATTAGTGATATAACTCTTGGAGATTTTTGGGGGATAGAGAACTTTGACAAAACAATGGATGATAATTTGGGAACATCTGTAGTATTGCTTAATTCGCAAAAAGGGATTACATTTTTTGATTCGATAAAGGACGAAATCAAAACCAAGGAGATGCCATTATCCGCCGTTCTCCCTGGAAATCAAGCTTTATTACATTCAATTGCTAAACCAATAATTAATCGTGGTGAATTTTATAGAGATGTAGATAGACTTCCCTTTGATGTTGTTGTCAAAAAATATTATTCTTTAGAAAAGAAATTTCTAAAGAATATAAAAAGAGGGATTGCATTTATCGGTAATATAGTTTCTCAGATGGGTTGCCACCCAAAAGCTTATATGCAATTTTTGTGGGTAAATTTGTTGAGAAAGAATTCACAATGCGAGGCTCGTAAAGCTAAACTTTTTTTTCCTGCCCGATACGCTATATTGGATATTCATAAACAAGCTCATATTTCTATCAGAGGGTTGATGATTTTTGGATATAAGCGAATTAGAGGTTCCAGATTGGAAACTAGATTAGCTATAGAAGGAAATGGATCTTTTATAATAGAAAGCGGGCAAGTATCTATATTTTACGGTACAGATATTCTTGTGTTTAAAGGAGCAACCCTTACTTTCAAGGGTCAAGCGGCCATAAATCAGAGAGTTCAAATTATATGTATGGACAACATAACAATTGGTGCTGGTGTAATGATTTCGCGTGATGTAGTTATTCGGGATAATGATGGCGGTCACGAAATAATGGTAGATGGATACAAAAAAACTGCTCCAGTAATTATTGGTGATCATGTTTGGATTGGTCAAGGAGCAATGATAATGAAAGGTGTAACCATTGGAGACGGTGCAATTATTGCGGCAGGAGCATGGGTCGCAACTAGTGTAAAACCGAATACTTTAGTGATGGGCGATCCGGCCAGAGCCGTGCAAAAAAATATTGAATGGAGAAAATAAAAATATAATGCCTGCTTCAGATAACAAACGAATAGCAAAAAATACAATAATGCTTTATTTTCGCATGCTACTCACGATGTTTGTCACGTTATATACCTCACGTATTATATTGAACACGTTGGGGATAGAGGACTTCGGTATTTATAATGTTGTAGGTGGTATTGTTGTGATGTTTTCGTTCCTTAATTCTTCAATGGGTGCGGCAACTTCCCGTTTTCTTATTTTTGAGTTAGGCAAAAAAGACTATCAACAATTAAAAAAAGTATTTAATGCCTCGCTAGTTAGCCATATTGGAATTGCAATAATTGTTTTTTTACTTGCTGAAACTATTGGATTATGGTTTTTAACCCATAAACTAGTTATACCTGGAGAGCGAATGAGTGCTACGCTTTGGACTTACCAGTTCTCTATCTTAACTGCCATGATCACTCTGACACAAGTTCCATATAATGCACTGATTATTGCTCACGAAAGGATGAATGTATATGCATATGTCTCTGTCTTTGATGCAATTTTAAAATTAGTGATTGTTTATATTTTGACCCTAGGCAATTTTGATAAAATGAAATTATATGCAATATTATTTTTCCTAGTTTCATTAACTATTGCCTATACATATCGTTTTTATTGCAAGAAATATTTTGCAGAATCTTCATTTTCTTTCCAACGAGATAAAAGTCTCTATAAAGAGCTTTTTTCTTTTTCTATTTGGGATTCATATGGAGGTTTTGCAATAATGGGTATGGGACAAGGGGTGAATATACTTCTGAACATGTACTTTGGGCCTACTGTAAATGCCGCACGAGGCATAGCTTATCAAATTCAAGGAGCAGTTGGTGGCTTTGGAAATAATTTCATGATAGCAGTTAAACCTCAAATTGTTAAGCTTTATGCAGATAATAAGGTTACACAGATGATGAAATTAGTTTTTGCATCATCCAAATACTCTTTTTTCTTAACTTTCTTTCTTTCACTTCCTTTACTGCTTGAAACTCGTTTAGTTCTAGATCTTTGGTTAAAAATAATACCAGATTATACTGTATCATTTAGTCGGCTTGTATTAATTAATAATTTGATTTGGTCTATGAGGGGACCGATAGTAACATCTTTTCATGCAGTAGGAAAAATCAAAATAGCTAATTTAGTATGTGGTAGTCTTTTTTACTTAATTATCATAGTTTCATATTTTTGTCTGAAAAAGGGATTTCCTCCAGAGTCTGTTTTTATTGTAACAATTGCAGTTTCTATATTGGTGCAAATGACCGAGTTGCTTCTTTTAGAACGATTAATTAAATATTCTGCAAGATCTTATTTTAGAGAAGTAATATGGCCTGGTTTCTTAGTTATGCTTATATCTGGAATTATCCCATATTTGTTGATGATTAATTTAGTACCTGGTTTCATTCGCTTCTTAGTAGTAGGGTTTACATGCGTGTTAACAGTAGCTGCATCGGTATATTTTATTGGTATTGATCTTGAAACAAGAAACTTTATTCTTCGAAGAATTAAGACAATAGTTCAAAAAATGAAAGGGTGAAAATATGTATGATTAGAAAACTAAATAATGGTGTTGAAATACCTAGTGTTGGGATGGGAACATATCCACTTAAAGGTGAGTCATTGACCAAGGCAATTGTAGCAGCTACAAGTCGTGGTTATAGGGCTTTTGATACTGCAAAAGCGTATGGGAACGAAGTGAGTCTTGGAAATGCCCTCCAGGAATCGTATCGGATAAATCGTTTAAAACGTTCAGATGTATTTATAACTTCGAAAATAGGCGAAAATCTCAATCACGGAATACCTGACGGTAAATTGTTTTATGCTACCTATCCAAATGAAAAAAGAGACATCACTGGTATAGTATCAAACCAATTAGACGAAATTTTAATGAACTTGCGAACAGATTATTTGGATTTATTGCTTATTCATTGGCCTTTCCCCGATTATTTTTTAGACGTATGGAAAGCAATTGAGGGTGAATATCGAGCCGGAAGGGTCAGAGCAATTGGTGTATCCAATTTTCATGAACGTCATATCCAGAAGATTATAGATTCTGGAACCATAGTACCTATGGTCAATCAATATGAACTACATCCGCTGAATACAAAAAAAGCATTATTAGATTACTGTCAGAAACTTAAGATACAAGTTCAAGCATATAGTCCACTAGCAGTAATGAATAAAAAATTAATAAGTGCGCCCATTCTAAAAAAATTAGCTTACAAATATAAAAAATCTATACCACAGATTATCCTGCGTTGGAACATTGAGCAGGGAGTGATTCCTATTCCAAAATCAGGTAATTCTGTTCGATTACAAGAGAATATAAATATTTTTGATTTTGAATTAACGCATGAGGATATAAATGGCATTGATTTGTTAAATAAAAATTACACAGGCTTGGTAGAATCCAGGTATTGTCCAGGTTTTTAAGGGAGGAAAATATGAGAAAAATGATAAAGGGTGTCATGTTACAGGGTATAGGTAGTGGTGGCATTGCTATTTTAGTTTATATAGTTTCACGCTCAATATTACAAACAGCAATTATTTTTTCAATTCTTATGCTTTTAGTGCTGATTATACCTGTCTTATTTACTATGGATAAATTGACTCAGCGAACGAATTGGCATAAGAAGAGAACTGAAGGTGTAACAAAATTTTGTAAAAGTATTCCATTAGATTTAGATGTATGTAATCTAGGAAGTAATTCAGGAAAGTATGCATTTGATTATGAAAATACTGGTTTGAAAGGTGAAAATTGGGCCTTGAGTCCTCAAACATTGTCTTACGATTTTCGTTTGTTGAAAAACTATTTCAGTTATTTAAAAAAAGGTGCAACTGTATTAATACCCCTATGTCCTTTTAGTAGCTGCATAAAAGATTTTGAAGATGACAAATACAATCATAAATACTATTCTTTTTTACATCCTATTTTAATCCTAAACTATTCTCAACTCACTAGTGAGAAAGTGGTGCGTTTTGTGAATAAACCTTTTCAAAGTTCACCTTTAAGGTCTATATTAAGGATTATTTGGGATATACCGGCAGAAAATAACAAAACAATGGATACTGAAAGCCTTGAAGGGGATGCTTATAGACTTGTTGACAGTTGGAAACAACAATTTTTAATTTCAGATTTGGATGCTCCTGTTTCAGAAAAAAATAAAAGATGCATAACACACAATACGGACTTGTTGAAAGAGATGATCTTCTTTTGTATAGAACGTAATTTGAAGCCAGTTATTGTAATGCCGCCAATGACTAGGGCATTAAGTTCTAAATTATCTGAAGCGTTTCGTGAAAATTACATTTATTCTTTTATAAGAGAAGCAAATATAAATAATGTATTATTCTTAAATTATATTGACGATGAGAGATTTGTTGATTCAGATATGTATTCTAATTCGTATTTTTTAAATCAGAAGGGACAAAAGTTATTTACGAATCAAGTTTTGAGTGATTTAGGTCTTATTTAGAACATGGTATTAGAGTAAGCTTAAAAAACGGGTAAGGAAAGAGCCGGTGAGGAAAGAGCCGGTGCCTGACAGTGCGCCAAGGAATAAGGGCGCATCATATAGTGGGTGGGAT
>JADQBR010000060.1 GCA_016278515.1 Bacillota bacterium
AGTTTTGGATATGCCCCTTGCGAGTATAGCAAAACTCTTAGCAACTTGTTGCTTTTAGAGTTTTGGACATGCCCCCTGCGGGTGCCCCAAATTCAAGGAAGGCTGCAGAAGGCGATACCTATGGTTCCCGGGCCTACGTGGGAACCGACGACCGGTCCTATTTCAGCCTGATTACAATTAAGTCCGGGGTATTTTTGTTTAATGTCGCTAAAGAATTCTTCGCCAGCCTCTCGACAATCCACTGTTAATACTGAGACTTTTGCTTTTGCTATGCTGTTTTCTTGTACAAACTTATCCAATTCTTGCACCATTCGTCCAATGGCCTTTTTCCTGGTCCTCACTTTTTGAAACACGTCAATCTTACCGTGGATAAAAAGAATAGGCTTAATCTGCAGCATGGTGCCCAGCAGTGCACTGGCACCACCGATACGACCGCCGCGTTTAAGATATTCAAAAGTATCTACCATAAATAATGTAGTTAAAGTATCCCTTATATGTTCCACTACTTTAATTATTTCCTCTTTACTTTTTCCCGCCTGAGCCATGCTGGCTGCTTGGATGACCATTTGTTCCAACCCTGCAGAAGTAGATAATGAATCAATCACCGTTACGTCTACACCTCCGGCCAGGTCTGCACCAGTCTTGGCCGAGCTCAAAGTGCCGCTAATTCCCTCTGATATTGTAATTGTGATGATACTGTCCGCTTCTTTACTTAAACGTTCATAGGCTTCCTTGAATTCGCCTGCCGCCGGTTGGGAGGTAGTGGGAAACAGATCCTTATGCTTATTAAGCTTTTCAAAAAATTCCTTATTGGTATACTTTTCCCCTTCTTTAAAGGATTCATTCCCCAAAGTGACTGCTAAAGGAACTACGGTAATATTATATTTATTTATTTGATCTTCAGTTAAATATGCCGTACTGTCCGTTACAATTCCAATCTTTGACATAAATTCAATCTCCTCCAAGAAAACCAGTTTCTTCCTTAATAATAAGTGAGTCGCACAATTATTGTCAAGTAATAAAACGAAACTGCATCAGGGGTTTTAGTGGTTATGAGTGGCGGTTAGCTATCGGGCAAAAAGGCAATTAGCCATAAAGCTTATTGCCTTTTCTTACACTATCAGAAAGTATAACTTTCTGATTAGCATAAATGCAACTAAGGCTTCGCCGTCGTCTAAAGACTTGGCGTAAGCCAAGTTTTATTAATCTTATTCGGGCTAACACTTCTTTTATGTCTCCTGCCTTAAGAATTTTCCTTCGCCCTCTTCATAACCTCTCTATTATACGCACTAATAATATCGCTCCTAGTTATAATCCCAATAAGCCGGTCAGGGCTTTCAGGGTCCACAACAGGCACTCTGCCTATACCTCTTTTAGCTATTCTCGCTAATACCTCATTTAAATTCTCAAAAGGCATTGCTGTTATCACGTCTGTAGTAGCAATCTGTATTACCGGTGCGTTCTGTTTATTTTCCAATAGCGCTTCTTTCACATCCTGGTAAGTGACTATACCAGCCAGTCTGCCTTCCTTATCTAAAATAGGAAATCCATGGTGCTTACTGGTTGAAAGCATACTGGCAACTTCATCTACAGTATGATCAACCGAAATAGTATCAAGATGATCCTCCATTACATCCTGCACTTTAATGCCTTCCATCACATCAATCTGTTTACCGCCTTTAATTTTAAGTCCTTGTCTTGCCAATTTAACCGTATAGATAGTTTCTTTGAAAAGGCCGTTAGCCGTAAATGTGCTGATTACAACCGCAATCATTAACGGTAGGATTATCCGATAATCACTAGTCATCTCAAATAGAATCAAGATAGCAGTAATAGGGGCTTTGGCTGACCCGGCAAATACTGCTCCCATTCCAACAACTGCGTAAGCGCCATACGATGCTGTCATTCCTGGGAACAACATATTTACGATAACACCAAAACTGCCACCCAACATGGCTCCCATGTAAAGGCCCGGTGCAAAAACACCGCCGGAACCGCCTGAGCCAATAGTTATAGAGGTTGCTATAAGCTTTAAAACTAAAAGTGTTAACATCAACCCTAGCAACATTTCAGCTCTCAGTGCACTCTCTATAGTTTCGTAGCCTACACCAAAAATTTGGTAATAGAAATAACCCATTAATCCCACTGCCAAGCCGCCAATAACCGGTCTCAGGTATTCAGGGACAGCCACCATGCCGTCAAAGAAATCTTCAAACTTATATAAGACTTTTATGTAAACTATGCCAAAAATACCCGCTAAAATGCCTAATATTGCATATAAGAATAATTCCCCCCAATGCTGCATAGCATATTCAGGCACAATAAAGGCAGGTGCATTTCCCGCAAATGTCCTGCCGATAACCGAGGCTGTTACTGAGGATATAACAATTAAACTAAAAGTTTTTGTGGTAAATTGGCCGATAATAACCTCTAGAGCGAAAAACACTCCTGCAATAGGTGCATTAAAGGTTGCTGCAATACCACCTGCCGCACCGGCTGCCACTAAATCACGAATCCTTTGATCGGACATTTTAAAAATTTGTCCAAAGGTTGATCCTAAAGCAGAGCCAATTTGTACAATCGGTCCTTCACGACCAACCGAGCCACCTGACCCGATAGAAATGGCAGAAGCAAACGCTTTTACCAATACTATTCGGGGGCGAATTCGTCCGCCTTTAAGTGCAACTGCGGCCATAACTTCGGGCACACCATGTCCCTTTGCTTCCCTAGCAAAGAAATAGATAAGCGGCCCCACTAACAATCCGCCGACAGCCGGCACTACTATAACGTAATAATCTCCTAAGAATGCTAAAAAGTTTTTAGCACTGCCAAAAAATATATCGTTGAAAATACTTATCAGCATGCGAAACCCTATTGCAGCAAATCCGGACCCGATACCGACAAAGACCGATAATATAATAAGGAAAGTTTGGTCAGATATATGCAACCTGTTTGCAATAGAGGCAAACATCTCTTTAATATTCTGATAGAAATCTTTGCTTTCTGCATACTCTTCGCCCTTAGTTGTCTTAAACATAACATTTCCCCCAGTTTATTTCTCTCCTTGTAATAATACGTACAATCCTAGACATTGTCAATAATATGCTGAATTAGGCATCAACTGCTAATATTAAGAAAACAGCTCGGAAATACTATTTCAAGGCATTTTTCATTTTGACTTTATGGTGTTCTTGTATTAAAATTATCAATTGACACCAATTATTAAATACCAATTATTCGTTCAGGCCTCTGTATCTGCAGAGGTCTCTGCCGTTTATATATCCGTCAACTAAATCATTCGAGGAGATGACAAAATGGAAGGTGAACAAGCGAAGAGCAAGGCAGATGATTCTATAAAAAATACTGTTGTTAGTTCAGACAGATTTTGGCATTTATTCCAGTCCAAGCACCCCCTGGTTGAAACTTTTATGATTGTAATGTTTGCCATTTTAATTGGTATTATCGGGGGCCTAGGTGCTATTGTCTTTCGCTATCTTATTGATTTCTTCAGGACGCTTTTTACCCAGGGAATTGGCTCCAGTCTTTCGGCGTTGGGAAGCTCAGGCACGTATTTAAAGGCCCTCTTTCCTGCTATTGGTCTGGTTTTAGTAGGTATCATATCTAACTATTTTGCTAAAGAGGTTAAAGGACACGGGGTTCCGCAAATTCTTGAATCCCTCGCACTTAAAGGCGGCAAGATTAAGCCCAAGGTAGCATTCTTTGGTATTCTGGCGCCTGCCATTACCATTGGTTCAGGCGGTTCAGTTGGTCAGGAAGGTCCAATCGCACTTATCGGTTCAGCATTTGGATCTGTACTAGGCCAGGCTTTAAAACTGCCGCAAAAATATATTAGCCTTTTTCTTGCCTGCGGGGCTTCAGCCGGTATTGCAGCAACCTTTAACGCTCCTATTGCCGGTGCTTTTTTTGGGCTTGAAGTCGTACTTGGCAGCTATGCTATGGGTGCTGTCGTTCCAATCTTTATTTCCGCGGTAACAGGAACCATGCTTTTTAGGCAACTAATGGGTGCTGAAACCGTTCTTGCCACGCCAGAATATATTGTTTCCCATCCCAGCGAACTTATTTTTATGATACTTTTAGGGGTTATTGCCGGATTTGCAGGCTTAGCTTATACCAGGGGCCTCACATTTACCGAAGAACTTTTCGATGATTGGCATTTCCCTTGGTGGGGAAAAGCATTAATCGGCGGTACTGCTATCGGCATTCTTGGTCTTATCTTTCCCCAGGTTCTAGGTGTAGGCTATGGAACTATGAAGGAAGCAGTATTGGGTCATATCCCGTTGGTAAGCATGGTCTTATTCTTAATTTTTAAATATACTGCCACACTGCTTACCGTAGGCGCCGGTGGATCGGGTGGAGTATTTGCTCCGTCATTATACTTAGGAATTATGCTTGGCGGTATTTATGGTTCTGTTGTAAATAATCTTTTTCCAGACCTGGTAGCCAACCCTTTGATATACACCGTTATCGGCATGGGAGCAATTTTCGCCGCATCCGCTCAGGCACCCCTAACTGCAAGCACCATTATTCTGGAAATCACCGGAGACTTTCATATTGCGGTCGGTGTGATGGCCGCCACTTCAATCAGCTATATGATTCATGGATCTTTGGTTAGAGATTCAATGTATACTGTAAAATTGGTTAAAAGAGGTATTGATATTCTACGCGGCAGTGACGTCCGGCCAACAGAGAGAATTCCTGTTAAATTGGCCATGCGGCCGGTTGAATATTTCGTCTATGAAAACGACAATGTAAAAAAAGCTACCCAGATATTAATGAATACACCAGTAGACCTATTAGTAGTTTTGGATTCAAAGGCTGAAGAGCTAGTAGGCATCGTCACCCACTCTACCATCAGAGGAGCAGCTGAAGACAGTGATAATATTTTAATTAAAGATGTTGTCCAACGGAATGTAAAAAGCTTATCGGCTATTGATAACTTGGAGGAAGCTATTCGGGTATTCAGCTTCTTCAACGTAAAAACCTTACCTGTTGTAGATCCAAATGATTCGACTAAAATTGTAGGTGTTCTAAAACACGCTGATGTTATCAATGCTTACAGTTCCCGCATACTTCATAGTATGGAAGCGACAGCTAAGGTTAATACCCTTTCTAATGGTCATGCCCAAGTGGATGGTGGCTTTAGAAGCTTTATTTTATCCGAGTCTTCGTCACTAGCCGGTAAATGTCTCTGTGACGTCCACCTGCCCAATGAATGTGTTATTGTATCAATCATGCGTAAGGATGAGGTAATCGTTCCTCATGGCTGTACCGAACTTAGACCCGATGACACTCTATTGGTCTTTGCTGTCCCTGCGAGGAAGTTGTCCGGACTGTCCAAATTATTCGCTTAATAAGAGGTTCAGAGAGTTTGGTCCGCTTGAACCTCTTGAGCGGACCAAGCTTACATAACTTACATAAATTACATGCACAATTATTATTGACTTATGGAGAAAAATTAGCTATAATAGCACTTGTGACTTCGGTTAACGGGGCGTAGCGCAGTTTGGTAGCGCACATGGTTTGGGACCATGGGGTCGAAGGTTCGAATCCTTTCGCCCCGACCAATACCGAGGTCTCTTTTTATTTAAATTCTGTAATTACTACATTTTTACAGTTATATTTTTGTCTGTTTTGAAGACCCTATATTTGTAGAAATTAATTAATGGGGTGTAGCCAAGCGGTAAGGCACTGGGTTTTGGTCCCAGCATGCGTAGGTTCAAATCCTGCCACCTCAGCCATATAAAGACTCCTTGATATACTTTCAAGGAGTCTTTTGTTTTACTCTTTTTCAAGTATATAATCCCCCGCTTTTGATAACAATACTATTGAATTTACCACTTGGGAGGTGTAGTGATGACTGATGAAAAACAACAGCAAGATGCGTGTGAAGTAATGTCAGTTACAGCCATGGAAGAACCGGACTACAGCCAGTGTGAAAATTGTCAAGAAGAACAGTGCCCACTAATGGATGGGCTTTGTTAAAAAACTTAAACTCAAAAGGAGGGATATTGTGTCTAGAGCATCCATGACAGGTGACCCTATTTCAAGAGTAAAGTGCGTTGTAGACTCTTGTGAGTATTGGGGTAATGGCGATATGTGTAAGGCCTCGGCCATAGAAATTCAGCCCCCTGAGGCAGCCGACTCTCAGGAAACTGATTGCGGTACGTTTTCGCCTAAGTAAATTAATAAATACTTAGCATTAGTTGTATTTATGCTAATCAAAAAGTTGCTTTCAATTTCTGATAGTGCAAAAATTCTAGGACCCTAAAGAGGGTCCTTTTATTATATAATTATTTTGTTTTTGATAAGTTTGAAACCTGTTCTAAATATTCATAGCCTTTATGCTTTCTTCCCTAATTAAGTCTACGGCTCGACGCTTATACTCAAGAAAAACAGGGTCTGTCTTAATATGATAGTCTCGTGGCCTCGGTAAATCCACCTTAATAATCTCCTTAATACAGCCGGGACGAGAAGTCATTACCAACACTCTGTCCGCCATGAAAATGGCCTCGTCAACATCATGGGTCACAAAGACTATGGTTTTTTGAGATGCTCGCCAGACATCCAGCAGTAGTTCCTGCATTAAGCTGCGCGTCTGAGTATCCAACGCACCAAAAGGTTCATCTAGCAACAATATGTCCGGTTCATTGGCCAGTGCTCTTGCAATGGCCACACGCTGCTTCATCCCACCGGATAAAGCCTTAGGAAAGCTGTTCTCAAACCCCTTTAAGCCAACCATTTCGATATATTTCTTGGCAATGGTTTCACGTTCCTCTTGGTCCATACCCTTTTCCTTTAAGCCAAACTCTATATTTCGCTGCACAGTCAGCCATGGAAATAAGGTATAAGATTGGAAAACCATCCCCCTATCAGCACCCGGTTCATTAACATGTTTGCCGCCGGCTATCACCGTACCTGAGGTTGGTTCAATCAAACCGCCAATAATTCTTAGCAAAGTAGACTTTCCGCACCCGGAAGGCCCTAATAAAGCCACAAACTCTCTCTCTTTTACAGTAAGATCGATTTCTTCTAATGCCTGAACCGCGTCTGCACCTTTATCATAAACCTTAGTGATACCTGTTACCACTAAATTATTTTGCTCAGTTTTCATTATGTTTCACCCATTTCTTACGCTACTGTAGCAATTACTACTTAATATATCATTGGTTGCTTAATCCGTCCAGGGAAAGAGTACTTGGTGCAGCCATTTAAAACAGTAATCGAACATTAATCCTAATATTCCTATAGTTAAAATGCCTACCAAAATGTTAGCTGTTCGCAGCATCCGACTGGACTGTAAAATGGTATAACCTATTCCCGAAGACGCCCCTACCAATTCGGCTACGATAACATAAGTCCAAGCCCAACCTAAAATCAACCGCAGGGAATCTAGAATAGCCGGCATACTGGAAGGCAATATTACTCGCCAAAGCACTGCCGATTTTGAGGTCCCCAGTGTGTAAGAGACATCCAGCAGGTCCTGCTGAACGTTTTTAGTGGCAACCGCAACCATCAAGACCAGTTGGAAAAAGCTGCCCCAAAAGATAATAGCGATCTTTTGCGGTTCGTTAACACCTATCCAAAGAATAAACAAAGGAATAAATGCAGATGCGGGCATATACCGAACAAAAGCCATTAACGGCTCAACCATGGCTTCAACTGGCTTATAAGTGCCCACCAGTACTCCCAGCGGAATTGCCATAACAGTTGCTAACAGGAAACCAGCCATAACCCGAAATACCGTAATCCAAATATCACTGATAAAGTCCATCTGAGTAAAAAGGGTTACTGCCGCCTGGACAATAGCTGTCGGTGTTGGCAAGAATAAAGGTTCAATCAAACCGGAATAGGTTAATGCAGACCAGATTAGAAAGATTAGTAAAAAACCTACCGTGCCAAGTAAGATATAGCTGCGTCTCTTGATACTAGTTCTAGGCTTAAATGCTTGTTTAAACCTTATAAAAGGCGGAACCATTAAGGGATTGTGACTGGCCATTGAGTATCCTCCTCAAAAAAAATATATAATGCCGTTAAACTGTAAAAAAGGAGCCGAGCATCTACGCCATTCGGCCCCTTTACTTTCAATTGTTACTGAACAAAACTTCCATTAATAGTATCTCCTATTGCCGGCTTACTGTCGATCAGCTTTTCCGCCAGCCAAAGGTCAGCAGCCTTTTCGCTTACTTCCCATAAAAATCCGGGATTGTCAGCACTGCCGAAATATTCTTGATTTAAGGCTTTATCATAGAATTTTACATCGGGTAAGGTAGCTTCAAATTCTTCTACAGTCTGTCCCATGGCTTCAGCCATGATTTTGTTTGCCTCTTCGGGGCTCTCTTTAGCAAATTGTAAGGCATCAAACCATGCATCCACTATCCCCTGTACTGCTTCGGGACTTTGTTCCACAAAGTCTTGACGTAAACCTAGTGAGTCAACAATAACACCGGGAGTTTCGTCGCTGGATACCAATACTTTGCCGAAATCAGTCTCTTCAGCTTTAGTTAACCATGGCTGCCAAGTTACGGCTGCTTCTACTCTGCCTGCGACAAATGCTGCACCGGCGTCGCCCGCACTCATATCCACTATTTCTAAATCAGATAATTTCATACCTTCTCTGTCAAGCAGATACTGCATCCAGAAGTAACTTGCACCACCGCCTGTGTGCATAGCCACTTTTTCCCCGGCTAAATCTTTAATGCTGTTATACTCTTCCTTAGCAACCACACCATCACCGCCAAAGGAAGTATCAAGTGCCAGCACCTGTACCACGGGAACACCTGCTGCTGCTGTCATAATGTGGGTATCTACTGTTGAAGCAAATCCCTGTATTTGATCAGCAGCTAACGCAGTTCTCCGTTCGGAAACGCTTTCTATTACTTGCAGTTCAACATCCACACCGTTCTCCTCAAAAAAGCCCTTTTCCGCCGCAATATGTAATGGAGCATAGCCTATCCAGGACGATAGTCCAAGTTTAACCGTTCCCTTACTTTCATTACCGCACCCAGTAACTGCCACTGCCATTACCAACAATGCTATAACCAGTAACATTTTTCTCTTCATTTTTTCGGCCTCCTTGTTTCATCACTTTAACTTTTCATTACTTTAACTTGCTAAATTAGTAACTTGGTCAAGCTTTAGTATAAATGATGAAACACCAACTTTCAATATTTTTTTACCTCCTTTTTTTGCCTTGCAATTCTAATTTTGCATAAACTTTAGATAATTGGCAAATGTAATCGGTTGTTCTACTATGAGAAAACCAGGTTCAATATTCATAGTATAATAGGATAAAATAAAGTGCAGATGAGGTCCTGTGGAAAAACCGGTTGTTCCAACGATTCCAATCTTCTGACCCCGTTCAACGATTTCACCAACAGTCACGAAACTTTCATGCATGTGATAATAGACGCTAAATAATCCTTCCCCATGGTCTATTACGATGGTATTACCCGTGAGGATTAGCGGCATAGCCAATACTACTTTGCCACGATTCGTGGCTTTAATCTCTGTTCCTTTAGGTGCAGCTATATCCAATCCAGAATGTCTGGAGGAAGTTGGCTCACCATTAACATAACGTGTTTGCCCAAATTCCGTAGTGAGACGACCTTTAGCTGGCAGAATAAAAGGTTCCGTATAATATCTATTTGGTTCAGATTGTTTTCGGACAGGGGTAAAGTATTTGGCAAACTCATCATATGCAGCATCATTTCTTGTTTCTTGCTCTATCTCCTCATCGATAGTTAGATGTTGAATACGGTAACTATGTGCAACAACCTCAATTTCTTGAGAAAATTCTATCCCTTTTTTCCTACTGCCGTATTTTATTTGATAGTGTCCGGGCTCAGTGCTATAGTTTGTAGGAATATACCCTCTTATAAAACCGTCCTGGTTAAACATGCGAAAATCATTATATATAGATTGCTCAACGAAAATGTCCTCAGTATCTGCCACGTTGTAAACAGATATTTCAAGCAATTCTCCCTGAGTAATCCGTTCTTTAGAAAATACAAATTTCGCAGGTAGATCTATTATTACAGGGATGTTAATTACAGCTTCTCCTCGATAAAACTTGCTTTCATCATTCCAAACCAATGATAATTCATAATTGTACCTGCCGTTTGCATCTGGAAAAGGTAGTTGATTTAAATCCACCTCATCTTCAAAAACAACTTCGTCGGTAGCGAGCTCGACAACTTTTAAATGAGAATGATCAGGAGCCTTATCAGTTCGCACCGCCAATTTGTCTTTACTTGTGTTAATAGTTACAACATTGTTATTTACTGCATCTTTGTCAAGATCCAAATCTTCTGAAATCCACTGTCCATCATATCTTAAATAGCTCCAACGCTCGTCTATTTTAAAAAACGGCACCTGGTCTTCATTAAGATTTACCTGTAACGCAGGCGTAAGACGTTCGGAGTAAATGTCCCGGAATCCTTCATGGCTATAGAAAAAATTTGGTTCCTCTACCTTATATAATGAATCGTTTTCCTGATGTTTCTCTAGAAGCACAGATGCATCTTCAGTAAAAAACAAGGTGTATTCTCGGGAAAAACCCCGTCTGTTATGTAAGATCATACTATATTGTTGGATAATCTGCTGTGGCTTAAAATCCGTTTTATTAACAGAGGCTAAAGCTAGAGCAAGGTTTGCCCTGTTCTCTGATGACAGTAAAAAATGCTCCAAAGTATTGTCATCTGAAATAGCATTACCGTTAATCAGTTGAATATCAATTGCTTTTAGATTTTGTTCGTTAAATATGCTGCTATAATATTGAAAAGCATATATCGCCACTGAAACAGCTAGTAATAAAAAAAAAATTGGTAAAGTTTTTTTTAATGACATTTTCATCATACAGCTCCCTCAAACACTATAAAATTTCCCCTCACTAATCTGCATTATATCATTGTGAACATTATATACTAGCCAGCAGGAATTTACTCTTCCTTTCAAGAATTGAGAACATTGTCGAATTATATCAGTAGATCATCTCTTTGTAATTGTGGAGGAAAATTAAATTGAAAAAATTTATAACTAAAAATTCATTAGTATACTTTACCTTTCTATTGTTACTTCTATCTCTGTCCATGGCTTTATTCCCTACCCCCCTATCTGCCAATGAAACAAAAACTTTAGTCATTACCGGCAGCTATGTTAATATTAGGACCGGTCCGGGTACCGATTACACGTTACTAAATACATACTCTGAAGGAACCAAGCTACCCGTTTTGTCTCAGCAAGATGGCTGGTATCAAGTTAAACTTCCCGACGGAACAAAAGGCTGGATTATTGATGATTATGCTAAGCTTGTCTCTAATCCTAACGTTGAAGATGATTCCGATACCCAGTTAAAAATACAAGTTAATGGCAGGCAGATCAACTTTGATAGTCCGCCTTATATTGATAATAACAACCGCACTATGGTTCCCATCCGCTTTATTATTGAGGAATTGGGCGCATCTATCAGTTGGGATGGTGAAGAACAAAAAGTCAATATTTCCTTTAATAATAAAGAAGTGACTTTGTGGATTGGTAAAAATACTGCAAAAATGAATGGCTCCGAATTAAAGATGGATACACAACCGGTACTTAAAGATGCAAGAACTTTAGTACCACTACGCTTTATCAGTGAAGCTATCGGTTCAGAAGTAGGTTGGGATGAAAAGACCAATATTGTATCTATTAATATGCAATTATACCCCCAAGAAGTGTTCGAAGGTATAGTTAAAGAGAATGTTGTGAACGTTCGCACCGGTCCTGATATGAGATATCCAGAACTGACTAAACTTAGTGAAGGAACAAGGGTTGAATTAACCAGTAGTGAGACTGACAGCAACAATGAAGTGTGGTACAAGGTCAAACTATCCCAGGACTCCTTTGGCTGGATAGCTGGATGGCTTGTACAGATAATAGATGAGGACGAACAAGAACCTTCAGAAGGCGGTGGTAGCGGCACACAGCGCGAAACTGCCTTAGTAATAGGGAATGTGGTTAATGTTCGGTCTGGTCCCGGGTTAAGTAATGAAGTAGTAAGCAAGGTAAACGTTGGAGATAGCCTTCCTGTGCTTAGCCAAGATCAAGATTGGTATCAGGTAAAATTAAGCGACCACAAAGCCGGTTGGATATATGGTCCTTTAGTTTCCATACAGTCTGAAGTTGTTTCCCGGGGAAGCGATTACTATAGAGACTACGTTGGCCGATTACCAGCTACCGATTTAGAATATGATTATCCGACTTTGACAAATGTATTATTTGAGATTATTGATGATAAACCTGTAATTTTTATTCAGGGAAATACCCAACTATCTCCGTCAAGCTTTACACTGGGAAATCCTCGCAGATTAGTTGTTGATATTCCAAATACCCAGATAAGTGGAGTACCCCCAGAGCAACGTGAAGAAACAATAGCTAACGATATTATTAGTTCAATTCGGGTCGGACAGTTAGACAATGAAACATCACGAGTGGTGCTGGATTTAAATAAGCCAGCATCCTACAGTCTGGAATCATTTAACGATGGGCAGGTTGTTGGGATTTTTCTCACAACAGCAGTATTGCACGGTAAAACCATTGTACTCGACCCTGGCCATGGTGGAATCAGTGCTTCAGGCTTTGATTCTGGGGCTATTGGACCATCGGGAACACAAGAATCCCAAGTTGTGTTGGAGATAGCCCTAAAAACTGCCCAGCTACTTAAAGAACAGGGTGCAGAAGTTGTAATGACAAGAACAGGAACTACTTATTTAGATTTATATGGGAGATCGGATTTGGCCAATAGGGTTAGTGCTGATCTTTTTGTCAGTATTCACGCCAATGCGTCCTATAGCAGTACTGCCAAAGGATCGTCTGTATACTTTTATGCTTCTGGTAATTTGGAATACCAAAACTCAGAAAGAGTAAAGTTAGCTCGTGCCATTCTAAATAATGTGGTTAAAACGGCTGGTACAGTTGAGCGGGGTGTGCATGAAAGAAGTTTTGCAGTAATAAGGACAACTAATATGCCATCTATCTTAGTTGAAACCGCTTTCATCTCCAACCCCCAAGAAGAGGCTTTGCTGAATGATGATAATTTCCAAACAAAGATGGCTCAAAGTATAGCATCAGGTATCGCAGATTATTACAGATACTAAATATCTGTATATTCCTTTACATTATAAATAGTTAATTTTAACTGCTGGTTTCTTCTTTGGGTGATGTCTAGATTCTCATTGTCACTACAGTATGGGTGATAGCAGTCTTGATATGTTTTCTTTAAAGCGCACCCATAACGACCGTTGTTCGTATCGTTCCACAGTTAGTAGTTTGGATTTCTCAACATCTTTATTAAATGCTTTTGTTAGTTGCTTGGCAATTCCCAGATCATAAATAAAGGCATTTACTTCAAAATTTAATTTAAAGCTTCTAATATCAATATTGGCCGTTCCTACAGAAGCAACCTCTTGATCTACAATCAGAGTTTTTGCGTGAACAAAACCATTTTCATAAATATAGACAGTGGCCCCTGCCTTAAGCAATTGACCAATATAAGACAAGGTTGCCCAATATACAAACAGATGGTCCGGTTTATTAGGGATCATTATTTTTACCTCAATACCAGATAAACAGGCTATCCGCAATGCATCTAATATACTGGAATCTGGAATAAAATATGGTGTTTGGATCAGCACCGATTGTTTCGCTGATGAAATCATTTTAATATAACCATTTTTAATCTGCTCCCATTCACTATCAGGTCCACTAGTGACGATTTGCAGCCCCACATTTTCTGGCGAAGCGTTTTTCGGGAAATACCTTGGATCATAATATATATCCCGCATAGCTGCCTGATTCCAATCCAAGATAAATCTGGTTTGAATGTCACGAACAGCGGTTCCCTGTATTTTCAAATGATTGTCACGCCAATACCCAAATTTAGGATTTAAACCAAGATATTCATTGCCTACGTTAAGGCCACCCATATAACCGATTTTCCCATCAATAATCACTAACTTGCGGTGATTGCGGTAGTTTAGCCGCAGATTTATGAAACGAAACTTAGTAGGAAAAAATACTTCAACCTCCCCACCAGCTTTAATAAGTTCTTTAAATAGTCGTTTTGGTAAACCTCTTGAACCAAGATCATCATATAAAATCCTTACCTTTACCCCAGTTATTGCTTTCCTGGTTAGAGCTTCTATCAGTTTTATCCCCAGTGTATCTTTTTTAATAATATAGTACTGTAAATGAATATGATCTTTTGCTCCTTCAATATCTTTAAATAGCTGCTCAAACTTCTTATGACCGTCGGTGAATAATTCAACTTGATTATCTTCAGTCAATAAGGCATTATTATTTATTAAATGCATATAAACTAATTCCCTATGTTTTTGAGAAACTTGATTGCCAAATTCATACTGGTGTGAACCAATTTGATCAAATTGGGCTGTTAGCATTTCAGTAATTCCAGTCTTGTTTAGATATTTCCATTGAAAGAGTCTATAGCGACTGAGGTTTTGCCCTAAAAGCATATATAAGGCAAACCCAAGAACGGGAATGAAAAACAAAACCAGCAACCACGCCCAGGTGGACCCCACATCCCTTCTTTCCCGAAAAATAACAATAATTGCAAATAGCATATTTAAAATAAATATTAGCCCCAGAATTGCAGAATAGCTGCTCATCATGATGTATCCCCTCTAATCCTTTTACTTCAATTGTTGCTAATACTGCTCTGACTGTACCTATACCGTATATTCAATCGTTTAAGCGACCGTCATCCAACAAAATTACCACATATTTCCGCGGGCGGAATAAATTAATCTTTCCAAACAATATACTTACTGCAAATTATGTAAATAAACCTTAATACTCTTTCTCCCTAATGCAATACGGTTACCTGCTTTACATAATAATTATTTTACCTACTTAACTGAGGGGGAACTAGCTAGGTGCATAACCCATGGGATCGCCTAGAAAACATCGCACAATTATTTAAATATTTTTAGATACTGGATTATAAACTTCTAAGTGCATCAATAGGGTTTAATCTGCTGGCTTTTCTGGCAGGCATGTATCCGAATACAATACCAACTGCTGCTGAAAATCCTACTGCGAGGAAAATAGTTGCTATGGAGATTGAAAAACCTATGCCAATAAGAATTGACGAAACATAGGCAATAAGAGCACCGAGTATTAATCCTATGAGTCCGCCAATCAGGGAAAGGAAGATGGACTCAATGATAAATTGAAGCTGGATTATATTAGGCGTTGCACCTAAGGCTTTGCGCAAACCAATTTCAGTTGTACGTTCAATTATAGAAACAAGCATCATATTCATAATACCAATCCCACCGACAAAAAGTGAAATTGCAGCAATTCCGGCCAGAAGCAGCGACATTATGGACATAATCGATTCAAAAGACTCAATCATATCCCCCATATTAAATGCTGTATAGGCGTTTTCTTTATAGTTAAAGGCCGGAGTTAGCACTCCTTTAATCTCCATTACGGTGTCATCAGCCAAGCTGGTATCTACCAAGAATACATCAAGGTTTTTGATATTTTTTACCCCTAAACCACGCAGAGCAGTTGTGTAGGGAATGACTACCTTATCATTATTTGATTCCGCGCCAAAACCGCTTGAAGCTGCCAGTGTACCTATGACAGTAAAAGTTGTGCCGTTTATCGTTAGATCTGTGCCCACAGGATCAATCCCATAATAAAGCTCATCAACAATATTACTTCCTATAATAGCAACTTGATTTCTACTTTCTAAGTCCAAAATATTTATAGCTCTTCCGGAATTAAGCAAACTTGCATCCGTCTGGAAGTAAACTTCATTTTTCCCTTGAACTGTTACGTTTTCCATTACCTTGTTATGAAAAACTATTCCGGATTTTCTAGAAATTGTAGGCGAAATCCCATTTATATTATCCAGTTTGGAGATATTTGCTATATCATCTTGGTTAAGGCCTTGTTTAAGAGGGGTACCCATAACGTTAATTATAATTTTATTAGCACCAAGTTCAGTAACCTGATTGCTGATACTGCTTGTTGCCCCCTGAACAATAGTAATTAAGGCAATAATTGATGCTACCCCAATTACGATACCAAGCATTGTTAGAAAAGAACGAAGTTTATTATTAATAATATTGTCCCAGGACATCTTTATACTTTCAAGTAGCATCTGCCATTAGACCTCCACTTCAGTTAAATGCCCGTCTAAAATGTGGATAACTCTCCTAGCGCGACGGGCAATATTGCTATCATGTGTAATCATAATAATTGTTCTGCCTTCCCTATTTAACTGTTCGAAAAGCTCTACGACCTGTGATCCGGTTTTTTGGTCTAAGGCCCCTGTCGGTTCGTCTGCCAAGAGGATCGACGGTTCTGTAACTAGGGCTCTTGCAATAGCGACCCGCTGTTGCTGTCCGCCGGAAAGCTGATTGGGCAGATTTTGTATTTTATCCGCTAAACCAACCCTTTTGAGGATTTCCCCAGCCAGTTTTTTGCGCTCTGGAGATGGCAAACCACTATAAATTAACGGGAGTTCCACATTGTGGAGGGCAGATATTCGGGGTAAAAGCTGGAAGCTCTGAAATACAAAACCTATCTCTTTGTTGCGTACCTTAGCCAGTTCAATTTCATCAAGATCGTCAATATCATTGCCCGAAAGAAGATACTTTCCGGCTGTCGGTACATCAAGACAGCCGATGATATTCATCAAAGTGGATTTTCCAGAACCCGAGGGCCCGAGTATAGACAAAAAATCCCCCGTATGAATCTTTAAATTTACGTTATGCAAAACCTCCAACTCTTCCGCTCCCATATAATAGCTCTTGCAGATATTATTCATATTAAGTACTTCGTCCATTAATCACCACCTCCGCTAATACCATTTCCCTTTACATCTCCTCTATTTGAACCACGGCCAGGGAAGCCAATATCTTCTGCTGGCGTAACCTTTGCATACAGAATTGTTTCTCCACTGACAACGCCACTTTTGACTTGAACTATTGTCCCATCATTTATGCCAGTGGTAATTCCCGTTTGAACTACAGCGTTTTTATCATCTCTTTTAAGAACATAAGGCTTGTTATTATCGTCAAATTGTATAGCTTTCATAGGTAAGGTGACAACTTCGCTGACATGATTACTTATAAGTTTTACTTCTGCTGACATTCCAATTCTAATACTCTCATCTTTTTCAAGGTCAATAATTGCCTGAAAAAATGTTACCCCATTCACGATCTGCCCTTCCCTAGACATACTGCTGATTTTGCCTTTAATCTCTTTATTTAGGGCGCCTATTGTGACAGTTGTTTCTTTGCCTTTTTCCAAGGCCGCTAAGTCATATTCATCTACCTTAACCTGGATTTCTAGATTATCGTAATCAACGATTTCTAATAACTTAATTCCTGCCATGACCTGATCGTTTTCTTCCAGATTTAGATTCGCAATCTCGCCACTGATTTTAGCTTTGATTTCATCCCCTATTGTTGTTTTGATTAAGACAGTACCCTCTGTAACCTTTTCCCCCTCTTTGACTCTAATTTCGGAGACTTGCATCACCTTTTGAGAAGTTACATTTTGACGGTTCTTTGTATCCACATTTCCTGAAAAGGTATAATAGGTCGTTATATCACCAGTTTTGGCAACTACTTCTTCATAAGATATTGATGCTGTTTGCCTAAGAAAGGCTGCAGCAGCACCGACTGCTATAATTGTAATAATAACAATTGCAAACCACTTTTTTTTCTTTGATTTTCTTTTGGCACACACTATCTAACCTCCTGTTTGTCCTCTAATAAATCTTTCTATGCTATTACCCTTATATTTGCTTTATATTTTATAAAATATGTAAACTATAAACGCATTACTATTTTTCGAGGCTACTGAAAACACATACCGCCTTACTTGCCATGCAGTACATCATCCCAACCCAATCTATTGAAACGCAAAAGTTATATTGATCCAGAATCTATGCATCTTACGGGAAGTTCGCTTTGCCATGCAATAATTTAATTTCCTATTTTATCACCATATTTAACCCTCCCATCGCATAATACTATGATAATGTTGCATAAAAAAAGGGCCGCAAAGCCTTGAAGCTACGTACCCAAATTGACTATTTTTAACTAAATCTTATTTATCTGCATGCAAAAAAAGAGTCTCATTGGCATTTCTCCAATTAGACCCTTTTGTATTCCTCATAAACCTGTTTTTAGAGTGCCAGGTTTCAATTCACGCCCCTACGTGAGGGGCGACCTTCCATATCTATGCGGATAAAGTTCATTTAGAGTTTCAATTCACGCCCCTACGTGAGGGGCGACTGGAGCATCCCCAGGCTTTCTTCCTTCCTCTATAGTTTCAATTCACGCCCCTACGTGAGGGGCGACCCTAGTGAAGATTGCGAGAAAATGGCACAACCCATGTTTCAATTCACGCCCCTACGTGAGGGGCGACAAGTTTTGCCCCGGCATAACTAAGCTGTTTTTCTGTTTCAATTCACGCCCCTACGTGAGGGGCGACGCCAGTTTATATGGCAAGCCTAGTTTTTCTCCAAGTTTCAATTCACGCCCCTACGTGAGGGGCGACTCCGAACGCCGGGAATACTTCTCAGAATTTAACCTTGTTTCAATTCACGCCCCTACGTGAGGGGCGACGTCAAAACTGCTTCTAACTGCTCAATAATTAGTAAGTTTCAATTCACGCCCCTACGTGAGGGGCGACCTGTTACGCAACAGGGACAGTATCAGGGATAACAGTTTCAATTCACGCCCCTACGTGAGGGGCGACCTCCTTTCTAAACTGCTTGCACAAATTCTGAAAGTTTCAATTCACGCCCCTACGTGAGGGGCGACTTGATAAGCGCAGCGTAAATCAGAGGATACAAGATGTTTCAATTCACGCCCCTACGTGAGGGGCGACCTCATCTACTGATATGCTTTTTCTATATGTTAAAGTTTCAATTCACGCCCCTACGTGAGGGGCGACTGCAGCAGAAACGACAACCGATAAAACCAAATGGTTTCAATTCACGCCCCTACGTGAGGGGCGACTGCCTCAACTAGCATACGAACCTTTGAAGTTAACCGGTTTCAATTCACGCCCCTACGTGAGGGGCGACCGCAAAAATGAACAAAATTCATACAATAAACTGTAGATATTCATAGCATTTTAGAGAGTATTGCCTAATCCTAATCACTTTTGAATAAAAGTTACTAGTTTATTGGCCTTTTTATGCGCGAACCTCCCTAATGTTTTATGTATGATTCCGATCTGCGTTAAAGTATAAGCGTATCTCTTTGATGAATAGAATCATCAATACCCATATATTCAACCCTGTGCTCTCCATTATTCCCAAGGTTATAGAAACGGACAGAATCTTTAGTTGGGTCTATCACTTTAGAAAATTCGCTCTTGATTGCAACGAGTTGGGCTGGGTCAATAAACATTTCAAAAACAGAATTTTGAACTCTCACACCGTAGTTTGTGCATATCTTTGCAACTTTTCGCAAACGAGACGCACCGCTCTTATCGGTAAAATCAACATCATAGGTGATAAGCATCATCATTTAAATCATCTCCAAATAAAAGGTGGATATGCGTCTAAGTCACCTCGAATATTTCGGGCCAACAATTGAGCTTGAGCAAATGGTATTAAACCAATTTGAATCTTCTTATCCAAGAATGGATGTAATATTTCCTCCTTCTTTCTCCTTTGCCATGCGTCAATTACAACCCGCCTTGCCTTATCAGATAGTTTTACTCCACTTGGTTCATAATGAAATCCTGTATTGCTTATCTGTTTCAGATTGATTAACGATATCGTTAGCCGATCACAAATAGGAGCACGAAGTTCCTCCATTAAATCCAATGCTAGCGAGGCCCTCCCTGGGCGCAACGTATGCATAAACCCCGCAGCAGGATCTAACCCAACTGCCTCTAACGCAGATTGAACATCATTTTTTAAAAGTATATATAGGAACGAGAGGACAGAATTAACATTATCTTCAGGTGGATATTTACTTCTACCATTAAAGAAGAAGTCACTCTTTTGCGCCTTTATCATGTGGTCAAACACACCGAAGTATGTACTAGCCCCTACACCTTCAATTCCTCTTAAGCTATCAATCGAATCAATACCTTGAAGCTTTTGGGCAAAATGAGCAAGTTGCAAAGCCGTATCCCTTAATAAACCGCTTTCTTCTATACCTTCATGTTCCCGTGCACTGCGCAACAGTAAATTTTTACTATTGCTCAATTTCCCGTACATTAACAACCGAACAAAGTTCACTGAATAATCAGCATCATCCATTAATCGATATTGCCCTCTACGCAATAGAACGTTCCCTGATACTGGTCCATTAACTCTACCATAAAATCGCCCATAATCAGACATGAAGCTGAGACCTATATTGCGCTCACCACAAAAAGCTATAAAAGGTGTAGATACAGTTGTGTTTCCATAGCAAACGATCGATTCAATTGTGTGGCTGGGTATACGAACTTTTTCATCGCCACCAACATGAACTGCTATGGTTTCATTCTGGCAATGCAAGTAAGAGTTTGGCGTCAGGATATACAGAACATTCTGCAACTTCTTCAAGGCGTATCCCCCTCACAGCACGCTATTTTTATAACATTTTTGTTATATTCTAGTGCGCTGCGCTTCATCCTTGGTGCGCAATAATCATTTAACGAGCACTTTTTGCATTTCGCCGTATAACGTGCTTTAGGCACAATGCCTTTGGCTAGCATATCATGCAAATCTGCTGACCCAGTTGAAACAAGTTCTCTTAGCTGATTTGTAAATAAAACCTTAAAGCGCCTATGGGCGTCGATGTAGAAAATAGCACCTTCCGTTATAACTGCACCTGTCATTTCCTCAAGACACATAGCTTGTGCGCATAACTGCATATTATATTCAATTTCGTCCCGCTGAACTCCATGCTTATACTCAATAGGATAAATCTTAAACAACCCTTTTGCATAAGGAACATGTACGCCGTCAAGATCAGCGTGCAACTCCACACAATCACACCTGCCTTGAATCCCCATGCGATTACTGGCAACTACAATGTCTTTTAGTTTTATTATTTCCCTGCGTTTCTCTATCCCCTCGGTGTGAACATTCTCATGTCCAGCGTTTCCCTCTGCCGTATATTCATTATCTTGCCATACTTGATCGAGCAATAGCATACCTGCTCTACGTGGGCAATACCCATATTGAGACAAGTAAGAAAGCGGTATATTCTCACTCGTTGTCATAACCATTTAACCACGAGCAACTATCTGGGATATGATTCCAAGCAATTGTCTCGTTTGCGCTACCAATGAAACCAACTTCAACACCAGAAGGTAATCTTGCTAAATCAATCGTGGCACAATAATCCTTATAAGATCTAGGGAATTCAACATTCTTGTTTTTGCTAACGCTTACTAAATCGAATAGCTTGTGTGCAGGTGCGCATCCTAGCTTTGCTTGGCGTAGCCGTTGAGTTTCATTGCTGTCTGTGCCTATATGCTTAAATATAATCAGAGGTGATATAACCGACATTTGTCCTTTACTGGCAGAGCGATCATGCTCGTACATATTCAAGATTGATTCGAATAATTTCGTCAAATCACTTTCAGCAAAACCTGTTTGCTCAGCAAGATTTGCACTTACAAAGCCTCTCGCTTCATATAATCCATATGGGATTAACTGTTTTCTACCCATCGTGCGTAGCTTTGATTCATCCGATTCATCTTCCCATTTTTGAAACTCCTCTACTGTGTTGGCATTACCTGCTTTGTCGGCAACTTGCATTCTTGTAATTGAAATATCTAATGGTAGAATTGCATCAATAGAGCGAGCAAATGTCAATTGGACGGGACCACGCACTTGTCCTGCATTTTTTCCTGTTGACAGTACTGCTCCAAATGTGCGTACATCATAAAAATTATCACATGCCCAAACCCTAGCTGCTTCAACTCTAACCTTCGATTTTTCTTTTTTCTTTTCTTCGACTGAGCAGTTTGATTTTTCATTAGCCAAAGCAATGAATTTGTTGATATTTGTTGCGTTGCGCACAATAATTTGCATGCCTGGTTCATCAGAGTATGCTGCTTGCACATAGTTACGAATCCTACGCTTTAATGCTACATCAGTTATAAAACCGTGCATATCCTGTGGATCCATACGGGGAGAATTACCCATATCGGGGTCGCCATTTGGATTACCATCGATGCACTCCACATAAAATAAAAATTCATAGCGATTTTGTAAACTCATAAATTTTCCTCCTTAATCTTTCGTTTTACTTGTATAAATAGCTGCTCTCTGTTGATAGTAGCCTAGTGCAAATTGCGATTGCTTCTCTAAGTTTAACGTGGTGGGTAGAGACGTGCCTATTTGAATTGCTATCTCTGATAGCATCCTTTCGTAGCGATTTACAAACGCTTTGTTCTCTATTTTAGAAAGATGATATTGGGAAAGTACGGAAAGCTTACCTAGTACTAATGCGGGCGAAGTGCTGGCTGATGCATAGTATCGTTGAATGATACCTGCACCTAGATCGCGCCCCAATGCATCCGCTTGTATAGCTGCATACACAGTCATCATACGCCCTGCTTGGTAAGCAATGCTGGGGTTATGTTGGTTTAATGATTCTTGAATCACATTTTCACCTCCTTGTTGTCTGTTCCTCCGATTGAGCCATACTTTAAGCCATTGACATGCCACCGTATCAGGTGTATTTTCGTTACTACTCTCGCTAGATTCAAGCATTTTGGAACGAATATAATTTAAAGCTTTCATAGCCACATTATCCGGTAGTGGTGTATTATTGATTATTGAAAATTTTATCTGCATGTCTAATCCAGATAGTTCTTTTGCCATGCGATCACTAGTATTCTGTGTTGATTTTTCTACCTTGAGAAGCCTAAAATACATAGCATACAGCTTTGGGACACGAGTAAACCCCTTACCGTTTGCGCTTACTATATGTAAATCAGAAAACCACTGTTTGAAATTATTATAAAGATCCTCATAACTGCCCTGTAAATAACTACGAACCATTATACGCCCGCTTGCTCCTGATAGCATAAGTATGTAGTATATATTATCAAGTTTTTCAGGTGCAATTCCATCCTCAATACTTTTAATCAGTTGATCTGCCTGAGATTTTAAGGCTGCCTTATTTACCTCATGACTTTCCTCAGCCATCTCCTCATCAGGTTCATCAGGTTCATCGAATTTAAATGCTTGATCATTAAATAAGGTCAAGAAATCTAACTCTTTAGGTACTTCTTTTTTGTACCAATGTACAAATTTCGTCCCTGCTAAGCTTGGTGCATCCCTTAACATGGTCTCTAGTACCGCATTGATCGCTGCGATAGCCTTTTCAGACACCGCAGCATTGGCAGCTTGTTCTAAACCGTAAGAGCAAAACGCGGGTTTATCAAAGCATATTAAAGCATCGCCAGAACTATGGCCACCAACCACACGCAATCCTGAAACTTTGGGAACTGTGCCACTAGGCGTTGTGAGTGCACCTGTAATCATGCAACGAGCTTGTTTTTTTGTTGCTTTTGTCCCGTTATTATCAGCCCTGGATGTTCGGAATTCATCCCACCAGTCGTAATACTGCTTACTTTGCTCCAATCGCATCTCCCCAACTTGAAGACTTAAAACATCAGCAGCTTTATACTTAGATTTCTCAAATGCAGTTTGCATATTGTCCAGCTGCTCTTTACCTGTTAATGCTCTTTCACAGATTGCAAAAAGAGGTTCGCTTACCTTTGCCAAGCCTAGCATTTGCAAATAGAAATTACGTTTCGTAATTTCATTACTTTTAGTCCCCATTCCGAGTACAATGCCAGCTTTTTCGGCAATAAAGTTGCACTTTGTTGGCCCTTGAGCAGCACTACCAATATTAGGGCACATGACTTTTTCTGATGACCCCGGGTCAAACCCTATGAATTTTCCCGTTTCCGACAGAAGTATATATGCCTTTATACTCTTTTTCTTAAACCCCGACTTGCTTGATATGCCATTATCTATAGAATATTTGTACAATTCATTGAGCACTTAATTTCACCCCCTCATGGCTTTAATACCTTGCCACTGTCATAATCTGGTACACAGAGCACGCCTTGTTGTAGCTGTGCATGGAATACTGATACATTGGGGTTTGCCTTAGTATCAACTACATAGCTATGCAGATCAAAAACATCATAGAGCATATATCCTAAATCTAAATCAAAGTCTATAGGCTTTTTAGAACCGTCACTCACTCCAAAATAACAAACGAATTCACGGCAACCTAGATAAGGCTGAAAAAAACACTTGCCACTTTTAATCCTACGGTTAGCTTGCTCGTATAGCTGTATCAAGTTGCCCGCGAAACTCTCCCGCTTTACAATCGTAGCAGTCACACGATAGTGCACATCCTTTAACGCAACTGTTTGTCGCTGTGTCCGCTCATTCTCCACAAGTATAGGCGATTTTGAAATAATCTTCTTGATTTCATTTCGCTTAAAAGTTATATAGCGCAGCGGCTTAAGAACTTCTATTTTGTTAATCTGCCAGTAAAACTCAGTTGGTTTTGAATATATTGCACTCAATACACCTCGAACAGCAGAAGGCGTGGGCACAGGATATGTTAGTCTCTCCACCTTTGCTTCCGGCCTTGTAAAGCATGCAAAATCACCCCAAAATTCTAACACAATATCCACTCAATCACTCCTTTCTCATTTGTTTTCATAATATTATACCATTGTTTTTACTTCGCTCTCCTCAAGTATCAAGCCAAGCTTCTTGTCATATGCTTCATCATTGCACAGCAGATACCAACCACTTCCGACTGGTTTACCATGAATATAATAGGGTATCAACTCGCAGAGTTCTAACAATTTATCACTTATAAATGCACCTACCGTGATACCCTGTGCTTTTGCCATGAGAGCCTTTGTCATGCCTGTCGATAACTCTGCCTGAATTTCTTTATAAGCAGCAATGTGATATGGCACAATAACTTGTACACCTTGCTTATTTATAAGCTTATACTGAGTTGCTACCTCTTTGAAATTACTGCAATTAATAGCTTCTGTTAGGGCTCGTTTGTCCTGAGATTCTTGAAATAGTAGTCTATAATATTCTTCAATGTGCTGTATATTTTGCAAATCGATATCCCCTCTTGAAAGCATCATCAGCACTTTATTTGCTGCATTTTCATAATAATCGCCAGGATAAAGGTGTCCGGGTTCATCTGGTATAAATACATGTAATACTCCGTCATCTTGTACACCGTTGCGGTTGCACCTGCCGGCCGCTTGAATGATACTATCTAGTGGAGCAAGAGCACGATAAAGCACATTAAAATCCACATCAACTCCGGCTTCTATACATTGGGTAGATATTAGCCGACAAGGTTGCTTATTTTTTAGTCGCTGCTTAATCTTATTAAGCACATCAGAACGGTGGGCAGGACACATGTTAGTGGAAATATAGAAAAGGCTGTCTTTATTACTACAACATTTATCAAGCTCATCATATAATCGACGTGCATGGCGCTTCAAGTTTACTATTGCACACGCACTGTCTGCTTGGGCAATTTCTGCAGCAATTATTGCTAGATTGATAGGTGTCGTTGTTCGCCAGTTGACACAAACGCGACGTGTTCGTAAATATAGTGAATCTGCATTTCGCATAATCTCAAATGGTTTCCAATCAACTTCTGGTCTGTAGGAGAAGGATGGCTGCGTCGCTGTTGAAAAAACTACAGTACATTTATACCGCCTACAAAGTGCATTAACAGTATCCAATGTTGCAGATATTAGTTCGTTAGGTAAGCTTTGAGCTTCATCAAATACAATTATGCTATTTGTAATATTATGCAACCGTCGACAATCAGTTGGTTTGTTGGCAAATAACGCTTCAAAGAACTTGACAGAGGTTGTGACGATAATTGGGGCACTCCAACGCTCAGAAAATAAGCGAGTCTCTTCTGTGTGTTTAACTAAGCTGTGATCTTCTAAAACAACATTTTGCCCTGCAATGTCTTGATAGATTTTAGAGTTTTGCTCGATAATGCTTACAAAAGGCAAAACAATTATAATTCTTCTGTGATGATGCTCCTTGGCATGTGCCAATGCAAATGCCATCAATGCCAGTGTTTTGCCTAGCCCCGTCGGGGCAGTCAAAGTGAATAATCCGCTAGGTTTTTGGGCAGCTAAAATGCAATCATTAAATACCTGTTCACGAAGGTTGTTAATATTAGAAGCAGAGCTTGATTCTCGCTTAATTTCATCACGGTACTTAAATAAATTATTTAACAATATTTCTGTATCAAGCGGGATGCCTTCACTTTTATCTATATATTTTTCATCAAAATGAGACGCTGAATCCGAATAATCTCCATCTACCAGTGAGGAAAATATCATGCGTATAAACAACATATGGGCTATCATTTGGTTGGTGCAATAACTGTAGCTTTGCATATTAGGCCGGTTGGTTTTTAAAGTATTTTCATCGCGAAATACTTTAAAACTATCTTCGTATGCGTGCTTGCCTTGCAACGCTAACGTTTTTCCATGCTCATCATAGGGTTCCTCTTCTACCAAATACCTTTGATACAGCATTTTTACAAAGCTATGATCCCCATATCTCAATTCGCTATGATGAGCCTCGATTGCAATAATTACGGGGTCAAATTCAACATCTAGTTTTGCCAATCTAGCAAGTGCAACTGCTCCTGGTATGGCATGGTTAACACCTTGTTGCTTGTGTTGTAGTACATTTTGAAATGCATCTGAATACTTGCCAAAATCGTGAAAACTGCCCGCAATATAGCCATATATTCCGCCATTAAATTGTGAAGCATTGTCTTCTGCTATCTGAGCGACACGCATTAAATGATAGCTGACCGTTTCACTTTCACCTTCTTTATTTGCGGATCTTGCATAATAAACAATTATTATCACACCCCGTATATACTACTTATTACCTAAATTCCACGTCAACTTACAGTCTTCTTCAACTTGACCTTAACCCTATAATAAATATATTGTACCATTTTACTAAAGTGTTAAATATTACCTATATCATAAGCCTTATATTGAACAATATCAACAACTTATCCAATGTTTCGCATTATTCTACTCATACTAAGCGGCATCTGGTCTAAAGGATCACGCCCAGGTCTGTATGCAGCAATGAATGAGGATGAGGCAAATATGGTAATCTGGAAGTTGCAGGATAATGGCTGTAGTATTGAAAGGGAGTGTAGATTATTTTGTGTAAATGGTTTTTGCTTATAAGATTTAGTAATGCTATAACTAGCTCTTACTTGACAGGAGTAGGGCACTGCTGAGGAGCAACCTGAGCGCCTGGTTTTATTGTCACATTAACTTACTGACCAGTCCCTGAGGTTGTGGAGAGTGTGGGCACTATCATCTTTATTCGTCAGCACGTTACAGTAATTATTTCCGCTAAAAAGTATGCACACCCTTGCACCGATTTGCACCCCCGGGTGCATACTTTTTAACAGAAGAGTGTGCAAAATAAAAAATCGTCCGTTTTCGAACGACCATTTTACCCTCAAAAGCACAAAAACCCTTTGGTATCAAAGGATTTTCATTGTATCAAAACTGTTTTTTAGATTTGGTGGAGGCGAGGGACTTCGAACCCCTAGTGAACTCCAAGTGATAAGCATACAAGCTTCAATACGCTTAGTCTCAGATTTAGATTCACGTAAATGGGCCGTTTTCCTTAAATCTAGATTAGAATTACGCAAAACCCTCATTCTTTTTGCGCAAATGTATATTTCTGCGAAAAAGTGCGATCCCCCAAAACATTAGTCTGAGGGAACATAGAACACCTATGAAATTAAGCCAAAATGCTTAAACTCCTTGCTACCAACCTATTTCCGCTCTATCAACGTAACTGTCTCAACGTGTGTTGTTCGTGAAAAAATATCCTTAGCAAAATCCTACTTTCATTAAAACTAATATTGTTAATTAGAAGGTTGAGGCATTCTGAAATCCTCATACCTGTATCGGCAAGGACCAACATAACACAATAATCCCTATAACCTGCAAAAGTAGATTTATCTGGTTGATTTATTAGCAGCTTTAACTGCTCATTAGTAAAAGGTTTAATGGGTTTTTTATCTGTCTTTACTTTTTTAATTTTACTCATAGGGCTTTCTTCAATAATCCCTTGATTGACTACATAATTAAAAAACGGTTTAAGGTTAGCAATATGTGTATTAATCGTGACCTGGCTGACTTTTCTTGCAATCCGTAAATAAAATAAGTAGCTCTTTATATCTTCTTCCATTATTTCATCCACCAGTAAACTATGGCCGTTTGACTCCAAAAACGTTTTTAAAAGAGTAAGATATAGAGCATATCCATCAACAGTTATTGGCTTTAAATTTCTTTCCACACAATTAACAATAAAGTTATCTATCTGTGTCTGTATTGAGTTCGGGTTAGTTATCTTGCGGGTCTTTCGCTTTGCACCTGCAATAATTTCCCGTTTTCTTACCATTTTAACCACTCCAATCCACGTAAGATTTCCAATCTTATTGCATAAAAAAAAGGCCGCAAAGCCTTATGGCTGCGTACCAAAATTAAGTGAAACTGCCCAAATCTTATTTACCTCTATACAAAAAAGAGTCTTATTGGCACTAACCAATAAAACTCTTCTAACCCTTATTTGGTGCGGCAAAGAGGACTTGAACCTCCACGAGCTTGCGCCCACAGGAACCTGAATCCTGCGCGTCTGCCGATTCCGCCACTGCCGCACGTATTTTGTTGACGAACTATATCTTATCAAAAATCAAGGCTAAAATCAAGAACCATATTTTCCTTGTCATAGTTTAGCCAGTAATCTCCTATTTTTTTTGCTCTTTACCTGGCTGGATTTTTGTATCCACATCACGGTGGCCATCAGGTAAACCAGGCTCTGTTATAAGTTGATAAAGTTCCTTTGACTGTTTAGTTGTGACAAAAGTGTTTGCCATCTCTTCAAATTCGTAATCGTAGTGGTAATACATGTCCCTTTGAGAGGTAAAGACTAAATAATAACGTATTCCGGTTTCACAATTTATTACAAAAACCTTAGTCGCTAACTCCTGCTGTTTCGGTCCGATACTTTCAAAGATAATCCGATCCATATTGACATTGACGTTACTTCTTTCGCTGACCACAATTTCAATGTCTTTAAAGCTTTCGTCTTGTTGAAAAGCCTTAACTAATTCTTCTGCTAAGTCATCGGCTGTTAAATAACCTAACCCACCTATTTCCACCAGGAAGTTTGCTGCAATTCCATTGTCTTTATCTACAAAGTCCACGCCTAAATCTGTTTCTTTTATTTTTTCCCAACTTTTAGGCAACTGTATGGAAAATCCTGCTTGTGGGTGGTTATAAAGATCCTTTTCGGGAAACAAATTATTACTGTCTTTCGTACTGCATCCGAAAGTAATTAAAAAAGCAATTAATAATATTGTCAGACTTATTTTACGCAAAGTAAAAACCCCTTTGAGAGGAAAAACAACTACCTAAGTGCTACCTTACATAGCGATAAGTATCAAACTAATCGGCGTCCCTAGTCTTCTAATCCGTCTTGTCCTCTGCATTATTTCCTACACTAAGGTAGCTAACCTGTGAAATTTTCCAATGATTATCTACCTTTTTTAAAATGACTTCATACCTAGATTCATGATTTAGCGGTCCCAACTTCGTTTCTGGTATATCCGTCGTATAATAGACACCCGTAGATAGTGCGTGTACCAATAATTTTGCTTCATTGTCTTTTTCTTCAATGATTTGAATATCTTTATATTCGGTATTATAATGAACAAGTTTTACTTTGTTTTTACGCATTTCTTCCAAATATTTCAAAGCTTTTTCAAGCTGAGACTCGGTATACACCTCACGGGCAAGGTTCTCGCTTTCTTCCTTATCGCTTACTATGTTTTGTGCATCAAAATCTTTTGCATCCAACTCCTTAAAAATCTTTACAATTTCAGGGTCCTCATTTTCCTTTACCTCTCCGTTGCAGCCAAAAACCGCAAACATTACAATGATTATTGCCAAAGTATAAAGTAAAACTCTCTTCACTTTTTTAGCACCCCCAACTGTTCAACAGATTTACATAAGGACTTAATTCTCCCCATTGTAAAACTTTTCCTGCTAAACAATTGTTAATAATTGTAATTTTAATAATCCTCGTCCTCCTCTTGCCAGCGCAGCACTACATCGTCCTCGTCTTTAAGGACTGTGGTAAATTGGGCCTTCTGGCCATTCACCAGCATTAGCAACTTGCTGGATGAAGTCGGGGGACTTGGGTTAAAATCAATATAATTAAACATGTCAGTAAGAATGGCATGTGGCTTTCGAATCTCCATGGGTTGTTGGTTTACCGTTAGGTGCGTACTGACATCGGACGTGGCATTTTGTGCCGGGGGAACAGTAGAGGAATTTCTTAGTTCTAGATCATCTCCTGACTTAATTGGTGAACCAATTGTTCCCACTGTACCGTTAACATATATGTCTTTTCCAGCGCTATCGACATCTAGCCAGTGAAATGTTTCTCCAGCATTACTAGGCATTTTTGCCTTAATCTCAGACATGTCAGGAATTTTTACATCCCCCTGAACAGCTAACCCGTTTAGTAAAACCTTGGGTTTAATAGTCCTTTTTTCGCCGTTAACAATTAGGTGCAGCGATGGACAAGTTTCATTAATTAACACATCCATAGTAGTTTCCGCATCCTTACCCTTTTCTCCTGGCACAATTTTAACCTGATAACCGTCTTGTACTGAAGTCTCAAGGGTAGCAACCTCTCCGTTTACTAATAATTTGGCAGCTGTCCCCAATGACCCCTTGATAAAATGTATTTTGCCGTTTACAGTCACCGATAATCCTAAGCCGGGCTTCCCGTATAACAACCTGATATTAATTCCGGCTGCCAGCAGGGCATCCGCTACAGTACCGTGTCCATTGGCGCTGATTAAACGCACTGGTCTGTTGTTAACCTTTATACTGGAAAACTCCAATGCTCTATTATGTTTCCAGGAAACTGCGATGCCTATTGGCGTTACAGCTTGTGGTCCAAAAAGAATATCCTCTTCTCCCTTAATAGTTAAAGCTTCACGCCCCCGGACTGCCACTCGCTGTTGAGGCAAGGACAGTTTGGCCGCCAATGCTTTGGTTAAAAGGGGTGTCTGGCTTCCCCCACCAATAGCAATAACTGCTTGAGGGGCTTTTCCATTTAGTTGAAAAATGCTGTCCGCAATTTTATTAGCTAATTCCGTAACCGCCGGCTGCACTGCTTCAATTATCTCATCCACCTTAACCTCATGCTCCATACCTACCACATCCATAAACCGCACGGTTTTTTCCTCGCCGCTAAGCTGTCTCTTAACTTTTTCCCCTTCATCAAAATCAAGTAGATAGATGTCACACAGCACCTCTGTTATCTTATCGCCTGCACTGGGAACCATGGCATAGCCAGCAACAGTATCCTCTTTGGTTATAGCTATATCTGAGGTACCGGCTCCGATATCCACCAGAGCTAAGTTCAGACGACGCAGGTTAGCAGGAACAATAACGTTAATTGCTGCAATAGGCTCCAATGTTAAACTGGACAGTTCCAAGCCAGCTCTTTTCAGGGCGGTAACCAAAGAATCAACTACCACTCTCGGTAAAAACGTAGCAATGATATCCACTCCGATACTATTACCATATTGTCCGGTCAAATTGCTAATCGGTTGGTTATCCAAGGTGTGCCTGACAACGCTGTAGCCAACGCAATGGTAATCTGATATGCGTTGTTCGGTTTCAACCAAGTTACTTTGGGCTGCTTGTACTGCTTCAATTTCTGCCGCCAATATCATTTGCTCATCAATTTCTTCCAAAGGGTTATGCTCTTTGTTTGTACTGCCTTTGGCAGTCTTCAGCGCACGACCGGCAGCTGCTACGGCAACTGATTTTAATTGCAACCCGGTCTTTCTCTCTAGTGCCTCTTTCACCTTGATTACTAAGTCTGCTACTTGCGGCACGTCGTGAATCTGACCGTCTAGCATACTTCTATTGGGGTGTTCAGCAACTTCAGCCGCTATTACTTGCGGCTGCTCTGTCAAATCAAGGACCAAGCCCACCACGGTACGCGTTCCTATATCTAATGCAAACACCTTTTCTCTCATTGTCCAACTCTCCTCTTATAGCACCTTTGTCGTCAATATTCGACCTCCGCCAGCATATTCCTGCTGTTTTTTGTCATTGACCCCATACTGTGTGTCTGATATAATTTTTGTGATATTGCTTCTCAGTTGGAAGGAGAACATGATGGCCCAAATTGAAAAATGTGAAGTAAAACAGCATAATTATGTTTCAGAAGGAATGTTTGCGGCTCTCCCTATAGTATTGGGGTACCTTCCTGTAGGGTTCGCATATGGTGTGCTTGCCCGGGAAGCGGGGCTTTCTATATTTGAAACAGTGATGATGTCGCTTTTAGTCTACGCAGGCTCCGGTCAATTCATTGCGGTTGGTATGATAACCGCTTCCTCTTCGGCTCCAGCCATAATTTTTACTGTATTTCTAGTAAACTTACGCCACCTTCTCATGAGTGCATCATTCATTCCTCATTTGAAAGGTTTTTCTACCAAAGTTTTAGCATTGTTGTCTTATGAAATTACAGATGAAACTTATGCCGTTGCCATCTCCCACTTTCAAAGAAATAAAGCTAATTTAAAATATCATGCCGCATTGAATATGACAGCCCATATTTCCTGGGCAATAGCAGGTTTTTTCGGTGGACTGTTTGGCAATCTCATAACTAATCCGGAAGGCCTCGGTATTAACTTTGCTCTGCCGGCAATGTTTATTGCTTTACTGGTAATGCAGGTAAAAAGCAAGCTTACTATTGTTGTGGCAATTTCTGCAGGCATACTATCCGTATTAATGAAGTTTTATGCAGTAGGTAACTGGAACATTATTTTAGCAACAGTAATAGCTGCCACGTTAGGAGTGGGTATTAAATGGATTACATCTGGCAAATAATTTTAGGAGCTGCTGTGGTTACTTATATACCGCGGATGATACCCCTGGTTTTGGGCAGTAAAAAAGAACTGCCGGATATTGTTCTGCAGTGGTTAACCTTTGTACCGCCTGCTGTACTGGCAGCTTTATTGGCTCCTAGTCTTTTGCTAAACGGCAATAGCATTGACGTTTCGCTGAGTAACACATATTTACTTGCAGCCGTCCCCACTTTTTTTGTAGCTATAATCTGGCGCAGCATGGTATTCACCGTGATCGCAGGGATGGCATCAATAGTACTGCTGGGTTTATTATTATATTAAGGAAACCTGGCGCTAGGTGACCCCTAATGGAAAAATATCAGAAACCCGATGCCTATTAAATAATGGCATCGGGTTTCTATCTTCAAGGAGGTCTTTGAAGAAGTGAGTGTGTATCTATTGTTACCCTTCCTTTCAAGTATTAAACTACTTCATTAAATATTTTTTTACATAATACGATTCCATAATAACATCTCAGCAAAGGCTCCCCCCATCCTTTAGATCTATTTGAATAACTAGGTGGCAGCAGATATTGCATGTTCCTTTAAAGTTAGACTCTAAGACAAGGTAATATTATCTACTATTGTAAATATGCACCAAGGAAATAACCCCAATTGCTCCAGTCCTTAGGATATGAGGATTCTCTTGAGACGAAAATTGCCGATTTAATGAAAAAATATATTATTAAAAATCAATTTTAGGGAGGAATAATTTACATCTTGTCTAATATTGTACTTGTGAACACTTTCTTGTTATTATTTACTATTTGAGGGAAAGGAGGTGACTATATGCCAAATACAAGAAAGATGCCAGCAACAAAATTCCCTGGGGAGGGCTTATTCATGAAAAGAAAACTTTTAGTTCTTACGTTAACCATGTTATTCGTAGTCATATTTGCCGGAAGTGCAATGGCGTTTCCTAGTATGAGCACCGACGGTACTTGTGCGTCTTGTCATACTGACGGTCGTACCGGTGATGCGCCTGCAGAAGAGCCAGCTGAAAAACCAGCAGCACCGGCTCCAGCAAAAACATCTTCAGATGGTATCAACCAAACCGTTAAGTTTGCATACGGTGACAAAACTGTTGAGCTTGAAGCAGTTAACAAAAGCGGCCATTTAAATGTAAAAGCTGCTGACCTTAACAGTTTGTTAGGAACAAACGTAAGCGGTGATTTGGTACCGGTTCGTAGTAAAGCTACGGATTTAGGATTTAAGGTACATTTTGAAAATGGTACTGTCTACCTTTCTGGTGCAGCACCAGCTACAGCTAAACCGGCACCTGCTCCGGCAGCTTCCGGTATGAGCGCATTTGATGTGGTTGGAGAAATTACTGAAGAATGGTTAGAGGCAGGTCACGCAAATGTGAGTAGGCCTTTATCCTATGCAGGAATCAGAGGTAGTCGATGTGCACCTTGTCACTCAGGTAATAGTTTAGAGAGAATCGGTACTGCAGACCCATATACGGCTGAAGGAATTGAATCAGGTGAAGCGCATGGTACGTTTATAGTTAATGGTAATGAAGCTGAACTACCTAGCCCAATCGGCTGCGCTACCTGTCACGCTAGTACAGGTGGAGAGATTCTTGAATCCGGCGTTGTACCAGCGGCAGAATTAGGGTTAGGGGCATTTGGCGAAAAAGATTTTAATGTTGGAAATTCTAACGCTTTATGCTTCACTTGCCACAACGCTAGAAGAGATGTAGATCATATGTATGAGCTCTATACAGAGGGAATGGAAGAAAACGACACCGAATATCCACATCATGGTTGGAGTTCTCTAGCTACTGGTCAGGGTGGAATAGAGTATCCTGGTGTAAGCTACCCACAGTCTGGGACACACGCTGAGCTTGGATGTGTTGGATGTCATATGGACGAAACTGAAGACGGCTATGTATCCCATACCTTTGAACCAAACGTTGCTACTTGCCAGAGTTGCCATACTACCGCAGCTGACTTTGAAATTGGTACCTTAAAGGCCGAGCTTGAAGAAAAACTTGCAACACTTGAAGAGCTTGTACTGGCCAATATCCCGGGTGCAGTTGAAATTGGTGCATCCCATGGATCAACGCCTGCATTTGATGCTGATGGCGAGGCAGTTTATTCCGCAGATATTCCTGCTGAGGCATTGATAGGCGCTTATAACTGGGCGATTATTTCGCAGGAATTAGAAGACGGTGCAGGTGGTGCACATAATCCAAAATATGCTGAGGCTCTATTAGACGAATCTATTAAGAAACTTGAAGCTTTAAAGTAAAATTATATGTAAATGCTAACACAAGCAAAAGCGATTTGTTAACATGTAAAATTTGCTCTAAGTTTACTTAAGAGCACAAAGCCCGTGTAAGGCAATAGCCTGTACACGGGCTTTTTTTATTGTTCCCGGCATGATCCCACTAATGTAAGATATTGCTTCTCAGCCTGATAAACAACTTCCTCATCAATTGTCCATTATCTTTGACCAAATGTTTTTCTCCACAAGCAAATTTTTGTCAATCTTAAGAAAGAGTTCTTAGATAATGAATTTTAGTCTGCCTAGTTTAAAAAATATTACTTAAAAATAACAATTGCTAGGAGGAAATATTACCCATATGTCTAATTTAATACATGTGAACACTTTCTTATTAAGTAATTACCTACATTGGAAAGGGGGTGTTTGAATGGTAAAATCGAGAAAGAGTTCTGTTATTCAAATGGGGGAGGGCAATTTAATGAACAAAAAGGTATTAGTATTAACTCTATCTGTATTTTTCGTAATGCTTTTTTCGGGAGTGGCTATGGCACTTCCAAGCATGAGTGCAGACGGTGTTACCTGTACTCCTTGTCATACTGACGGTCGTACAGGCGACGCACCTGCAGAAGAACCAGCTCCGGCTGAACCGGCTGCACCTGCAGAAGAGCCAGCTCTAGCTGAAGAGGCTGCTCCAGCTACAAAATCTTCAGATGGTATCAAGCAAACCCGTAAGTTTGCATACGGCGACAAAGTTGTTACAATTGACGCAGTCAACAAAGATGGCCATTTATATGTTAATGCTGCTGATTTTAACAGCCTAGTAGGCGCTAACGCAACCGGCGACTTGGTACCGTTCCGTGAAACTGCCGGCGATTTAGGCTACACGATTGAGTATAAGGCCGGTACTGTATACATTTACGGTGGTTCAGCAGATGCTGCTGGAGTAAATGTAGGATTAAGTCCTGCATATGCATTAGAAGGTTATGTAGGATCCGATACTTGTCTTAATTGCCATGCTGATAAGAAAGAATGGATGACTACTGATCATTCTACCATGGCGCAAAACATGGATGATCCTAATGCGTTTATCATGGCCGATTTCAGGACCAACACTTTCTTTGAGAAAGAAGACGCTTTATATGCAATTGCACAAGGCAAGCGCTTTGTTGGTTTAAGAGAGGGCAAATTACAGTATCTCAACGCAACTTGGAATCCTGAAGCGGGTGTCTGGGAAGAAGGTAGTTTCCGCGATTATTCCTGTGCCGGATGCCATAACACTGGCTTTAATGAAGAAACCGGTGCCTGGGCTGAAACAGGTGTTGGCTGTGAAGCATGTCACGGCGCTGGCGAAGCACATGCAACTTCTGCAGATCCCAGTAAAATTTCCGTTAGCCTTGATGTAGATTCCTGTCAGCCATGCCACGATGAAGGAAGCCATACTCAAGTAACTGAATTGATGGCAGATGCTGAAGCGGAAGCTGCTGATGACGCCGCTGTTATGAGCCATCTAAATGTCCTTAAGGACAGCAAGACTGCTGAAGGCGGACATTACGGAGACTCCTGTATTCAGTGTCACTCCGCAGAATACCGTCTAGCTTATGAAGAAGCTATAGCAGATGGTGAAACTCCGGAAGAGGCTATCGAAGGATTACCAACTGCTGAAGAAATTCTTGCAGGCGACAGAATTGGTATTACGTGCGTAGTATGCCACGATCCCCACACCAAGACCGGTAACATTTTCCAATTGAAGGATCCTGTTACTCCGGTTTATGTAGTGGAAGAAGGTTTGGACGAAGAAGCTTGGTTTGAAGGCTTTGAAATGCCTAGCAAGCTTTGTGTAAGCTGTCACACTGCAGAGCATGCTCTTCCAGAACATGCTGCTAAAGGCGAATCTCCGCATCACCCACAAAGAGAATGGTTTGTTGGTAAGGTACCTGGTATAGAATCAGCGGTTCCGGCTCCTAACAGTCATGAATGTGCGACCTGCCATATGCCGAACGGCAACCATGCTTTTGAAACGGGTCAACCCATTTATACCTACGACTCTCATGGTCATGAGGTAAACATGGACGTTTGCGGCAGCTGCCATGCTGATAATGATCTGACAGCTGAAAAGATTGAACAGATTAAGGCTGATACTCAAACTGCTATTGAAGAGTTAACAGCTAGTTACAGCCAATACGCTGATGTTATTGATGCAGCTAGTGAAGAAGCACAACAATTGTACAACGATAACATGTACAACATTAAGTTGCTTGACGGCGAAGGCAGCTATGGTATCCATAACAACGAATTGACTGAAGATATCATTAAAAAAGCCGAAGCTGATCTAGTTACATTGGAAGGTTTACTGTAGCAACTAGAAAAAAATAAATATTAACGCTACGAGCAGAAAGCCCGCGAGGCAAGTTGCCATACTTGACGCTACTTCGCGGGCTTTTTCTATGTCTTTAAATTGCCCTCCCCCATTTGGTAATTTAAAGATTTTAATCTTGCTGTAGCAGTGCATTAACATTGTGCTGCCAGCATATTCTTTTACGAAAGGAGGTGAACTAGGAATTAGTTCTTCAGTTATCATGATAAAATATAGGAGGTTATTAACAGTGAGAAAAATTTTAGTTGTATCCCTGGCACTTTTAGCAGTAATGCTATTTGCCTCCGCTGCGCTTGCGTTTCCAAGCATGAGCCCAGACGGCGTAACGTGCCAAACTTCAAGCTGCCACGTTGATGCCGCTCCTCCCGGAGCACCCGCTGAAGCACCTGAACCGGCCAAGGAAGAAGCAGCCGTAGCAGAGAAACCTGCAGCTAAAGCTACTTCAGGCATTAAACAAACAGTTAAAGTAGCCTATGGCAGTAAAACAGTTGAATTACAAGCTGTTAACAAAAGCGGTCATCTCTATGTAAGCGCGTCCGATTTTAATGGTTTATTCGGCGCTAACGTTTCCGGTGACGAGGTAGCTTTGAGAAAAAACGCTGAGGAAATGGGACTTAAAGTCCAGTACAAAAATGGCGTAATTAACGTTTTTGGTTCCTCGGAAGCTACAGAATCTACGGGACCTGCAACAGCAGCTTCCAACATAGTAGCGGGTCTTAATCCTTCAGCAGCTTTACCGGGTTATGTTGGATCCGATACTTGTGGCAAATGTCATCCTGGCACTCAAGAAAGCTGGATGTCCACAGACCATGCCACCATGGTCCAGAGCATGGACAATCCCGATGCTTACATGGTATCTAACTTTCAGACCAACAAATGGTTTGACAAAGACGATGTTCTTTACACCGTAGCCCAAGGCCAGCGTTTCTTGAAGGTTAACGATGGTGTATTGCAATACGCTGAAGCTCAGTGGGATCCGGAAGCCGGTATTTGGACAGAAAGAGAACCTAGTGATTATACATGCGGTTCCTGCCACAACACTGGTTTCAATGAAGAGACCGGCGCATGGGCTGAAAATGGTATCACTTGTGAATCTTGTCATGGACCAGGTCAAGAGCATGCTGCAACTGGCGATGCTTCCAAGATTGTTTCTAACGTAGGAATGGATATGTGCTCCAGTTGTCACGGCGAAGACAGACAATCCGGTCAAATGAAGGAAATGTGGATGGCAGAAGAAAATGGCGGCCACTTAGGCTTATTTGCCAATGAAATCGGTGCAGACCCAAATGAACCCGGTTATCATTATGGCGACGGCTGTTTAGGCTGCCACTCCGGTACTTATATTGTTGCTGAGAAGAAAGGCGAGACTCCGCCTAGCTATGACGATTTCATGAATGGCGACTTTCAAAGTGATCGATACGGCATTACCTGTGTAGTATGTCATGATCCGCACGCTAAAACCGGTAACGAATATCAGCTGCGTGAAGATGTAAATACTACCTGCGTTCAGTGCCACACCAACTCCGGTGGCGTTCCTGAAAGAGGCGGTACCGTACACCACCCACAAAGACTGGTATGGGACGGCGTCCTCTTTAACGGCGAAAGCGAAGAACCTGTATTAATGGGTAACCCCAAGGCAGATATTAAGTGTGTTGACTGCCATATGACCGACGGCAACCACTTCTTCGAGCCTGGTACTCCGGCTATCACACTGTACAGCCACGGCAATCCATATGAGGCCGACAGTTGCGGTAGTTGTCACAGCGATATGACTGCTGAAGACATTGGGAATTGGCAGGGAGAATATGAAGAACAAGTAGAAGTTTTAAGCGCTCGCTTAGTAGAACTTCAAGCAAAAGCAGATGCAAATGCCGGCGACGCCGCTGCAGCAGCTCTACCATACTTAGAAGCTGCTACTTCTAACCTATCCATTGCTGAACATGACGGCAGTATGGGTATCCATAACGTTCTCTATGCAGAAGAAGTATTTGAGCAAGTTACTTCAGATCTTGATAAAGCTGAAGAGTTATTGCCCTAGAATAGTAAATAGCAAAAAGGAAGCCGACAACTCGGCTTCCTTTTTTTAATAATTGATTAAATATATTTTGCCTATACCAACTGTGAAAATGCTTTTTTAGCGGCGACAATAGTATTTTCAATGTCTTTATCCGTATGTGCCAAAGACATAAAGCCTGCTTCAAATTGGGATGGGGCAAAATAAATCCCTTCCTGCAGCATCGTATTAAAGTACTTGGTGAACTTGCCCAGATCACAGGAATCTACTGAATCAAAATCTATAATGTCTTGATCACTAAAGAACAATCCGAACATACTTCCAACTCTAGTAGTTTTTACTGCTATGCCCTCTTCCTCCGCTGCTGCCTTGAATCCTTCACAAAGCTTAGCAGCCTTTTGCTCTATTTCCTCAAAAACCCCTGGTTCTTTTAATGCCTTTAAAGTAGCTAAGCCGGCAGTCATGGCCAACGGATTGCCTGATAACGTCCCTGCTTGATAAACCGGTCCAACCGGTGCAACTTGCTCCATAATCTCTCGTTTGCCGCCATAGGCACCCACCGGTAAGCCCCCGCCTATTACTTTACCCAGACATGTTAAATCCGGGTCAACATTATAGTATTGCTGCGCCCCGCCTAAGGCTACACGGAAACCTGTCATCACTTCGTCAAAGATAAGAAGACTACCGTACTCCTTAGTCACTTTACGTACTCCTTCAAGAAAACCAGGTTGGGGTGGAACACAACCCATATTACCTGCTACCGGTTCCATTATTACTGCAGCAATACTATCACCTTCTGCCGCAAAAATCTCTTCTAAAGTTTCCAAATTGTTATATGGTGCTGTAATGGTATTTTGCGCAATACTTTGAGGCACGCCCGGGCTGGTGGGTACTCCTAATGTCAGTGCACCCGATCCGGCCTTAATCAGTAAGTGATCAGCATGCCCGTGGTAGTTTCCGGCAAATTTTACAATTTTATCACGCTGGGTGTATCCCCTGGCGACCCGTATTGCACTCATGGTTGCTTCTGTCCCCGAGTTGACCATACGGACCATCTCTACTGACGGTACCATGTCAACTACCAACTTTGCCATTTCCGTTTCTAACGCAGTAGGCGCCCCAAAGCTGGTGCCGATTTCCAGACACTCCTGTAAAGCAGCTATTACTTTCGGATGCCGATGTCCTAGAATTAACGGTCCGAAAGATTGCACGTAATCAATGTACTCATTGCCATCCTCATCGTAAAGTTTTGAACCATTCCCTTTAATGATAAAAGGAGGATCCATTTCCACAGCTTTAAATGCTCTGGCTGGGCTGTTTACCCCACCCGGTATGTATTTTTGTGCTTCTACGAATAGTTTCGCAGATTTCTCTAATCCCTTGAACACATTATCACTCCTCACATTAGACTAATATCACTATAAAATTCGTGAAAACCTTCCCATATCCTTCCTACAGAATTAGGATTTTCCCAAGGTTTTTATTAAGTTATTGTTCTGCCGGTTGACGGTGAATTAATAAAATATAGCATAAAACTGAACCAACGCCTATAACGGCAATTACTATGGCCATGGGTACTGCTGTATATTCACCACCCAAGCCTACAAGAGGAGCAACCAATGCACCTGAGAAGAATGTCAGGACCCCCTGTAGACCCGAAGCACTGCCGGCAACTTTGCCCTGGTTTTGCATGGCCAGTGAAAAACCGGTAGTCATCACAATGCCCACGCTGGAAACAACCATAAACAATGACAATAAAACTGCATACAACCCTACTTGCGTTAGTACAGCTGCAAGCAGTGACATACCACCTATAAATGAAATTCCAATTCCTATGATAAACAGTTTGCGTTCCGGTATTTGTCCCGCCAACCTGCCGGTAACTTGACTAGCAATAATTATCCCCATGCTGTTTATGGCGAACAGCAGGCTGAATATTTGCGGGGAAACACCAAATACATTTTGCAGAACAAAGGGAGAACCGGATATATAGGCAAACATGGCTCCGGCTACGAACCCCTGGGCCAATGCATAACCCATAAAAACACGGTCTCGAAAGAGATTGGTCAATGTGAGCATGGTAGCTTTAATACCCCTGCTAGAGCGACGTTGAGCGGGTAAAGTCTCTGGAATACCGAAATAAGCAGTAATAACTAATCCTATCCCCACGAAAGCGAGCACCCAGAACACTCCCTGCCATGACGTGACCCTTAGCAGTTGGCCGCCTGCAATTGGTGCCAAAACCGGGGCAGCACCGGTAACCAGCATTAACCGAGAAATAAATTTGGTCATGGCTGGACCCGAATACAAGTCCCGTACTATAGCCCGGGCAATGACAACCCCCGCAGCACCAGACAAGCCCTGAATCAGTCTCAAGACAATCAGTACTCCAATAGATGGACTAAGAGCACACAATAGTGATGAAAGAGAGTAAATAATAAGGCCGCCCAACAGCGGCCCACGACGTCCGTATATATCACTAAAAGGACCGGCCAGCAGCTGTCCAAAAGCCAAGCCCAACAAAAAAAAGGTGAGACTGAGTTGCACTAGAGAAGCACTGGTATCCATATCCGTAGCAATCCCCGGTAGGGCCGGTAGGTACATATCTATTGACAAAGGCCCCAGTGCAGTAAGTCCGCCTAGAATAACAATCATTTTTAAACGCTGTAAACCGGCGACAGGCGGAACACCTAAAGCAACATTCTCTGTTTCAATCTTCATTTAATACTATTCACACCTTTCTGCCAAATGATAAAGATTCAACAAATTCCTTCTGGAATTCTGCTCTAACGGAAAGTTCAATATGCTCTGCCCGCCGGCTAAGTGTATCGGCCCTCACCCTCTCTTCACAGGAAAGAAGTGCCATCTTAGCACCATGGCCGGCGGCGTTACCGATGGCCTCAATGCGCTCAATCGGCAGAGACGGCAACAATCCTATCTCCCGTGCGCTCTCCCTATTAATATAGTTACCGAAAGCTCCGGCCAGCATTACTCGGTCAATTTCCTGGGGCGACACCCCCATGTCCCGTAAAAGAATGCGGGCTCCAGCCATAATGGCTCCTTTGGCCAACTGCAATTCACGAATATCCTTTTGGGAAAGTACTATATCTTCTCCGCTATCAGAATCACTGCCCCAAACCAAAACAAATTCCCTTCCCCCGTCAGTTTCACGCAAACGTCTGCCTAATTTGTCAGATAGCCTGTCCCTGGATTGGTCCTTTTTACCTAACCGCCCGGATGCATCAATAATACCTGCTTTATACATTTCACTAACCGCATCGATTAGGCCGGAGCCACAGATGCCCCGTGGTTTTGTCTCACCAATTACTTTTAGTTGGACATCGTCGGAAATTGTCACCCCTTCAATAGCTCCCTCAGCAGCACGCATACCCGATTTAATCTCCGCTCCTTCAAAAGCCGGCCCTGCTGCCGTGGAGCATGTAAGGATTCTATCCTTACCCACCAATATCACCTCTCCATTGGTGCCGATATCTATGATAAGGTTAATACCCTGAAGGCGGTCTACTCCGGCCGCCAACATAACTCCCACCGTATCTGAACCTACATAGCCGGAAACATTGGGTAATACCGATACTTTCCCCGTATTAAGCGTATTCAATCTCAGCTCTCCGGCTTCAACTTGTACCGCCTGCCGAAAAACGGGGACAAAAGGCGCCGGTGCCAGGTAAGTAGGGTCAATACCCAAAAATAGGTGACTCATGGTGGTGTTGCCCACAGCCACTGTCCGGTATATTTCATTGCGGGAAATTCCCACATCGTGACATAATGCAGAAATAACCTCATTTAAACCGTGAATTAGTTTTTCCTGCAGTTGCTGTAATCCATTGTCGTTATCGGTAACATGCACGATTCTAGAAATTACATCGGCACCAAAAACGTTCTGAGGATTGGTAGCAGCACCGCTGGCCAATACTGATCCAGTGTTCAAGTCCATTAAGTACGCTACAATTGTTGTTGTTCCAATATCTATGGCCAGCCCATATAACTGACTACTGGTATCCCCAACCTCTACAGCCAGTAGCGCATCCTCTTCATCCATCACAACAGTTACCTGAAATTTCCCCTCTCTTAACACCTTGGGCAAATATGCTGCCACCGAACGATTAAAGGGAATTTCCGTATGCCCTAATGCCGACAATAGCGTTTCCCAATCAGGCATCTGGTTTTCAGTACTAGGAGGAGAAAGAGAAAGAAAGCTTTTAGTAATACCCGATGCTGGTGAAACTACGGCAATGTTCTCCTCAAAGCCCAGTTTTCGTTTAAAAACATCCTTTTGCTCTTTTAGAGTTACAGTAGTATTTTCAAATAGCTGCTGCTGGCAAGCCAATACCCAGCCGGCAGCCAATTCTGCCTCACTTAGAAACTCCTTTTCAATAGAGGTATTGGGCAAAAGATTTTCTAAAGACACCTGCACTTTGCATTTACCGCAAGTTCCTTTGCCGCCGCACGTGCTTTCAATTTTAACTCCCGCTGTCAAAGCTGACTGCAGGATACTGTTCCCGGCAGGAACTTGTGCCACTTTACCCGATGGTAGAAATTTAACTTTGATAATCTTTGACACTCCTTTGCCAATATACTAATCACTCTATTTAATATAATTGCTCAAGATCCCTGCCCTAAAACTAAGTAATGCATTACCCTCGTATTATCCAAAACTCAAAGAACCCTGCATTCAATATTTACCACCACTTTGTAAATAGCCAGAAAAACTTATGGCTTTATGAAAGGACTTTTTGACAAATGTTGACTCCTTCAATAGCATTATTGCACCATAGTTTGGCGCCCACCATACTGGCCACCTGTTCATCTGTCTGTCCACCACCAATAATGACAGGAGTGTTTCTTGTCAACTCTGATTTCATATTTAATAGATCAATAGTTTCCTTCATTTTTTTATGGGAAACGGTTAGTAATCCTGAAATGCCGACTATATCCGGTTTAACTTGCTCAACATGTTCCACAAAAACCGCCGGGGGAACGTCTACGCCTAAGTCGTGTACCGTGAAGCCACGGCATGTAAGCAAAATACCTAAAATGCTTTTTCCCAGATCATGGATATCTCCCTCGACAGTCCCAAGAAGCACAGAACCCTTGGAATGGATAGAGGAATGGTTCTTAAGCTCAGGCTTGAGAAGTGTCATAACCTGACGTAGTATTTCCCCAGCCATAATTAAACCTGAAATAAAATATTCACCCTGTTCATATCGTTCCCCAACCAGGCTCAATCCTTCCTGGCAATCATCAATTATAAATAATGGGTCTTCTCCCAGTTCAATTCGCTTTAAGACTAACTTGCTGACAGCTTTTTCCTCAAGGTTTCCCACATTTTCAATTAATTGTTCCCTTATGGATAAGTTTTTCAATGGTAATCCCCCTCAAAAATAATTCCTATAGTGTCTCCTGAATCCCCACAGTTGTAGTAAAACTTAGTTTATCTCCTCGGCATATAAACCATCCCCAACTGACGGGGCTTTGGTTAAAGTCATAAAAAATGTGTTCCAGTAAAAAAGCGGCGGTGCCCGTCTCAGCCTTCAATACCTTAGCTTCTTCACTGCTTATCACAGTTGCTTCTATTCCTAATTCACCATTCTTAAACTCTGAAGAACCTGTGCCGCTGAAAAGTCCCCTTAGGGAAGTAACTTCCAGTTCCGACTCTACTATGGGTCGGGTAGGGTCATAAATCAAATACTCTTTATGATAAAAAAAAGGCTCATTATCTTTAAGCAGCAGGCGGCGAATTAAAATAAGTGGTTCACCTCCACCCACAGCCAACTTTTTTGAAGCCCGGTCTTTAGCTGGGACAATACGCACTTCTAAAATCTTAACTGTAGTACTTTCATCTAGAAAAAACTCCTGTAAGCCCTTTAAATGGAATGCGGCAGACCCAAGATTAATTGAATTGACATATGTTCCGCTTCCTTGAACAGCATTTGCCACTGCCTGGTCAATCAGGATATTGACGGCTCTTCTAACCGTCATAGGACTCACTTTGTATTCCTTGCATAACTTAGATTCCGAAGGCAGCTTGTCTCCGGGACGGAAAACACCTAAAGAAATTTGCTGTTTTATAATATTTACTAATTGGATATATGCGGGCTCATAAGATTCACGATCAATTTTTAAATCTAAGTCCCCATTGGTTGGTTTTCCTTTATCAATCTCCATCTAAATCCCTCGCTGCGTTTTTCAATAATAGTTTTAGCTATAAGATAATAATAACAAATATACCTTAACCTAACAAATATATATACATTATAATTGTATTTATTTGCTCAAGCTACTTCATTTTACTCCTTTGAAATCTCAGGAACTCCTTGCAATACCTATCATTACCCAGTAAAGTGTTTGTGCTGATTAGTAAAGACATTAGTCTGTCATCCAAAGGGTTTATAATGGCGGAATCCATTCCTTTGGTCATGCACATGACTAAGAAGGCCTGGTTAAGGTCCTGGCGGGCCGGAAGGCCAAAGGAAATATTACTGAGACCGCAGGTAACATGTGTGTCAGGATACTGTTCCTTAATTGCAGCGACTGTATCCAAAACCTCAGTACCATAGTTAATATTTACACTAACAGGCTTTATCAAAGGATCAAAGAAAATATCTTTTTCATCAACCCCTGCTCCTTTAAGATTTTCTGCCAATCTATCAACTATTGCTAAACGCTGCTCAGCGGTGTCAGGCATTCCAACTTTATCATCCATACACAAAGCAATTATACTGGCATCGTATTCGGTTATCAAAGGCAGTACTTGAGAGAGCCTATCCTTTTCAGCCGTAATTGAATTAATCATCGCCCGGCCTCTATGCTGTTCCAAAGCTTTTTGAATAGCATTGGGATTAGGGCTGTCTATACACAGGGGTATATCCACAACATCCTGTACTATCTTTACTAACCACGGAAGTACTTCAATTTCATCGTTTACAAGTGTACCGGCATTCACATCCACATAATGTGCTCCTGCCTCAACTTGCTTTTTTGCAATATCCTGTATGTATTGGACATCCTTTTTGCTCACTGCCTCGGCAATAGCTTTTCTACTAGTATTAATGAGTTCCCCAATAATAATCATATATTTCATCCTCCCACAGTGCATTCAGTCAAGTTACTAATCCAAGCCTTTGACTTGGAAAACTCTTCCTATCCATTAAGAAAATGGCGGCACCAGCCAAGATGCCGCCTTGAAAATCTAAATAAATATCCTTTCGTTATTAGTATCTACCATACTTCAATCCGGCTTGCACTAGGGCATGAAGGTTTTCAGCTTCAGCATCCTCAATGACAACACCGTTTGCTAAAATAAAACCACCATCTTGAGCTACATTTTCCATCAGAAACTTCACATAATCTTCTACCTCTTGGGGTTTACCGGCTTTCAGCATTGAGCCGGACACATTGCCACCCATGCATGCTCTACCTTGCAATACCTTTTTAGCTTCAACCATATCCGTATCATCAAAGAGCCAGTAAGTTTTTCCTTCAGGAATTTCCGGGTCAGCCAAGAATTCCAACCTTTGATTATAAGCGCCCTCTACAAACAAGAAAGGCACGCATCCCTCATCCACCAGACCTTTGATAACAGCCTTCAGAGTAGGCCAGTAATACTTGGCAAAGTCCTTATTAGACAGGAAGCCGTCTGCGCCCTTGTGGAGCGGTATAAAGACAAATGGATTATGATTGGCAGTAGCCGCACGTACACCCATTTCTACGTTGATGGCAACAAGCTTGTCCATAGCTTCTAACAGTTTGTCGGGACGACGGAACATATCCAGCATTATTGGGCGGGTTCCTCTCAGAGTATCTCCCAACGTATCAAAAGGAGCCTTGGCAAAGCCACCCATCATTCCGGGCATACCCTGTGTAGCTTGGACTTCTCCATCAATTGCCCCAACGGCACCAATCCATTCCAGAGCTGCCTCTCCCGCTGCCAACAACTTTTTAAATGAATCCTGTACGTCTGGCAAACCAAAGGGTATCATGGACGCACCTACGAAGGGCAGTTCCACCAGGTCCGTCCATGGCGATAATGCCTGCCACGGTGCAAAAGCACCGAATGTGCGGGGCAAATAGCGGCGCATCCAATAGCCTGACGGGTCATTTATCAGCATGTCATATTCTGAATCTAGCATGTATTCCTTTTCCACACACTGGTAGGAAGCATTATCAGCAGTACCATTTCCGGGCCATTGATAGAGATTATACTCCAAAATTTCGAATACTTTTCCCGGACCTAAAGTAAAACAGCTTGCCAATGTATCGGGCTTAAAATCTTTGTTGAATTTCTTAAAGGCAATACCCAGTTTTTCATAATCATACATCATGTCATAGGCTGTAAAGCCAGCATATACTGCCGGGTAAAAACCAACGCTGAGGCTGATAGGTACCCTTTCAGGTTTTTTTAGCTCAATAGCATCCTTAATCATCTGGACCCGTTGTTTGTATGCCTGCTCCGCTTCCTGAGAAGCAAATTCAATGCCCGGATTCATAAACTCATCAAAACGCACCTCATATTTTTCCTGCGCGGAAAGTTTATCCCAGTTATCCGTAAGTTTCATCTCTATTTACCCCCCATCCACTTTTTAGCCAAGGAGACCGCTTCCACAGCGTCCTTGCCCCAAGCATCAGCACCTGTATAATCTTTAATTTGATCATTTATAGGAGCACCGCCGATAATAATTTGTACGTCTTTTCGCAACCCTGCATCTTCTATTGCCTTTACCGTATCCCTCATTTTATCAAAAGCTAAAGTAAGCAGTGCGCTCATACCCACTATTTGGGGTCGATGTTCTTTTATTCCTTCAACGAACTTCTCCGGTGGTACATCTTCTCCTAAATCAATAACCTTGAAACCATTAATATCCAACATAAACGAAACTATATTTTTACCTATATCATGTATGTCCCCTTGAACCGTACCAATAAGCACCTTTCCAAGAATCTTACTATCGTCTTCATCAGCCGAATCTCCCATTTTTGATTTGGTTAAATCAGAAATCTGATTTAACATTTCCCCTGTCAACATCAATTCGGGCATGAAATATTCGCCCTTTTCATACCTCTCGCCGATAATCTCCACAGCTTTGCGACAGTTATCTAAAACATCCAATGGCTTGACACCTTGATCCAGCAATTCCTGAACCAAATCTACAACTTCTTCCTCACGCAGCTCAACAATGGCATTAATTAACTTTTGATACATGTTTTGTCCTCCCCCTTAACGGTATTTTTTCATGCCTTCCTATAATTTAGATTTAATACCCCCTTCACTCATTAACGAGATTACCAATACGTCATCTTATTATTAATTATATAGTTATATATATAACTATGTCAATGATTTAGTCTATTTATTCTGAACCTTCTCAAAGTCCAGTATTTAAAAAAGACCACTGTACTATGACAGATGGTCTTTTTTAAAATCGTAACTTAACAAACAACTATTCTTTTTTATTTACCTTTTCTTCCATGATATAAACACCAAGGCTCTTCTGCCATATAGTCTTCATCATGGTAGTAATAAGCTCTGGCGCGACAGCCGCCGCAAATTTTCTTATAGCCGCAGCTTCCACAGCCTCCCTTATAATCCAAGGTCCTTAATTCTTCAAAAACAGGGCTGTTTTTCCATAACTCACTAAAGGATTGTTCTTTAACGTTTCCAATATTGATCGGTAAGTATGCACACGGCTGAACATCGCCCCTTGGGCCGATAATACAGTAGCTGGTCCCAGCCAGACAACCTCGACCAAAGCGCAGATTCATTCCCATCTGCTTAGCGATACGCATGAACTGAGGCGCACAGGTTGGCTTTAATTCAATGTCCACCTGCTGCTGTTTCTTTAATATTCTTTCCAGCAATCTTTCGTACTGTTCAGCACGGAGAGATTCTACTTCAATATTTTTAGCACGACCTGATGGAACTAAAAAGAAGATATGATGAGCTACAGCACCCTTCTCGACGGCGAAATCCGTAATGGCCTCAACCTCATGGTCATTCCACTCCATTACCGTAGTATGGATTTGGAAGGGAAGTCCAATTTCTTTACAGTTTTCCATTCCTCGCACAGCTTCATCCCAAGCATGTTCATACTTGCGCAGATTATCGTGTTTGGCTTTATCCAAACTATCTAAACTAATACCAACACCCATCACACCCAAGTCTTTCAGTTTCTGCGCAACCTCTTTTGTAATTAAGCTGCCGTTGGTACCAAAAACTGCCCTAAGGCCGCCTTTAACAGCATGTTCCACCAGATCAAAGATATCTTCCCTCATAAACGGTTCTCCACCGCTAAAAATCATAATCTTAAAGCCGGCTTTAATTATTTCGTCGATTAACTGTTTTCCCTGCTCCGTTGTTAATTCTTCATCTGCTTTAGCTCCTGCTTCCCGGTAACAATGGTCACAAAACATGTTGCACTGGTTTGTTGTATTCCATGAAATTATCATAGACTCTACCTCCGTTCTTATGCTCCCTAACTCTCCCGTAACCACTTAGCTATATCTTTTGCAAAGTAGGTTAAAACCAAGTCTGCGCCTGCACGTTTAAACCCAATCATCATTTCCATGACAACGCTCTTCTCATCTATCCATCCTTTTGCTGCTGCCGCTTTTATCATGGAGTACTCCCCACTAACATTATAAGCGGCTAAAGGATAACCAAACTCCTCTTTCACACGCCTAATGATGTCCATGTAAGCCAGAGCAGGCTTAACCATCACAATATCAGCACCTTCCTCAATATCCAAGGTGGTCTCTTTTATTGCTTCATCACCATTAGGCGGGTCCATTTGGTAGCTGCGTCGATCGCCGAATTGAGGTGTTGAATCTGCCGCATCTCTAAAAGGTCCGTAAAAGGCTGAAGAATACTTAGCAGAATACGCCATAATGGGAATATGAGAGTATCCATTTTCATCCAACTGCTCTCTAATAGCAGCAACCCGTCCATCCATCATATCTGAAGGGGCAACCATATCGGCACCTGCTTTGGCGTGTGACACCGCTGTACGGGCTAAATATTCCAATGTTGGGTCATTCATTACTTCCCCATCATTAATAATACCACAATGCCCGTGACTGGTAAATTCACAAAGACAAACATCAGTTATTACCAGCAGGTCCGGATATTTTTCTTTGATAGATCTTATTGCCTGCTGCACTATTCCATCATCGACAAAAGCACCAGTTCCTACCTCGTCTTTCTCCCCTGGAATTCCGAATAGAATGATTGCCGGAATATCCAATTCTACTACTTCACCCACCGCCGGTAACAACTTATCAATTGAATATTGAAACACACCGGGCATGGAGGAAACTTCGTTCTCCTGATCATTCCCGTACATTACGAACATAGGATAAATTAAATCATCCACAGTCAATCTGTTTTCTTGAACCATTTTACGCAGTGTGGCGCTACGCCTTAAGCGCCTGGGTCGTAAAGTTGGAAAATACATATTGCACCTCCGTATAACTTATTGTGTAATAGAAAAAAATTCAACCAGTTTACTTATCAGTCCTTCAATAGTATACTCGTCAGCCTCTAAGTGTACTTTTAGCTCAAAATCTCTAGCCGTATTAGCAGTAATTGGTCCAATACAGGCAACAGTCACATCAGACAATAACTCTTTTAACCTATCTTTTGGAATCAGACGGACAAAATTTCTGACAGTGGATGAACTGGTAAATGTCAACACATGTATCTTCTGATGCTCCAGCAGTTCAAGCAGGTAACCAGAATCTCTTGTGGCTGCTACAGTTCGATAGGCCACCACTTCAGTAACCTGGGCCCCTTCATTTATTAGCTGTGTGGGCAGCACTTGACGAGCAATGTCGGCCCTTGGCAATAATATTTTTTTACCAGCAACACCTAATTTCTTCATTCCTTCAATCACGGCTTCCGCCACATATTCTTGAGGCATGTAATCAACTAAAAGGCCCCTTTTCTCAATGGCCCTACATGTTTTGGGTCCGATAGCAGCAATTTTGACCCCTGTTAGACTGCGCACATCTTTTTTCAGTTGATAGAGACGATCAAAGAAGCTATTAACACCGTTTGCGCTAGTAAAGACTACCCAATGATAGTCTTTAATCTCCTCCAACGCAGCATCCAATGGAGTGAAATCAGGGGCAACAATATCTATCACGGGAAATACCAAGGGATCCCCGCCTAATTCCTCAACCTTATCAGCAAACTTATCTGCTTGATGCTTCGGCCTGGTGATTAAAATGCGTTTACCAAAGAAAGGCCTGCTTTCTGCCCACATGAGCTGCTCTCTTAGGGCACCCGTTTCGCCAATAACAATGACTGCAGGGTGTGTTAATTCATGCTCTTTAACCACATCTGAAATGGTGTCCAGCGTTCCGGTTACAGTCTTTTGTTCAGGAGTTGTTCCCCATTGGATAACCGCAGCCGGAGTACTTCCTTCCATCCCTTCAGCCTGCAATTTGGAAGCGATATGAGGTAAATTTTTTAGACCCATTAAAATAACCAATGTCCCGATGTTAGTCAGTTGTGCCCAGGGAACCTGTGAGGACGCTTTTTCCGGATCTTCATTACCGGTTATAATTGCGAGAGAAGAATTCTTCTCTCTATATGTAAGAGGAATACCAGCATAAGCAGGAACCGCAACAGCGGACGTCACTCCCGGCACTATTTCAAATGGAATCTCTGCTTGGGCTAGTACTAATGCTTCTTCGCCCCCACGTCCAAAAACGAAGGGGTCTCCACCTTTCAACCTGATTACCGTCAGACCTTGTCGAGCATAGTCAAGTAAAGCACCATTAATTAGTTCCTGGTCTACCAGATGTTTATCAGGATCTTTTCCGGCGTAAATTAGCTTACAATCGGGCTTAGCATAATCAATCAGACGCCTGCTGACTAGGCGATCATAAACCAACACATCGGCCTTTTGTATGCATTTTAGTCCCTTAACTGTAATAAGGCCGGGATCACCCGGCCCGGCTCCCACCAGATAAACTTTTCCCATCATTATAGTTCCTCCGATTCTCTCCTTACAGCCTCAAGAATTTTTTCTGCTCCCTTAGCAAGTAATTTATCAGCTAGTTGAATACCTAACTCATTTGCCTCATTAATACTTCCGGATACTTGATCAGCTAACAACTGACTCCCATCCAGACTGGCCACATTGCCACGCAGCGTTAAAGTATGTCCTTCCACTTGACCCAGCGCTCCAATTGGAATTTGACATCCCCCTTCCAATTTTCGCAGCATGGCTCGTTCAGACAAAATAGCTTTTTCAGAAGGTTGGTGGTTTAACTTGGCAACAATAGCCTTTAATTCTTCATCATCTTGGCGTAACTCTACTCCGATGGACCCCTGTCCTACAGCCGGTAAAATTAAATCAACAGAAATTCTTTCCTCAATTCTATCTGACCATCCCAAACGTTCCACACCGGCTGCAGCAAGAATAAGTGCATCAAAATCCTGCTCCTCCAGTTTCCTTAAGCGAGTATTTAGGTTTCCCCGCACGTCTTCAATAGTCAAATCAGAGCGATATTTTAAAAGCTGCGCACGCCTGCGAAGACTGCTGGTTGCCACTCTGGCACCGTGGGGCAGATCCTTAAGCGTATACCCTTTATGTGAAACTACAACATCCCGCGGATCAAATCTTTCTGCAATTGCCCCAATTGTTAAACCTGCCGGCAAAGCAGTAGGTAGATCCTTCATACTATGCACAGCAAAATCAATTTCACCTGTTAGCATTGCAACTTCCAATTCCTTAGTAAACAATCCTTTATCACCGATTTTAGCTAAAGCAACATCCAGTATTTTATCCCCTTGGGTTCTGATATGCTTGACAGAAAATTTATAGTCCGGATTCAACTGCTGAAGCTTGTCCTTTACCCAATTGGTCTGCCATAAAGCCAGTGCACTGGCCCTAGAACCTATGATAATTTCCCGTTTCATGCTATCCCTCAAATCTATTCATTATTTATTTCTTATGTGAATGGATCCCTACCGGTTTCTGGCCAACTTCTTCTTTCTTTTTTTGCCCTTCTACTTCCAAGTTAAATAAATTTTGCAATATTTCAGCATACAAATGCCCTTGGTGGGTGGTAGCATATTCCTTTAAATTAACTATTGGATCATGCAGCAGTTGGTTTACTATAGAATTAGCCAGTGATCCAATAACCTTTTGTTCTCTTTCCGAAAGTGGTGTCAATCTATTAAATGCCCTAGCCAATTCGTTTTCTTTGATTGCATCCGCTTTATCCCTTAGGGATTTAATAGTAGGCACAACAAACAAACTACTTAGCCATTTGAAAAAACTGCCTATTTCTTCCTCAATAATGTTTTCGGCCTCTTGAGCCTTAATCTCCCTTTCTGCCAAGTTTGCATCAACTACATGTTTGAGGCCATCTATATCGGTTAATTCTACGTTCTCCATTTCACCCACGGCAGGTTCGATATCTCTAGGTACTGCTATATCCATAAGAAATATTGGGTGGGTCAGGTTAACGGCCACTTTGGCCATTTTCTCTGCAGTAATTACATAATCGGAAGCAGCGGTGGAACTAATGACAATATCTACGTTTTCCATATATTTAAACATGTTTTCAAAACGCACTGCCGTACCGCCAAATTCCCCAGCAAAACAAACAGCTTTATCATATGATCTATTAGTAACAATTACTGAATCCACCCCATGATAGACCAGATGCTTTGCAGTAAGTTGACTCATTTTACCCGCACCAACAATCATAACGGTCTTACCTTTTAGGTCTTTAAAACTTTGTTTAGCAAGTTCTACAGCAGCATAGCTTATGGATACCGCATTTTGATCAATCTTAGTTTCCGTTCTAACCCTTTTGCCTACAGTAATGGCTTGTTGGAACAAAGTATTAATAATCGGGTTTGTTGCACCATAATCCCGGCATGTTTCGTAAGCTTCCCTAACCTGGCCTAAAACCTGTGTTTCTCCTAAAACCATGGAATCTAAACCGGAAGCAACCCTAAAAATGTGACGAACAGCGTCATATAGGGTATGTACATAAAGATAGTCCCGTATTTCATTTAGAGATAAGCTGCTGGCATCACTCAAAAATTGTTTGATACCGGCCAAGCCCGTATCCACATCCGTAACCGCTGCGTACACTTCGGTCCGGTTACAGGTGGATAATACGGTACACCCTCGAATATGTTTTTTCCCTTTTAACTGCGCTAAGGATTCTTCTAGATTGTTGTCCGGAAAGGTTAGTTTTTCTCTAACCTCTACCGGAGCCGTTCTGTGATTTAAACCTACCGTAAGGATATACATTCATCAATTCGCTCCTTTACTTTTGTCTCATCCTTATCTTTTAGCAATTGCAGCAGGTCGGATTCTACCAAAGAAGCAAAGATAGCCAGACGCTGCTCAGGATCAGAGACGTTTGCTAATACTTCTTGACGCAAGTTTCCGAGAACTTCAAGAAACTCGGCATATTCAGGCCCAAAGTCTTTTCTAAACTGACGACAAAGCTTGGCTGCAAACAGAGGGCTATTTCCGTTAGTTGAAACTGCTATAGTCAAATCACCCTGTCTCACTATAGCAGGCATGATAAACGTTGACAGCTCCGCATTATCAACAACATTGACTAGAATGTCCCTTTCGGTGCAATCCTGGGCAATCTTGTCGTTAAAATAATCATCATCTGTAGCAGAAATCACTACAAATTTTGATTGCAAATCACTAACGTGGTAATGACGATCTATCCACTCCACCATTGCCTGTTCAATCAATTCTTTTAATTCCCAAACTATTGTAGGGCTAACAACATACACTTTAGCCCCACAATCAAGTAAAGAAAGAACCTTCCGTTTAGCCACCGTCCCTCCTCCTACTACCAGACAGTGTCTATCTTTAATATTGAGATGCAGCGGAAAAGTTCTTATCATATCCTCATCCTCTTTCTTCCGAATAGACAATCTATCAGTTTGAGAAACTTATAACAATTAAATGTATTGAAATAAAGTTCGATATCAAACAACGTTTTCCTGCCTTAAATGCCTAAATAATGTTTAAAAAAACAACTTATTAGTCAGAATAGCAAGCTGGTACCAAAGTTATTCTTATTATACGTTCCACTTTCCATGATATAACTTTCAATACCGGCATTATCCAGAACTAATATTTTCCCATTGCCAATATAAGAATTACTAAGTAAATCCTCTTTAAAATTCTTAATCTGCTCCTTAGGAGTATCCAGGTACGAATCGCAAAAATATCGGTACCCTATAGCTGCGCCCACGGTAATGATTATCAATATTTCAAATACTAGAATAAAGAAAACTGCTTTTAGATTAACCTTTTTATTAGACATGGGATCACCCCGGATAAATAGTCAATTTTTCTTTAGAAACTGCTATTACACCATATTCGTATGATACTACTTACGAAAAGGTACCATTTCATGAACCATCCCACAAGGTAAAACAGAATATTTTTGGTTATAGAAATATCCATTAAAGAAAATAGTCAGACATGACTAGTTTTTACACAATATTAAAAACCACTCGCAAAGAGTGGTTTTTAGTGTAGACAAACCTAAACAAGCAAAGTGCAGCAATGTGTTATTAATTAACTAGCGCCGCACATCTGTAGACATTACATTACTAATAGCGTCTAATGTTTATGAAATCAGCAATTCTCTGAAGAGTTCTTTTTGTCTTTATATTTGGTAAGACATCTAACTGTTTCTTGGCTTTTTCCAAATACTTTTCAGAAATGTTAAAGGAATAATCAATAGCTTCACACCCTTTAACGATTTCAATTGCACGCAGAACAGCTGGTTGGCCCTTTCGCCGGTCTACCAGTATTTCCAACAATTCCTCACGCTTGTCACTATGTTTCAAAGCATATATAACAGGAAGGGTGACAATACCTTGTCGCAGGTCACTGCCTACTGGCTTCCCAAGTTCAGCTTCGTCCGCAATCATGTCTAAAATATCATCAGTTATTTGGAAAGCCATACCTAAATAATAGCCGTAAAAAGTTAAGCCCTTTACTATTTCATCGGAAGCACCACTGACAATAGACCCTAACTGACAGCTGGCAGAAATGAGCAGTGCCGTTTTCCTTTTTATACGATAAAAGTAATCTTTTAAGTGCTGCTGGGCATCGAAGGCAGTACTAATCTGCTCTATTTCCCCTTGACACATCTTTACGCTGACCTGGGAGAGAACCTGAGCCACACGCGCATCTTCATATTGTGAAATTAAAATAAGAGACTTGGCAAATAAATAATCACCTGTGTGAATGCTTACCCGATTATCCCACTGTGCACGTACCGTCGGTCTACCTCGACGAGTAAGTGATTCATCAACTACGTCATCGTGTACTAGGCTGGCCATATGTATCAGTTCCAGGGACACAGCCAATGGAAGCAGTTTATCAAGTGAATACTCGCCAAATTTTGCAGCAAGCAAAGCAAAAGCAGGACGCAATCTCTTACCGCCTGCTCTTAACAAATGGGCAGAACTGTCAGCCAATGGTTGAATCGGTGCATCCACGTAATAGTTTAACTCTATTTCTACCAGTTTTAAATCTTTTTTTATATCCCTCAATAGGGCATGTTCAATCATCTGCTCCACCCCTGTTATCTGCTGATGAAAATGTTAATTAGCAAGTAAAGATTTGACTAATTAAATTATATTCGTGGCATGTAAGTAAATTCCTGCCTATAGGAACAAAAGCATCTTATGCCTTTCGGCTTGAAGCAGTAATGCTTTTTCTATACATTTAAAAAGGCATACCGACAAACGTCGATATGCCTTTATATTGCTACGCACTGACAAAAAGATATTTGCTTATTTGTACAACCAGCGTTTCATGCCGTAAAGAGTAGTATCCTTATTTAAATCAGCAATAGATACTGTCAGAGGTATCTCCTTCGGACATGCCCGGGCACAATTCTGCGCATTACCACAATCGGTAATACCGCCCACACCCATAATAGCATCTAATCGCTTTTCACGATCCATTTGACCAATTGGGTGGGCATTAAATAACCTAACCTGATTAATTGCCTGTGGCCCAATAAACGGCGACCTTTCGCTATAATTGGGACAGGATTCCAAACAGCAACCGCAGGTCATACAGCGAGACAACTGATACGCCCACTGACGGTCTTTTTCGGGGAAACGCGGGCCACGGCCCAACTCCCAACTGCCGTCTATATTTACCCAACCCGTGATTTTTCTTAGATAATCAAACATTACCTGCCGGTCTACTTTTAAATCCCTAATAACAGGGAATTTATGCAATGGCTCTAAGACGATGGGACTTTTCTCTATTTTATCTATCAGAGCCGAGCAAGCCTGGCGCGGCATGCCGTTAATCCGCATAGAACATGCACCGCACACTTCTTCCAGGCAATTACACTCCCACACAACCGGATTGGTCTTCCGCCCCTCCACATTAACCGGATTTTTTCTCAATTCCATCAGAACCGAGACAACATTCATATTTGGTTTATAGGGTATCTTAAACTCTTCCCAGTAAGCAGAAGTTTCTGCTGTATCCTGGCGTTTAACCTTTAAATGAATAAACTCTCTACTCATTCTTTGACGCCCCCTTATCCACATCATATTTACGTGGCCTTGGCTTAATCCATTGATTATCTATTTCTTCATACTCGAAGACCGGCCCGTCAGGAGTGTACTTAGCCTTAGTAGTCTTCATCCATTCGTCATCATTTCGATTAGGAAAGTCCGGCTTATAATGCGCACCGCGGCTTTCATCTCTATTCAATGCTCCAATGGTAATAACTCTTGCCAACTGCATCATATTCCAAAGTTGCTTTGTAAACATCAAGCCTTGGTTACCCCAAGCTGATGCATCTTGAATGTTGATGTTATGCCAACGTTCCTGCAGTTCTTGTAATTTTTCATCTGTTTGCTGAAGCTTGTCATTATATCGTACTACAGTAACATTCTCTGTCATAATGTCTCCCATTTCCTGATGGAGCTTGTATGGGTTTTCGCTTCCGTCCATTTTTATTATCTTATCATTCCATTCCTGCTGGCGTTTCAGTTCCTGTTCAAAATGTTTCTTATCAACTTCTTTTGCGCTTTTATCAAGGCCATTGATATACTCAACAATAGCCGGGCCTGATACTGTACCGCTGTATAAGGCCGATAACAATGAATTGGCTCCTAAACGATTAGCTCCATGATACATATAATCACATTCGCCGGATGCGAAAAGTCCAGGCACCGCCGTTTGGTGCTTGTAATCCACATGAATACCACCCATAAAATAGTGTACCGACGGAAATATCTTCATAGGAACTTTTCTCGGGTCATCACCATGAAACTTTTCATAAATTTCCATAATGCCGCCTAAACGGATATTTAAGAAGTCTGAATCCTTATGAGATAAGTCCAAATAGACCTTATTTTCCCCATCAATACCCAAGCCCATTTCCACACACACTTTAAAAATAGCCCTTGCAGCAATATCTCTAGGAACCAAATTTCCATAAGCGGGGTACCATTCTTCTAAGAAATACCATGGCTTACCGTCTTTATAGGTCCAGACCCGGCCACCTTCGCCCCGAGCAGATTCTGACATCAATCGGTTTTTATCATCCCCAGGCATGGCAGTAGGGTGAATCTGTACAAACTCACCATTAGCATAAGATACACCTTGCTGATAAACAGCCCCAGCTGCACTGCCCGTATTAATAATCGAGTTAGTGCTTCTGCCGTAAATCATACCGGCACCGCCGGTTGCCAATAGCACGGCATCGGCGGCAAATGTGCTAATTTCCATAGTAGCCAGGTCCTGAGCGACAATACCTCTGCACACTCCGTCATCATCAATCACTGCAGATAAAAATTCCCATTCCTCATATTTCTTCACCATACCTGCATCTTCCCATTTGCGCACCTGCTCGTCACATGCATATAGCAACTGCTGACCGGTAGTTGCTCCGGCAAAGGCCGTACGCGGGTATTTAACACCACCGAACAAGCGCAAATCCAGCAAGCCTTCCGGGGTGCGGCTAAACATAACTCCCATGCGGTCCATTGTATAAATAAGGCCCGGTGCCTTGTCACACATTTCTTTTACAGGGGTCTGGTTTGCCAAAAAGTCTCCACCGTATATTGTATCGTCAAAGTGCTCCCAAGTACTATCGTTATCTCCTTTGGTGTCCAGCGCCGCATTTATTCCGCCTTGTGCACACACAGAATGAGAACGTTTTACAGGGCAGAGAGAAAATAGGTCAACTTTCACTCCCTTTTCTGCAGCTTTCATAGTAGCCATCAATCCTGATAAACCACCACCGACTACAATAATCCTTTTTTCAGCCATCTGTCAGTTAACCTCCTTAGTAGTGCGTAGTTTATTGCCTACTTTTCCACTTCTTCTAGAGAAATGCAAAAAGGCCTTGTAATCCCATAATTGATAATATTACAAATAAAATACCCGTAACCCAACCTAATACTTGCTGGGCCTTTACACCAACCGCAATACCCCAATTGATGAAAAACGCCCATAGCCCATTGGCAAAATGAAACGTAGCAGAAAGTAAACCAATGACATAAAACGCAAACATGCCAGGGTTACTTAAATGCTGGACCATCGTATTAAAAGTCACTTCAGTACCAAGCAGGGCGGATGAAATTCTTAACGCCCATAGATGATATAAAACAAACACCAGCGTGATCAATGCGGTTATCCTTTGTAAGTAAAACGCCCAATTTCGATAATAGGAGTATCTTAAAACATTATTTTTGGCAATATACACCACATAGAGCCCATAAAAAGCATGGAACAAGATGGGTAAAATAATTAAGAAAACTTCAATGTACAAAACATAGCTTAGGCTCTGCAGAAACTCAATCTTTGAATTATAGGATGCTGCACCTTGTGTCGCAAACGAGTTAGTATAGAGGTGTTCCAATAAGAAAAGACCTACAGGTATTACGCCAAACAATGAATGTAGCTTACGAATAAAGAAATGGTTTTTTTCTAAAACACTCATAAACCTTAGCTCCCCTTCCGAAAATAGTCAAAACTAAATGATTGTCCTTGGGTAATCTCCTAAGTTAGCTTTAATCAATTCCTTCGTTTAAGATGTGATCAATTTCAATATATCTCGCTGGTAACGATTAACCAAAAACCTCCTTCCAAATGTATGTACAATCTTTATTAAAGCATATTTAAGTTTACTAAGCAATAATTGTGCCAATTCCTTTTATGATTGTACTAAAAAACACAATCCTTTGACACCAAACCTTATGGTCACTGCTATAATCCTTTTCAAAAAAACTGGTCATATATAACCTCTCTAAATTATACTTTTTAGAACAAGCAATTTTATAAATAGAGACAAGCCTGTCTGCAACGACAGGCTTTACCGCCTTTTGTGAAAATATTCATTAATTTTTAGCTTTTAGAAAAATTCAATAATTTAGAAGTATTGCTCTTGGCGTTTAATTAAGATCTGTCCGTCTTCCTGTAACCATATATATTACTCGTTCCCCAATATTTGTAGCATGATCCGAAATCCTTTCTAAGTAACGGCTGACAAAAGATAGATGTGTTGCTTGTCTAATCGTCTTAGGATCTTCCATCATATAGGTAAGCAATTCTCGTAGTACTTGAGAGTGTAAATTATCTACTTCGTCATCTGCCTCAGCCAGAGACATGGCTAATTCTATATCTTCATTAACATAACTATCAAGGGAAGTCTTAACCATTTCCTGTGTCAATTTAGCCATTCTGGGAATATCAATCAAAGGCTTGATTAATGGCTCTTGAGCAATGATTAAAGTTGCCTTGGCAATATCATTTGCGTAATCTGCCATTCGCTCCAGGTCTGTAATAATCTTAAATGCAACACTAATTCTACGTAAATCTTTGGCCATAGGCTGCTGGGTAGCAATCAATTTAACACAGCGGTCTTCAATTAGAAGTTCCAGATCATCTATGGCTTCATCTCCTTCACGTACTCTTTGTGCCAGATTAGCATCTTGATCTTTTAAAGCCGTTACAGATAAATCAATTGCTTCTTCCACCATACTACCCATTCTTAAAATCTCCTGCTGCAGTTCTCTTAAATCCGCGTGAAAAGTGCGGTCTGCTGACATATTCATTCACCTCACCTCTTAATATCTTAACCAAACCTACCGGTGATGTAATCCTCCGTTCGCTGGTCAGTAGGATTGGTAAACATCTTCTCTGTTTTATTAAATTCAATCACTTCTCCATTAAGGAAAAATGCGGTTTCATCACTGATTCTTGCAGCTTGCTGCATATTGTGAGTAACAATTACTATAGTATAGCGCTCCTTTAACGTTTTTACCAATTCTTCTATTTTCATTGTAGAAATAGGGTCTAACGCCGAAGTAGGTTCATCCATTAACAAGACATCCGGCTCTACTGCCAGTAAACGGGCAATACATAACCGCTGCTGCTGGCCGCCGGATAATCCCAATGCGGGGCTAGTCAGTCTATTTTTAACCTCTTCCCACAGCGCCGCTTGTCTGAGACTTTTTTCCACCAACTCATCTAGTTGTTTTTTATCCTTGAGACCATGAATTCTAGGACCATATGCCACATTGTCGTAGATGGACTTGGGAAACGGGTTAGGTTTTTGAAATACCATTCCCACCTGTTTTCTTAATTCTACAACATCCACCTTTGGTCCATAAATATCTTCTCCATCAATTAACACATTACCTTTAACAGTAGTCTCAGCAATCAGGTCATTCATACGGTTTAGCACTCTCAAAAACGTTGACTTACCGCAACCGGAGGGACCAATTAGAGCAGTAATTTGTTTTTCCTCAACACTTATGTTAATTGCTTTTAATGCATGAAATGCATCATAATACATATTTAAGTCTTTGGTAGTAATCTTAACATTATCTGTCATAAAATCACCTCTAACGAACAGCTTTACGCCGGAAATACGAACGTAAAATAACTGCGATTAAGTTCATAGAAAATACCAATATTATCAGTACCAATGCGGTACCGTAAGCCAAAGGCCGCACCTGTTCAATGGCGTGATGCTGGGTGGCCATAATATATAAATGGTAAGGCAGTGCCATAAACTGGCTGTAAACCGAATCCGGCAAAAAAGGAAGATAAAATGCTACACCTGTAAACAATATGGGCGCAGTCTCGCCCGCTGCCCGAGCCAGCCCTAAAATAACACCAGTCAAGATACCGGGGATCGCTAAGGGCAATACATTAGTCTTGATTGCCTGCCACTTTGTTGCACCTAAAGCTAATGCACCATCTCTATAAGCATTAGGTACTGTCTTTAACGCCTCCTCGCTTGCAGTAATTATTACCGGCAGTGTCAATAATCCCAGTGTCATTCCTGCAGCCATCAATGAAGTTCCCAGTCCAAATAATCGTACAAATAAAGCCACCCCAAACAAACCAAACACTATGGAAGGTACCCCAGCCAAATTTCTAATGGATAAGCGTATCAATCTGGTCATTTTTGTTTTTACGGCATATTCATTGAGATAAATTGCTGCAAAGATCCCTAAAGGAACCGCCAATACAGCAGTAATTAAGGTGACAAAAAATGTACCTATAATTGCTGGCAGGATGCCTCCCTCTGTCATGCCGTTTTTCGGAGCAGTAGTCAAGAATTCCCAAGAAATGGCGCCTGTACCTTTGATAATAATATCACCTAGAATAACAACTAATATTAGTAAGACAAATAATGCCGCAATTCTCAGTAAAGTAAAACCCGCTAATTCCCTGCCCCTACTAGTCATTATTCCACCTCCTGATACCGCTGCAGTATCATATCAGATGCTAAATTTACCAAGAAAGTCATAATGAATAAGACCAACCCCACTGCGAACAAAACATAAAAGTGAGTGGTATTAAACGGTACTTCTCCCAACTCAATAGCAACAGTGGCTGTCATAGTACGAACTGAACCTAAAAAGGAATTCGGCATGGCCGGGGCATTGCCAGTAGCCATTAGTACTGTCATCGTCTCACCAATAGCCCGTCCCATCCCTAACATGACGGCGGCAGTGATGCCTGACAGAGCTGCAGGTATTACTACTTTAACAAGCGTGGTCCATTTACCCGCTCCTAAGGCCAAGGATGCTTGACGATAATCGTCCGGTACCGCAGTAATTGCGTCTTCCGCCAAAGAAATAATAGTGGGTAAAGACATTATTCCCAACAATATAGAACCATTTATGGCGTTCAGCCCATTAGATAAATTAAAAATTTGCGCAATCCATGGACCAAGCACCACAATACCAAAAAAACCTACAACCACTGAAGGTATGCCAGCTAATACTTCGATAACTGGTTTAATAACCTCTCGCTCCCTAGGGCTTGCCACCTCTGCAATATATGCTGCCGTTAAAACGCCTAATGGCACTGAAAATAGCATGGCTCCAATAGTAACCATCAACGTGCTTAAAATTATGGGCAGTATTCCGAAGCTGCTTTCGTTATAGCCTCCCGGATTCCAGACAGGACCGAGCAGAAATTCGCCCGCACTTATCTGAGAAAATGCAGGCAAACTATTCTTAATAAGCAGAATAAATATTCCAGCCAGTATTAAAACTACAATAAGCGCATTACCGAGAAAAAACGTTTTGTAGAGTTTCTCCTTGAAACGATTCATGATACTCCCCCCAGCTAAGTATGTACTCAAGAGACCCAGCATCTTTCACTAACGTTGGGTCTGAGCACTTTGTTCTACTGCAAATTGTTATTGTTCTCTGCTTTAATGTCTTCCGTAACCGGGAAAAAACCTTCTTTGGTCGCAATCTCCTGTCCTTGATCACTTAGTTCAAACTTAATAAAGTCCAGCAGGGCTCCTTCCGGTGTCCCATTAGTATATTGATATAAAGCTCTAGCTACAGGATAAGCTCCCGACATCACATCTTCTTTATTTAAGGGACTTACATAAGGGGAATTTTCATCCTTCGCAATTTTTACAACACTTAACCCTTCTGCTTGGTTACCGGCTTCATCCACTACATAACCCACACCAACATAACCAATACCGGCTGAGTCTGTTTTAATCCCTTCTACTATCTGAGCGTTACCATTCAGACGCTTCATATTTTCACTGTAGTCACTTTTTAAGATAGTATCCCTAAAAAATACAAAGGTTCCGGAGTTATTCTGCCGGCCATATAATGATATTTCTTGGTCACTGCCACCCACATCTGCCCAGTTTGTAATGTCTCCGCGGTAAATTGCACCCAATTGCTCTACGGTTAAATTTTCCACCGGATTATCGGGATGAGCAATAATGGATAAGCCATCCATAGCTACTACTATTGGTACTGGTTCAACACCGTTTGACTGCGCCTGTTCTACCTCTTCATCCTTCATAGGACGTGATGCGTTGGCAATATCAACTTCGCCGTTAATAAGAGCTGCAATACCTGTACCGGAACCACCTCCGGTCACCGCTACTTTAGTTTCATTCTCTTGCATGAACTGTTCTGCCATTCTTTGTACTAAGCTTAGTTCTGTATCAGAGCCTTTGATCTGCAGCATTTCCTGGGAAGCGCCGCCTTTTGCACAGCCGCTAACTAAAAGTGTTCCCATCAATAATAAGCTAACAATAATAAATCCGATTTTTTTCAAAATTTTTGCCCCTTTCTTTGACAGATTTTAATACTATTTTGTTTAGTGTTTCTATAATGCTAGTATAGTATTACTTTGTTAAGTTAAATTTAGACAAGTGTTAAGGAATTGTTAAGAATTATACCTTGAATCTTAGACTAAAAAGGCTCCCAAAAGCATTTACGCTCTTGGAAGCCTCACAATAAATTCCGCACCCTGTTCCGGTTTACTCTGAACACTGATGGAACCTTGATGATTTTCTATAATATGTTTTACAATAGCCAACCCTAAACCGGTGCCTCCCTGTTTACGAGAACGTGCTTTATCCACCCGATAAAATCTTTCGAAAATCCTACCTAAAGCCTTTTGGGGTATCCCCGCACCAGTATCTTTAAAAGAAATAACAGCTTTATCCTTATCTATAGTTCCCATAATGTTGATTTTCCCATTTTCTGGCGTATACTTAATTGCATTATCCAGTAGGTTAATGACCACCTGCTCCAGACCATTACCGTCACCTTTAACAAAAAAGAGATGAGGTAAGTTAACAATTACCTCCTGAGTTTTGGCTGCAGCTTGAGGCCGCATTTGTTCGACAACGCCGGTTATCAATCGAGCTAAGTCAACCTTCTTAAAATCTGTATAGGCTTTACCTGATTCTATTTTAGATAGTTCCAGTAAGTCATCAATTAAGCTGTTTAAGCGTTGGGTCTCTTTAGCCATTATCTTTAAGAACCGCTGTCTCACTGCAGGGGCCATGTCAGGTTCTTCTTGCATGGTTTCTATAAATCCTTTTATTGAAGTGAGTGGCGTCCCCAGTTCATGAGACACATTTGCCAATAAATCTTTTCGCATTTGTTCCACCTGGCGCAGTTGAGTAATGTCCAAAAAAACTGCAATTACGCCATTAATAACACCATTATGAATTATAGGCGCTAAGTGAACTAAAGAAATCTGCCTTTTTGGATGCATCAAAGTAATTTCACAGCTGGTCACTTTACCATCAGCCAAAATTTTCTCAATTTCCTCGTTCAAACGATGACTGCGCATGACTTCCAAATTGTGACGTCCTGCCGCAGTTAATCCCTTAAGTCCCAGCTCCTTTTCGGCCGCATTGTTTATTAATTCAACTTCTCCTTCACTATTAAGCATCATAACCCCGCTGACCATATTATTGAGGACAGTTTCTAATTTATGCCGATGTTGATTAATCTCGATCACTTTTTCTCTCAATATTTCAGCCATATAATTAATAGTTCGGCCAAGCACCGATATTTCATCATCAGTCGCAGGCACAAAGCGGGCTTCGAAATCACCATTTGCTATATCTCCGGCTACTTGAGTAATTTCCTCCAGCGGCTTAGTTAAGGACGAGGCCAGTTTAAAGCTGACCAGCAAACCCAATAGCAGAGCCGCTAACATTGCAGCTATAAGAGTTCCTTTAATCCGTGTAAAAATTAACGATATATCAGACACCGGCATAGCTAACCGCACTATGGCTAACTGATTATCTCGTTCCGTCGGCAAAGCGGCATACAGCATATCAAGCTTCAGGGTGTCGCTATAACGAGTAGCTTGACCTTCTCTTCCCTCTATGGCTTGAGCAATCTCTGGCCGGTTGCTGTGGTTTTCCATCAACTGAGGATTATAGTGGGAATCCGCCAAGACCTCGCCACTACCGTCTATAACAGTAGTTCTTAGCGAAATTTCTTCTGACCATTTCTTCACGGCTTGCTGAAGCCCTGTATCATCTAAATCACTGGTGGCGACCAATTCTCCTATAAGTCTTGTCTCAGTGAGTAAGCTCTCTGTCAGTAAATCACGGTAATAGTTCTGTAATGGATTTAATAATAATAAAGTGAAGACAACAAGTATAAGCAGTATCATTACCGAGTAAGTCCTTACCAATTTCCATCGAATACTTTTTTCCATGCTTACTACTCTCCAAACTTGTAACCTACACCCCAAACAGTAAGAATATATTGAGGGTTAGCAGGATCTTTTTCAATTTTTTGCCGCAGGTGCCTAACGTGAACATCAATGGTACGATAATCTCCGAAGTACTCCTCGCCCCATAGTAAATCTAACAATTGTTCTCTCCCATAGACCCTTCCTGGTTGCTTGATAAACAACTCTAACAGTTCGAACTCCCTAGCAGTAAAATCGATAGCGTTTCCGTTCAGGTAAACACCTCTTTTATTAAGATCCATACTCAATCCTTTATATTGCAATATATCACTAGGTCGTTTCTGCTGAGCCGATGTGTTATTTGCACGTCGTAAAATTGCCTTTACTCTAGCAATCAGTTCCCTAGGGCTAAAAGGTTTTACCAAATAATCATCCGCACCCATTTCCAAACCCAATACTCGATCAATTTCGTCTTTCTTTGCAGTTAACATGATAATAGGAATGCTTTCGTTGGTTTTCCTAATGCTACGGCATACTTCGAAACCGTCCTTACAAGGCAGCATTACATCCAATATCACTAGGTCTGGGTTTTCTTCCAGGACTTTACTTTCTGCTTCTAACCCATCCATAGCAGTAATCGTTTTGTAACCTGCATTATGCAGGTTATATGTTACCAATTCAATGATAGCTTGTTCATCATCAACAACTAAAATTTTTGACATAATAGCAATCACCCTATCCGAAAAATAATCATCAATATCAAATAATTTCTATGGATCCGCCTAGAAATTGGCCAATAACCGCACTGCTTATGGTAATAGGAATCCAAATCAGCGAAACCCCCATTTCAATACGAAGAAAAACTATAAACGGCACCGATAAGTGAACAGCAAAAAACCATTTCAAAGAAAATTTTCTCACCCTGCTTCGCCAGTACCCTAGCGGAATATTAACAAGTAAAGCGATTAAACAAGTAAAGCTAACGATTGTCAATTCCATCATTATTATCCACCACCAAGTTGCTGATTGCAATTTTCTATATTATCCTAACACTAATCTAGGGGCACTGTCTATTATTTGGCATAATTTTACTGGAATATTCAATGATTATCTTGTGCATAATAAAGTTTGAAATTAAAATAAGGAGGAGATTTCATGCCTGATAAAATTAAATGCACTGTTTCAAACTGTAATTTTTGGGATAACCAACTATGCAAGGCTTCTGCCATAGAAGTAAGCGTAGATGGTGGAGGAGCCATGGCAAAAAGCGATATGCAAACTCAGTGTCATACCTTTGAAGGTAAATAACACCAAAACAATCCCGTAATATCGGGGTTGTTTATTTTTTTGTCATAATCATCACCACCTCAGCATACATTTCTGTATTGTAATAAAGCTTGTACCAATTAACAAGTTTTAAAAACAGGTGGTGCTGATTATGTTAAGAAAACCCAATGCTATGATGCTGCTTGCCCTTGGGTTAATAATTTTATTAGGCATTGTTATAAACATGCCTGATATACCTGACAACCTACACAGCATAAAGGTATCTTATTCAGACCTGAACACAGAACGAAGCATTTCAAATTCCGAGCAGTTAAAAATTTTCGTAAGTCTATTAAATGACGACGAACAACTCTCGCCTATGCTGTGGTACGGCCGAAAACAGGTTACCCTTTCCATAGGTACTGGTGATTATGTTTATTCATATGATGGAAAGTATCTTTACAATAACGCTAAAAGCACACGACTGCAACCGGACGAACAAACTGTCAAACTGCTCAATGATAATTTCGAAGTTTTAGCAAGAGACACTTTTGCCACTATCAAATCATGGTCTCAAGTCAACAAACTGTTACCTGTAAAGTCCACAGCAAGAATTTACGATTTAGAGACCGGTTTATCGTTTATGGTTCAGCGCCGGGCCGGAACTTATCACGCGGACGTTCAGCCTCTTACCGAGGAAGATACCGCAATTATGAAAGATATCTTCAAAGATAAATGGACATGGAAACGAAGGGCAATTATAGTTCAAACAGGCAATATAAGAATAGCTGCTTCCATGAACGGTATGCCCCATGGTCAGGGCGCACTTAGAAACAATTTTCCAGGTCACTTTTGCATCCATTTCTATAACAGTTTAACCCACGGGAGCCGCAGTAGGGATACGGCACATCACATTATGATAGCTAAGGCGGGTGGAACTCTTGAGAGTCACCTTAAAACCGCAACCCCATTGGAAGTAGCTAATACGTTTCTTTTGGGTATGGAACAACAAGATCAGTATTTATTAAAGGTAACCAGTAAAATAATTGAACCTAAAGATTTAAGTCTCTTGGACAATCTGGATAATTGGGAAGACATAAATTTTGAAACACCAAAATTAAAAGATGATGCCCACACTAAAATGTTTTACGTAATCCCTGTAGAACTAGGCTTGCTGCCAAAAAACTCTAACCAAAGAACATACCTTCAAAAATCGCTAGTCCTAACCAGAGAGACCCTAACCTCCCCCTGGCTCATAGACCTCCGCCTCAGCCTCTAAAAAAGGACCGCTCCCGGTCCTTTTAATTTACCCTGTCTTCTAAGTTTTATATTTTGCTCTTGAACTTATCCTGCCTCCTGAATCGCCCTTGAACTTTTCCTGCCTCCTGAATCGCCTCTTGCCTCTTGAATCCTGCCTCCTGAATCAATGTCCCATTAATCTGCTAAGCGGTATCAATTTAGAATACTCCTCAAGCGTAATCGATGTCTCCCAATAACCATAAGTTTTAGCCCATAAAATTACCCCAAAAAATATAACCATTACCATAGCTCCAAATACCTTACTAGATACTGACCATTTTCCCAATCTAATTTCTAGTGCTTTTTCTTTTGGACAAACATCCACACAATTTAAACACCCTACACACTCAGGGGAATATACTCTCTTCGTGCTAGAAACTTTTAAAGCGCTGGGGCATGACTGATCACATTTTTTACAGTCAATACAATAGCTTTGATCTCGTTGTACTGCCATAGGACTGACCAAGGCCAGCACCCCCAGCAGCGCACCATAGGGACAAAGATAACGACACCAAAAGTGTTTAAAAAATACGGAAGCTACAACTAGGATAACGAGCACCGCTAAACCTGTTCCGCTAAGGTTTATAAAGAATTTTAACATCTTAACATCTGAAATTTTATTATAGTCATTTTGCAAGAAAAAATAGACTGCCTGTACGGGCATATCTAAAAATATTATCTTGGCAAAAAAACCAAGCAGTAGGTACTTTATGGCCTTTAATATCACATCCAACGCCTTTGGCATGGCCAACTGAACTCCGACTTTTGCTCCTGCTATACCTAATGCCTCAGACAATGCCCCGATTGGGCAAAGCCAACCGCAAAATCCCTTGCGCAATAAGAACGCAGTTAGCAGTGCAGCAATAAAAATTACTAATCCTGCAGGATGAATAGGATCAAGCATGCCGCTGCTCAGCCAAAGCCGCAAAGACATTAAGGCACTAATAGGAAGAAAGCCCTCTACCGAAGGCGGTCGCGAACTAAAGGTGCTCATCTGGCCTTCATAGTACATTACGAACTTGTAAAACTGCCAGCCAATATAGAGTAGGAATATTGACAGTGTTATTTGTATCCCATGGCGAGCATATTCTATCCGTGATTTCTTCATTTCTCTCCCTCCAAACTTATTTTCCATTATACCTCAGGTCCTAACGGGTGGTTGTGATGCAAATCACAACCTGATAAGTTTATAAATATTGGCTTTTTCGTCTCAATATTACTAAATATTTTTAAATAGCCACTTTGCAATCTAAAATTCTGTCTGTTCATACAGGAATCAGCCTTCTGCTGTCGAATATCATCATATGAACTGATGGGAGAGGAGCTTGTGTCAAATGAAGTTGAAGTACTTTCGATTAGGGATCGGTCTCATTCTATCTTTTTCCCTACTAATTATATCTTTATTGCCCGCTTACGCAGACCCACTAGAGGATTTAAAAAAGCAGCAGGAACAAATCAGTAACAAAATAGAAGATAATCAAAAAGCTTTGGAAAACAGCAAACATCAAGAAAAGACCCAACTGGAACAATTACAAACTCTAAGCTCCCAATTAGCAGCCTTGGATCAGGAAATTGCTCAATTAGAAGATAATCTTGTACAGGCGGAGGAGGAGGTTAATCAGGCTGAAGAAGAACTGAAAGCCAAAATCTCCGAGCAAAACGACCGACAGGATAAATTCCGTGCTCGTTTAATCAGCATTTATGAAGAAGGTTCTGTCAGCTATTCTGAAGTCTTGTTTCAAGCAACTAGTCTGACTGACTTACTTACTCGCATAGAATATCTTAAATCCATTGCGGATAATGATACACGTTTACTGAAAGATATAGAAACAGAGCGGGCAGACATAGAACAGCGTAAGAATGAATTAGAAAAGGAACGCGACAAGATTGCCGCTTTAAAAAGTAAGCGGGAGCAACGACAAAATGAGATGGAACGGCAGAAAAAACAGGAGCAATACTTACTTACTTCCATTCAAGAAAAACAAGATGAATATCTTAAAATGTTGGAACAAGAAGAACGCGAATCCAATGAACTCGCTGAAAAAATAAGGCAGCTGCAGGCGGCTAGACGTACAACAGCGTCCCGTGGCGGCAAAATGCTTTGGCCCACTCCTGGTTACTCAAGAATTACATCTGAATACGGCATGCGTATTCACCCAATTCTTAAAACCAAAAGAATGCATACCGGCATTGACATTGCTGCACCAATGGGAGCAAAAGTAATAGCATCCATGGGCGGAGTAGTTATCTATAATGGATGGTATGGCGCGTATGGCCGTACGGTTATTGTTGATCATGGCGGGGGGATTTCTACTATGTATCCTCACCTATCCGCTAGTTTAGTTAAGGAAGACCAAGAAGTCAGAGCGGGCCAAAAGATTGCCGAAGTTGGCAGTACAGGTTGGAGTACAGGCCCTCACATTCATTTTGAGGTTCGAAAAGACGGAGATCCTGTCAATCCTTGGCCATATCTAGATTAGGGAGAAACGAACTAAATGAGGTTAAAAAAAACAGCTCCAAAGGAGCTGTTTTTTATTAATCTAATTCTATTTAATCCAACCATCCTTCTAATTTTTCCATATCTTTAATAATAAAATGCTGTCTTGTAAAATCTAATACATTGCTTTTCTTTAGATCATTGAGGCTTCGACTGACTGTTTCTCTGGAAGCGCCAATCATATTAGCCAGTTCCTGCTGACTGAGAGAAAGTTCAACCATAATTCCATTAGGAGTCATTTTCCCATGCTCTTTGGATAATTTTATTAATGTGCTTACCAATCGTCCAAATGTATCCTTAAGGGCTAAATCCCTGATCTGCATCTGTGCCTTTCGAAGACGTCTGCTCATAATCTTAAGAATTTTTAAAGTAATATCTGGGTGTCCTTTAAGAAAAGTCTCCAGATCTTTATTCCTTACAATCCCCACTGTTGAATCAGCCATCACTTCTGCAGTTGCAGGAAAGGGTCCGTCGTCAAACATCAAAACTTCTGCGAAGATTTGATTCTCCCCAACAAAGTGCAGAATGTGTTCCCGGCCGTCTGCCAAAGTTTTTGTCAACTTAATACGCCCTTTTTGCACAAAATATAATGCATCGCCAGGTTCACCCTCCATAAAGATAAACATTCCTTTACGATAAGGCCGTAATAACACTATTTCTAACAATCCTTCCAATTCCTCATTAGTCAGACCGCTAAAAACATGAACCTGTCGCAGGATTTCAGCAGTATTTTTCATCTAATCACCCCGCGTAGCAGTGATAGTCACTGCCTCAAATTTTAATATCTGATTCTTATCTAGTTCAACTTGGTAATCTTTGCGTTTAAAAGCTTTAACATCAAAATAATTTTCTGAAAGCATGTCAAGCCAACTATCCCAAGAACAAGCCCCACCCATGCACCAGGTCCAAGCGTCAGGATCCTGTTTCATTACATCCGGTATTGATCCCTGAGTAATAATATCCGCTATAACCAACCGCCCTTGAGGCTTAAGCACTCTAGTTATTTCATCTATGACCTGTTGTTTATCACAGGCCAAGTTTATACCACAGTTAGACATTACCACTTCTACACTAGATTTAGCTAGGGGAATTTGTTCCATATCAGCGTGTAAGAATTGTACATTCTTACGCTTCATTCTACGCCTAAAACCTATTGCTTGTTCCAGCATTTCTTTGGTAAACTCTAAACCGTATACCCAGCCTCTTTCTCCAACTAAAGGAGAAGCCAAAAAACAATCTAAACCTGCGCCGCAGGCTAAGTCAAGAACTGTTTCGCCTAATTTCAAATTAGCCTCTAATACCGGATTACCGCAAGGGAAAGACTTTTTTATTAATTCTTCGGGCATATTACGTAACTGCTCGTTAGTATATATTTCCGCAGGAATACTGCGGCTTAATTGGCTGCTTACTCCATGCCTTACCACACTTCCATATCTTGCCTGAATTTCCTTCTTCATCTGGTTCATATCTGCGCATCCTCTCTCCCATAATATCAGCCTTAGATTCTCCCGAAAAAAACTCTCGATTTTTTGTCGAGAGTTTTTTTGCCTATAGATAATTAAACGGACTTTTAGTATTGCCATTCTGCCGCACTTCAAAATGCAAATGAGGCCCTGTGCTTCTGCCAGTGGAACCGACCCCGCCAATTTTATCTCCGGTATCTACCCGTTCACCCACACTTACGTTAATCCTTGATAAATGTGCGTATCTGGTTTGCAAGCCATTACCGTGGTCAATAAAAATTGCATTACCGTAACCGCCATTCCAGCCGGCAAAAACAACTTTACCTTCAGCGAAAGCAAGAACACTGCTGCCAGAACGCGCTGCAATATCTACACCATCATGAAAGCTCCTACGCCCGGTAATTGGATGAGTTCGCCAACCATAGCTGCTGGTAACTCTTGAACCTTGAACCACACCATAATTACGCTGTCCGCCACGGGAAACAGTTTGTTTAGTTCCCACCCGTACTATTCGGGTAACAGGTTCAGACAACTTTTTTTCATTTATAACCTTCATAGATTCTTCCAACCCATTATAAAGGGCAATATCATAAGTTACTTCTTTTTTTCCCTCTTCACCGGCTTTAACCAACACTTCTTGTCTGCGGTAAAGACTGTTGTCCTTACGGTATTCCGTGTCAAAGGGAATTGATTCTGCAACAGTGTTCTCCAATTCAATGATAACATCCAGCTTTGGATTAAAAGGATTTATTACCAGCTTGTCCCCTGGATAAATCTTTTCCGCATCAGCATCCGGGTTTAACATTTCAAGTTCAGAAACAGCCATATCATGCCGCTTGGCAATCACCCAGAGATTATCACCGGATTTTACTTCAATGATAGTAGCTTCTTTTTCTTTAGCGTAGACAATTTCTTTAGCCTGATCGATATCTATAAATTCATTGGGTTGCACCATAGTCTTTTCGATATTTACGTTTTGTGCAAAATCAGTCCTTTTAATAGATGCGTTCTCATCTATTCTTTTAAGGTACTGCTGCTGATACTCCTTTAATAAACTTTCTAATTGATTTTTATCCCTTACAACGAAAAGCGGCTCATCATCAACAACCAGTTGATAGCCTTCACTGCCGAAATTTACATCCTTAAGGATAATTTTATTAATGTTTTCTTCCAGCAAACTTCGATCCAGTTTAGATTCTCGAACCTCAATGTCTGCCAGTTCCTGAACCGGATAACCTAATTGATCCGATAATTGCTGCTTGTACTGTTGTAAAGCATTAGTAAAATCATCCTTATTCTTAACCTGTGCGATTGTTTTGCCACCTACCACAATATCGTATGCTTGGACCGCTGTTTGGTACCATACAAACGAAATCACCAAAATTACAGCTAAGATACCTAGTGTCAATTTCGGATTATACGTTAGTTTTTTCCCCACCCGCTTCAACTCCTTGATGATTTTTACCCAAAAGATAGACATTAAACATTTTACCCTATGATACTACATTTTTCTAGGGGCAATAGTAATATTAACTCGTAGTAACTAAAAAACCTAAATTCATTTATGGTTTTCTAGGCATTGTGAAATTTTAGAGACAATGGTAATATAGTCTAGAACACTTAATTTCTTGAAATATCTGGTAAAGGGGTTTTCAAATGAAAAAAATTCTAAAATACTTCGTCAACGGCTTACTTACATTAATTCCAATTTTCTTAACGGTGTTTATCGTCGCTAAAACACTATCGTTCAGCGACAACCTAATTGGTCAATTCTTTAGAGATTATGGCATTAACATTCCAGGTTTGGGCTTGATTACTGCATTATTAATTATTACTGCAGTCGGCTTTCTCGCTACCAGTTGGTTTAGCAGTAAGCTGTTTCAATGGATTGACAGCTTGTTTAGCGGCACTCCACTGATTAAAACCCTCTACTCGGTCATTAAAGATACTATCGGGTCATTTATTGGCGAAAAACGCAGCTTTTCTAAGATGGCTATGGTTGACCTAGGCACAGGAATGAAAGTCCTTGGTTTTATCACATCTGAAGAATTAGAACGGTTTGGCCTCACTGACTATGTGGCGGTTTACGTCCAGCAATCCATGCAATGGGCCGGTAATCTGGTCTTAGTTCCAAAAAGTAAAATAACTGTGTTAGACATTAGTGTAGAAGAAGGAATGAAATTTTTAGTATCCGCAGGCGTCGCTAAAACAAAAAACAACGCTTCTAAAGCAAAGGGCGATTAACAGTTCAGTCAAACACTATTAGACATTAGCACCCAGATGTATTCTCTTTCAACTGCACTATTTCCTTCCTTTCACCGGTATTTTCCGAAACTTGTTTTAAAAATTACTCTTAAAAATTCATAATAAAAAAGAGAATTTTGAAAAGCATTAGACTATAAAAGCAGCCGATTGGGCTGCTTTTATAGTACTGCTTATAATTTGTTGTGATTAAGGTAATGAAATAGCGCCTGTTGGGCACTCGTCAACGCAGCTTTCGCATTCAGTACATTCATCTACGTCAACAACAGCTACGTCATCCTTTACAGCGATTGCTTCCATTGGGCAAGCGTCTTCACATGAACCGCAACCCGTACATTCATCACGATCTACAACTACTGCCATTCTTAACCCCTCCTTAAATGTTTACTTTATGAAATTCGGTAGAACTTCAGTAGATTGTATTCTTGATAAAATTAATTATCCCTTCTTTACAAATAAAAAATCTTTGCGCTATTTTTTGTAACATTCGGCAAAAACTAATTTGTCAGTTGGTCACTGGTTAAAACCTGCTTCTCTCTCTCCCATACTTTGGCAAATGCGTCTACTACCCCTTCATCAAACTGGGTACCAATGTTAGCCTGCAATTCGTTAATAGCTTCATTTGCGGGCATTCTCGTGCGATATGCCCTATCAGAAGTCATTGCTTCAAAAGCATCTGCCGCTGCAATGATTTTCGCTTCTAAAGATATTTCTTCACCTTTTAGCCTTTTAGGGTAGCCCCTACCATCGACTCTTTCATGATGCTGACTGACCCAAACAGCCACCTCCTCCATGCCGGTGACCCGCTTTAACAGTTCGGATCCTTTTAGAGGATGGTGCTTAATAGTAGAAAATTCCTCGCTTGTCAATTTGTCCGGCTTGTTGAGTATTGCGTCTGGTATCCCGACTTTACCCACATCATGCAAAAGACCTGCCGCAACCAACTTATTTAGACTGTTACCATCCAATCCCATGACATCCCCAATATCCCTGGCAAATGCTGCGACTCTTTGAGAATGGTTATGGGTGTAAGGGTCCTTAAGGTCTACCATTTTTGCTGCCAATTGAACAATCTCATCATATTTCTTTTCCAATTTGCCGGCGCTATCAATCTTTTTCAAGTATACTGCCAGTGCATTTGTTAATATACCGGCCAACTCTAGCTGTTCCGAGCTAAACGCGCGAATGTGCTGACAATTGGCAATTATTACATGTCCAAAGACTTCCTTCCCGTGACGGATAGGTAAAACCATAAAACTTCTAAAGCTCTTGATAAAGCTTTTAATATCAGGAATATCACTAACCATAGCTACCCAATTATGAAAATGCCGTTCATGCTCAACATCTACGATGTTTTTAGGTTTTACTAAAGAAAACAAATCACTGTTGTATATGAATTGAGGATGCAGGTTGTGATTGTCACTTTCCAGCCTGCTATATTCCTTATCTTTGATAAAATCTTTGTAATAAACCACCGGATAATCGTCGCCCGGCAGAATAAATATCGCTTTGTCCGCATCACTAATATGGCGAATGTAGACGTCCAAGAATTCCACGATCTGCTTAATATCGGTTACTTCCGCCATAGCTGAAGCCAGTTGAGTAATCGAATCCAATACCTTGCTTTTCTTTTCAAGATTTTGTTGCTTCTGGGTAATCTTAGTGCTTCGCTTCGCACCTAAAAATACTAGCTGCCGTTTCCGGGCAAGAAAACCAACAACCAGAGCCATTAAAAAGTTTGTCATGGCATGCAGGCCAGCAGTAATCAGTGAATTATCAGCATGGGAAATAAATAAAACTGCGAATGAGGAAAACATCCCCGCAGCCAAGGTTTCTCTAAATCCGTAAAAATAGCCAATCTGCACAAATTCTATCACATATAGGAACATAAAGGAACTTAGATAGCCCCCGGTCGACTGAACTACTGTGGAGATCAAAATAATGTCAAATATTAATAACAAGAACTGTTCAACTCGGTAGAAAAATTTGATATCTAAATAATTAACTACTTCTAAAAAACCGTATCCTAAAATCCCAACTAATATAATGGTCAAATATTGCTGTACGCTATCAAAATAAAACTCTGTCGAAAGAGCCAACAGCAGAAGTAAAGTTCTATAGAATTTTAACCAAGCAAAAGTTACTGAGTTCCCCTGCTGCACATAATACACTCCCTTAAGTAGCTGTATATACTTATTTCGATTCATTTCGAGTAATTTCCTGCACTATTTCTCAAAGATGCCCAAAGAAAAAACCGGTTACAAGGTGCCTTGCAGAAAAAAGTCAGTCCCCTCGGAAACAGGAGACTGACTTTTTTCTTTTTAATCTAACGTTAGGGTATCGCCGGATTGCATTACCTCACACTTGACAGCTAATTCATTTTCCACTTGTGCCTTAAAAGCACCAGCATCTTGTTTAATAATAGGAAAAGTATCATAGTGCATGGGAATGGCAATACTGGGATTGACCCAACGAACAGCGGTGAAAGCATCCTTCGGTCCCATTACAAAATTATCACCAATAGGAAGCATCATCACATCAATTTTTCGCCCATGCTCTAGCCATTCCTTGATTAATGACATATCTCCGAAGAGACCGGTATCGCCGGTATGATAATAACTCTTGCTACCCATTTCAACTAGAAAACCACAAGGATTTCCCAGATAGGTAATAATTCCATCATCATTTGGCAATCCTGACCCATGCAGTGCTTGGATAAGCTTAATACGTCCAAATTCAAATTTGTAAGCACCGCCAATATGCATTGGGTGTGTTTTAACACCCTTATGCTGACAGTATGTAGCCAGTTCAAACGGAGCAATAACTGTCGCGTCACATTTTTTCGCAATGGCCACAGTATCTCCCAAGTGATCTGAGTGTCCATGGGTCACCAAGACTGCATCAATATCTGAAACTTCTTCGACAGTCATGTCAGCTGCAGGATTTCCGGTCAACCATGGATCGATTATTATTCTGTGGCTATCACTGGCAATACAGAAGCATGCGTGTCCATGAAAAGTAACTTTGTTCATACTAACCCTCCCTAAGAATGTGAATTTAATACCTGAAGGATACTTACATCCAATTCAGGCAGTAAGTGTTATTATCCCCAAACCAGCACCTGTTATTTAGCGAAAAGCTTTGCAAGAGAAGGATATGCAAATCCTGCATCAATAATGTCCCAAACAGAGTCTTTCTTTTCACCGAGCTTAAGATAAAGAATATCTCCCTCTCGTATCAACTTCGCTGCTTCAAATGACAGCTTAACCGGTTCTATGTCCATTTCCTTTTCTATGTTGTATAGTTCCGCACTGGTCCCTTCTCCCAGATGTTTCAACTCCATATAGCCCTCAATAGAATTACGATAGTCATCTCCTGGTATAATGCCAAGTTCTTTTGATTTCTCTGCTCCGTAGGCGGCTATCATATAAGGCAGAGATTCATCGTTTCTAAGAGGACTAAGAACATGCTGTAATGAAATCACTCTGGGGAGGTCGTCTTTTAATGCATCCAGTACTGGGCGATAAATAGCCGGCAGATCAACATCCAGGCGCTTATATGCATATTTGCAAAAGTCTTCTAGCGTCAGCATCAGGTAACGTGCCGCGGAAGGATTAAGATGACAGTTTCTTATGGCCCAATAACTTAGAAACTCCTGAAAGTGTACCATACTAACTTCAGACAATTCATCCACTCTAATCGGACTAGAGTTAGACAAAAAATACAAGAACTGCTCCAGCCCATTTTTCATTTCTTTATAATCATCACTTAACTTTAATTCCTTATCTCGCAGATAGGCTGCAACGGCTTGAGTAATAAGCACCTTCCCTCAGCTCCTTTACCAAATTATTTATTATAAAAGCTTTCAATATCATTGACAGGTTATCCTGCCCAAAAGTTGTAAAAGGATTTACTTTCGAGAAAACCCCACCTGATGCAATCAGTGGGGTCTTTCTACGTAGGTCAGCTAGATATAAATATAGGAAAAAGTGACCACCATTACTAGAATAATTAAGAAAATAGTAAATCCAATAGGAAAGCGGTATTTATTCTCGTCATAAATTGCAATCCGACCAGTTTCCGGCCCCAAGGGAGTTTTTCCAGTAATAATCAGAAATGGATTACGAAAATATGGAACCACTCGCTCTAGTAATTTGTTACCAGCTAATCCACCATAATCCCTAATGGAACAAACGGCAGTAACCAACCCAACGGTAAGATTCACCAGAGGTTTACGGTAAAACCAGTCCGTATCCACAGATACTGTCGGTTCGCCCCCAAGTTTTGGAATAAATATCCAAAATGCCGCCAGCGTAGCAACTAATAACTGCAGGGTAGAAATCACATGATCCAACGTATATGGTACATAAGTAGCATTGAACGGCAGTTTGGCATAAAGGAGTATTGGAGCAACACCAAAGAGTATACATAAAAAGGCTCCCCCACCCATTGCCACATGCATATTTTTAGGGATAGACACCGGTTTTATACCCTTATCCGGACCAAAAAACATGAAGTACGGAAGTTTCAAGCCAGTATGCAAAAACGTTCCTACGCTTGCCAGCAATAATAGCAGCTCTACTGAAGGCATATTATTATAACCTGCAGCAGAAATAATCATTGATTTACTGATAAAACCATTAAATAATGGCACGCCCGAAATAGAGAAAGCTCCTACTGTGTAAAGAATTACTGTGAGCGGCATTTTCTTAAAGAAACCACCGAGTTCCGATAATTTACGTCGGCCGGTAGAATATATAACGGCTCCGGCGCCCATAAAGAGAAGAGACTTGTACAGAATATGGCTAAAAGCATGTGCTACGGCACCGTTAAGTGCCAGCTCGGTACCAATTCCCACGGCTGCTACCATATAGCCTACCTGACTAATAATATGATAGGCCAAGAGCCTTCGAATATCATTCTCCAAAACCGCATAAACCACTCCGTAGAGCGCCATAATAACCCCGGCCCAGACTAATAACTCGGTACCTGGGAAAATACGGATTAAGGTGTATACTGCAACTTTAGTAGTAAATGAGCTCAAAAATACACTACCGGTAACGGTACCTTCGGGATAAGCATCAGTCAACCAAGCATGAAGAGGTGGAATGGCTGCGTTTATTGCAACTCCTACTAAAATCAACCAAAAAGCAACATCGTTGTTTCCTGTTAGCACGCCAACCTCAAACTGTCCTCCGGATACCTGAAGGAAAATGCCTGCCAGTAAGATATTACCGCCTAGCGTATGCACCAGAAAGTACCGCAGACCGGCACCACGGGACTGAGGATTGGCCCGATACCATATCAAAAAGACCGAAGTTATCGCCATTAACTCCCAAAAAACAATTAAAGTCATCCAATCTCCGGCAAACACTACACCGAGAGAGCTACCTGCATATGCCAATGCTGCCGCAGCCTCTCCCCTGTTTTTAATGTGGAGAGAATAAATGCAGCCCAACAAAGACATGATGGAAAAGATTAAGGCAAAAACCCAAGATAGCTTATCTACCTTCATTAGTATTAATTCCATATTATTAATAAAGCTATAGGTTAGCGTTGTTCCTATTTCCAACTGAAATACTGCCAGAATAGCCAGCAGCGGCCCAGCAATCATCACTGCCTGCCTAGCTCTGCGGGGCAGTACCATTGCCGCTATTGCACTTATTATTAAAATAAACCCTGGGTGAAACTCAAACATCTGTATCATCACCTCCATCCCAGAAATGCTCAGGACGCTGAATAAATTTTTTCCCAAATAACTTAGATAACACGATAATCAAAGTGCACCCAATAAATCCATAAATTGCATCAAATGCTACGAATTCGTGCCACCAATACTCGGCATGTGGGTGTACAAACATTACTTCTACAAGGATGAGGAGTGCAATAACTGAAGCACTAATGAACAATACCTTTTTTGTAGATACCATTTACCACCCTCCTCCCATTGTCAATGAACTATTATTGAATATCTCCTGGGCCGAATTGACTGCCAGTTGATAAAAATGTGCTCCCGCGTCAGGGAAAATACCTAAAACGATAGCAATGCTAGCTGTGAGACAAAGAGGAATCAGCATATCCAGCCTGGCTTCGCCAATTTTAGGGAACTTTTTTGACGTAGTGAAAAAGGCCATTTGTCCCACTGGTATTAAGTATGTGGTAGCCAAGAGAGCACTACCTATCAACACTGCAACAAAAATTCCTTGGCCTCTCTGTAATGCTCCCAGAGCCAGATTCCATTTACTAATAAAACCTACGATCAGTGGCAACCCGGCGATACCTAGTGAACCGATAGTAAAAGCAGCCATAGTAAACGGCATGCGTTTACCTATACCCTTCATCTCGCTAATATTATCTTTATGCGTGGTAACATGTATCGCTCCCGCACAGAAAAATAGTGTTATTTTCATAAAAGCATGGGCCACAATGTGATACATGCCTCCCAATAAACCCAAGGGAGTTACCAGCGCTGCCCCTAAAACCACATAGGATAACTGACCAATTGTGGAAAATGCCAGACGACGTTTTAAGTTGTCCTGCCTCATGGCTATTAGCGAAGAAACAATTATTGTAAAAGCCGCTATCCATGCTAAGGCTGTAGCAGCACCGATCTCATCAAATAGCTGTGGCCCGAAAACAAAGCCGACGACGCGCAGCACCCCAAATGCACCAGCTTTTACTACAGCAACTGCATGCAATAAGGCACTTACCGGCGTCGGTGCAACCATAGCACTAGGCAACCAACCATGAAGCGGCATAATACCTGCCTTTACGCCGGTTCCAATAAGCATCAAAACCGCAATTACTCTCAGTGCACCGTCTGAAGCAGTTCCGGCTAAGAACCCCCCTGCTTGAAAATCGCTTCCACCAGCAATTACTTGAATCCAAATTATTGCAATTAACATTAGCTGTCCTGCAATAAGTGTATAAGCAAGGTATTTCCTGCCGCCCTTGATGGCCTCGCGATCTCGTTTATGAACAACCAACGGATAGGTAGCAATAGTCAGTATTTCGTAAAAAATGAAAAAGGTTAGTAGGTTCCCCGCAAAGGCGATGCCCATTGTAGCCGACAGACAAATTGCAAAACTGGCAAAATAACCTGTTTGGTGTTTAGCCTTGTCTGCACGCATATAGCCGATAGAGTAAAATGATGTTACCAGCCATAGAAATGATGCCAGAGCAGCAAAAATCATCCCCATAGCATCCACCCGCAGGTAGAGGCTGACACCCTTAGCAATTTCCAGCGGAGCCAATTCTATTACTTGTCCCACCAGCACCACCGGCAGCATGGAAAATACTATAACAATCTTTGCGACAGCTGCAATAATCGTCCAAAATTCCCGAAGGTTGGGACGCCTACCACTGAGCATAATCAAACCTGCTGCAATTAGTGACACCAGTACCGCCCATAACGGTCTATAGTCCATACCGTACTCCATTTATTGCCCACCTCCTGGAAGAGTATACTGCAGCACTTGACTAACAATCTGTTCGTTAAAAATCCCTAGTAATAATATCCCTACACCAAGAACAACAATTGGAATTAACATGGCGACAGGCAATTCCCACAATCCTTTTTTGGTCTTCAATCTGTCTTTCAGTACTTGCTTACCACCAGCACTTTTTTTAAGGAAGGAATTTTCAATGACTCGGAAAAAATAAACTGCATTTAGCAAACTGCTAAGAATAATAACAACAACAAATGGCCACTTGCCGGCATTAATGGCCCCGAGCACCAAATACCACTTGCTGAAAAATCCAGCGGTTGGCGGTAACCCTACCATAGACATTGCCGCAATAGCGAATGCGCCCATTGTCAGAGGCATTCTGCCTGATAACTCTAAATATCTGGAAATACTATGCTGACCGGTACGCCACTTGACACCCCCGGCCACCAAAAACAAGCAGCTTTTCATTATAGCATGGTTGAAGATGTGTAATACTGCACCAATCAAACCATAGGTATTACCAATGGCAAAACCCAGTGCAATATAACCTACTTGGGCCACGCTGGAATAGGCAAGCATTCTGCGAAAATCCGACTGGGCAATAGCCATCACGGATCCTAAAATAATACCCAAAGCTGCGACCCAACCAATAACTGTTAGTATTGCAGGAACCGGACCGCTGCCAGCTCCAACAATATAGAAAAACATTCTTAGCAAGACATACGCCGGCACTTTGGTGGCTACCCCGGCAACAAACGGTATTACTGCCGGTGGTGCAAAAGTGTAAGCATCGGGCAACCAGCCATGCATGGGAAACAAAGCCATTTTTAACCCCAACCCGATAAATATCAGTACCAATCCAATAATGACTGCGGGCGAATCCATGATAGGCTGTAATCTTTCCGCCATATCCGCCATATTAAGGGTTCCGGTAACCCCATAAAGATAGCCGATACCCAAGAGATAAAACGAAGCACCTGCGGTACCGATAATCAGGTATCGAAAAGCTGCAACCGTGCTGCGATAGCCGCCCGAAGCAATCAAGCCATATGTAGCCAAAGAGGATATCTCCAGAAAAACATAAAGGTTAAATAAGTCACCAGTGCTGACCATTCCTAAAAGGCCGGAAATTATCAATAAGTATAAAGCATAATGTAAACCTTGTTTTAACCACGTTTCTTCTTTAAGAAAAGGCAAACCGTAAATAGCCACCATAAAGCCAATAAAAGTAATCAAAACCGTAATACCACCGGACAGCGGATCAATTACATATTCAATTCCCCAGGGGGGCGCCCACCCGGCGAAAACATAATGCCAAGTGCCATCTGTCAGAGCACGTACCAAAGCTGCCATCGAAGTTAACAAAGCTGCAAAAACCGCTGTAATAGACACTACCCTTACTAAGCCCTTGGACAAATATGCCGCTAGCGGTGCTACTAAAGCCGCTATCAATGGTATAATAACTGTTAACACTGGATAATGTTGGCTCATTTGTCCATCCCTCGCAATATTTCAGGTTCTTCTAAGTCTTCATAGCGATCTTGGATTCTTAACAGTAGGGCAAGGGCTACCCCTGTAGTACTCAAGCTAACAACAATGGCGGTCAGCATTAATGCATGGGGCAGCGGGTTAACATATTGGTCGACACCTTCCAACCCATGAACAAGGATAGGCAGAGTTGCATCTAGTTTTTGTCCCAAAGCTAGAAAGAATATAATTACAGAAATCTGCATAATATTCATGGCCATCAGCTTTTTCATAAAATTGCGTTTGTCCAGCATCCCGTATAAACCAAAAACGAACAGGACCGCTATTAAAAAATAAATTATATTTGACAACAGCTCATTCATATATCGTCGTCCTTTCTAGTCAGAGCGTCATAAATGGCAATAATTACTCCCATAACGCAAATAGTGACACCAACTTCAATAACCAGGATTCCCAACGGCCGCAATTCTTTTGCATGCAAGTCCAATGGAATGGCTGCGTAGTCCAAAAAATTGCCGCCCCAGATAACTGTCAAGACACCTAAACCAGCGTAAATCAACGTCCCCAAGCCGGCCAATATAATTGCAGTGTCCCCTTTCATGTCAAAGACCGCTTCCCTACCCTGTACCAATCGGGTCAGGACAACTGCGATTGCCAACAGCGCACCTGCTTGAAAACCGCCTCCAGGGCTGTACTCACCGTGGAGCAAAACATAAACACCATAAACCATAATGAATGGTACCATATACCTAAATGCAGTATCTAGTATCGTTGTTCCAAAAGGACGGTTCATTCGTCACTCCCTCCCTCTGCATTCTTCCTACCAGCAGCAGTTCTCAATATTAAAATAGTAGCAGCTCCTGCGATAAAAATCACAGTAGTTTCACCCAAAGTATCATAACTCCGGTAATCCGCCAACACTGCAGTAACAAGGTTAGGTGATCCAGTTTCCTTATAGGCCTTCTCAATGTACCTAGGCGATACATGTTCAGCTGCCGGGGAATCTTTATCCCCAATGAGAGGCAGTCCTAAAGAACCAAACATTAGTAATCCCAGCAGCATTATTGAGAAAACCATAGATAATATTCTCATCTTGATGCCCACCTCCCCATGCGTTTCAAGGCTGCGATAAAAAATGCCGTAGCCACAATGCCAATAACTGCTTCTGTAAAAGCAACATCCGGTGCATTAAGTACCAAATACAACAGCACTGCAAAAAAACTTAGAGCACCAAATAAAATAACTGACGCTACCAGGTCTTTAACGTATAATGCGGTTATTCCCGTACCTACCATCAATATCAGTAAAACCACCATAATCCATAACTGCAACAAGCCTACTCCCCCTTTCGCATCCACGGTTTCAAGCCTGCGCGATAAGCCGCCCGGCTTATGACATGCGTACCTGTGGGATTAGCTAATAAAATAAATACAACAATAAAAATCAGCTTGACACTGGTCAGTGAGAAGCCTTCATACAGTGCTAAGCCTAGAAATGACAGTAACATACCTAGCGTTTCACTTTTTCCTGAAGCATGCAAACGCGTGTAAAAGTCAGGCAGTCGCAGCACCCCTATGGCCGCTATTAGGATAAAGAAAAAACCAAGAAATAATAAAATGAGTCCTAGAATTTTCATGCGTCGGTATCTCCTTTCTCCCCAATATACTTTGCCAATACCACCATGCTGATAAAGCCCAAGATGGCATAAGCCAAGGATATATCGACAAACATGGCTTCACGTTTATTATAAAACCCAATCAAAACCAACAGCAGGATTGCATCCACGCCAATGACACCTAATCCGTTTAGCCTATCGTAGATGCTTGGTCCTTTAAATACTCGAAACAACATCATCACAATAACGATAATCAAACTAATTATCATTGCCAGAAAAAAAGTCTCAACAGCCACTATGCATTACCACCTCTCTGCAGACCTATTCCCTCACCGGCTTCTTGATTGAAAACTTTAGCAACTCGCAAAGGAAGTTCGCCCAATTGTCCTTCAGGGGAAACCAAGGATTCCGCTGCACTTACCGATAAAGCATGTATCACGTAGATATTTTCTTCCAGGTCCATGGTTATTGTGCCCGGTGTGAGGGTTATGGAGTTTGCCAAAGTAGCGTGTGCCGTTGGGTCTTCCATGGCACTTTTAAATGTTACTATCTGCGGGTCAATAGGCATTTTGGGGTTTAAAACTATCAAAGCCACTTCAATATTGGCTTTGATGATTTGCCAAAGCAGCCACACCCAATAAGCCGCATACCTTCCATAAGGTATATCAAAAGCAAGAAAGCTCCTGTCAGTTCCTTTAGCTGAGGGTAACCTCAGCAGCGGTCGAGTAACAATAGTCACTACCGCGCAAGTTACAAGCCCCATAACTAAAAACTTCACTTCAAATTTGCCGGATAAGATTACCCAAAACGCAAAAAGAGTGATAAATAAAATAGCCAAATGCTTGTATTCTGCGTTTTTAATGTTGTTCTTGCTGTCCACTGTTCTTTCCGTATTCATTAATAGACACCCCTGCCCTTCATAAAAAATAGCTTGCACTCAAATGTAATTATTATACTTTTCCCCTGATTATTCACCTTTTGACTTTGCAGTCCATTAAAAATACCCCATATATTTATTCTTTAATGCAATTACAAATCCTTCTCGCAGTCCAATATTTATAAAATTCTGTTATGTCTGTTTGCGAATAGTATTATCTATTTCTATCTTACTTTAAATGATCGCTGCATGATTAATAGACAGCCCGCCGAGATTACAATGAAGATTCCAGCAACAGCAAAAGCATTACCCATCCCAATCCAGCCGCTGGCAATACCAAACAAAAATGATCCCAACCCTATGGAAAGATCAATGGTACTTTCCTGAATTGCCAATACTGTACCCCTTAATTTTGTGTCCGCCAAATCTATCAACCAGGCAATCGCCGTTAACAATCCGCCTGAAAAACCGATGCCGGCTAAGATACTGCTGATAATTAACAGCCAAGCAGCCGCTGAGGTGAAAAATAGGACTAAGGTGCCCACACCTAACATAAATAATGAAGGTAGTATTATCTGAATTCGGCCAAATCGGTCAGACAGATATCCGGCGGATAAATTACCTGCAATACCGGCAAGCCCGAAATATGTAAAGTAAATCGCCGGGTTAGACAGCTCGGTTGTTTGAGACAGAAATAAGGAAGCAAAAGTGAGTAAAACCCCGTAGCCAACAGACACTACCGCAATACTTCCGTATACCGGCCAGAATAACCTGTTACTAAGCACCTCTACAAACCACTTAAGAGAGTCCCTGCTTTGACTGAGAGTAACTTTCGGGGCACGAACCAACGCCATCATCGTTATAGATAATAGACCTAAGATAAATGCCAACTTAAACCAAACATCATAATTAAAATTATTGATCACTTTCATTGCTATTGCAGGGCCGCTGAGCAGGGCGAACGTATTGACTAACCGATAGATGCCCATATAAGTGCCTAATTTGGACTGAGGCGCCATATCGGCAACCAAGGAACTGCCGCTTGAAAGAAATGCCGCCAAACCCACCGCCTGATAGATTCGAGCTAGCATTATCATCCAGATATTCTGGCTCAATAAGAATAATAAAGGTGCAGTTCCAAAAGCAACGGTACCAATTATCAGCGGTAGTTTTCTCCCCTTAGTGTCCGTCAGTGGTCCAAAATAAATGCGCATAATGACTGCTGCAATGTAAAAAAGCGTAGCCTGTAACCCTGCATATAATTCGCTTCCACCGAGGCTTATAATGTACATTGGAAGCACCGTCAGTGATGTATAAAAGTTAATGAAAACTAAATAGGTTACAAATAAAAATGTAATTAAATTTAAGAGATAACTCCAATTACTTTGATGTTCCGTTTCTAATTTTAAGTCTGCTTCCATAACATCACCTGAACCTCTCTATCATCCCTTTAAAACTTTTGTAAATATAATGAATTCATTTTTCCTAACTAGATTATTTTAACATAGTTTTCCATGGAGAAAAACAGGGGTAATTACCCCTGTTATAATTAATGTGCTGCCTAAATATTTGATTTTACCGCTAATAAGAGAAGTGCCGGTTTACACAGAGTGGCTAAATATATAAGACTATGCCGTAATTACAGCTCCGAACGAAACTTTGAAGCCTAGATTGTAGAACTCGAATCTGTTTCATGAGTTTTGTTATTGTTTATTCCATAAACTTTTTCAATCTACATACAACCGAGGCATTCTTTTTCCCATCCTAGTAACTACTTCAATAGATATAGTCCCCACATGCGCGCCCACTTCATCTGCCAATATCCGTTCTTCCCCTTGGGCACCAAACAATACGACCTCATCCCCAATTCTTACTTCCGCTAAGTCAGTCAAATCTACCATAAACTGGTCCATACAGATATTACCCACTATCGGGCACCTTTTGCTCCGCACCAATACCTCTCCCTTATTCGCCAGCTGCCTAAAAACTCCGTCCACATACCCCATGGGCACAACACCAATTAAGGTCTCTCTTTCTGAAACAAACGTTCCACCATAACCGACCGGTGTTTCTGTCGATATAGTCTTGATTTGCACCAGTTTTGCCTTAGCTTCCATAGCCGGATAAAGCTTTATTTTGGAAGCAGCGGCAATCTCTGGTCCGGGGTACAAACCGTACATAGCAGTACCTGGTCGCACCATATCCAAGTGCATTTCTGGAAAATTCATTGTTGCTGCACTATTTGCCAAATGTTTCTTGGGTATAACAAGCCCGTTTTCCTCAAGTTTCTCCAACATGATTTGAAATTTGGCAAATTGCTGCCGCGCGAAACTAGTATCTTTTATTTGATCAGCTGTAGCTAAATGACTAAAGGCTCCTTCCACAACAATATTTGGTAAGTCAAATATTTTCTTAATTTCGGGTACTGATTCTTCCACCGATGCAAAACCTAGCCGACCCATACCACTATCAAATTTCAAATGAATGGGCACCTGGCGTCCGAGGTGTTTAGCTGTTTGATTAAGCCCATCAGCCTGTTCAAAAGTAAAAATTGTCGGTATCAGATTATATTCAATTAACTTCCGGTAATCTTCCTCCGGGGTAACCCCTAGAACTAAAATGGGCTGCCAAAAACCTTTTTCCCTTAATTCAATTCCTTCTTCAACCATAATAACTGCAAATAAATTCACGTTTTCTTCCATCAGCAATTCGGCCACCTTATCCGAACCGTGACCATATCCATCTGCTTTTATTACACCCATTAACTGCGTTGGTTGTTTGACGCACTTCTTTAAATTTCTAATATTATCCCTTAACGCCTTGACGCTGATTTCAATCCAAGCCGGGCGCAATTCAATCCCCCCTTGCCAGGAGTAAAGTATCTAATTTATAAGGTGGACTTCCTCGCAACTCAAATTATCGGAGAAAACCCACCTTTAAAAAAGTCTGTTCTGAGAAGAAAGTCTAGGGAGCAGCAAATATATTACAAAATAAAAATACATATACGTTCATAGCGAATTCTTGGGCAACTTTTCCAAACTTTTTTGGTTATTGCACAGCTTTACACGTCTCACTTGCTTATGCCTTTATATCATCGTTGATAGCCCCAATATCCTTGAGATAAAACTCTTTAGAAGTAAAGAACTCGTCTTTTAGTTCTTTAACCTTCCCACTTAACAACACGAGGGCTATCATGTTCGGAATAACAATAGCAGCCAAGGAAATATCTAAAAACTGCCAGATTATTTCTGCGCCGCCGATAGCACCAATAAATACAGATACAACATATATATATTTCATAACTTTAGCACCAGCCAAACCAAACAGGAATTCTGCCTGCTTTTCGCCATAGTACGTAAGTACGATAATCGTAGAAACCACAAAGAAAATCAAAGAAATGGTAACCAGGAAACCACCAGCCTGCCCAAAATAATGGGAAAATGCTTCAGTAGATAGTGCGGACGGGTCATCCATAGCGCCGGCATTCTTCCATACACCCGAGGACAAAACTACAAACGCAGTTGCCGAACAAACAACCAAGGTATCAATAATAATTCCTATCATAGCCCATAGCCCCTGTCTTACAGGGTGGTCTGTAGTTGCGGCTGCGTGCGCAATAGGCGCCGTACCCAAGCCCGCTTCATTAGAGTAAACACCGCGAGCAAAACCCCATCTAATTGTAGCAACAATTGCAGCACCACCAAAACCACCCACAGCAGCCATAGGTTTAAAGGCGTGGCTGAAAATTAGGCCGAGTACATAAGGAACTTGGTCAAGGCTAATAAGTAAAATTACAATTGCTCCACCAACATACAGAAGCGCCATAAACGGGACAAGTTTTTCAGTAACTTTTGCAATACGCTTAATTCCGCCTATGACAACCAACCCAACGACCAACATAATTATAATGCCAGTAATTACCGGGCTGATATTAAACGCTTCCTGGGCAGAATTTGCGACTGCATTACCCTGTACCATAGTACTGGGAACTACCTCAAACATGAGGCCAATAGCGAACCATACACCTAGCCACTTCATGTTAAGACCCTTAGTTATATAATACATTGGGCCGCCAACATACTCACCTTTTTCATTTTTCTCACGATAATGCACAGCTAATACCGCTTCACTAAACTTGGCAGCCATACCTAGCAGAGCAATTACCCACATCCAAAATATAGCGCCAGGACCACCGAACATAATAGCCGCCGGTACACCAACGATGTTTCCGGCACCTACGGTGCAAGCCAACGCTGAAGTCAGAGCTTGAAACGGAGTGACCGTGCCTTCACCAGAGCCCTCTTTAGTAAAAATCTTACCAAAGGTATTTTTTAAAATATATCCAGCATAGCGAAATTGGAAGAAACCCAAGCGAATTGTAAGAAAGATTCCACCAAATGATAAGAGTATAATCAAAGGCGGTCCCCATAACCAACCTGATATCTTACCAACTACATCTAATAAAGATTGCATTATATTCCCCTCCTAATATCCTAACATTCTAGTTTTTCAAAATATTTTCCAAAGTCATTGACAACAATAAAGAAATTCCTTATAATAACTCTTTGTAGGTTCCTACACGTCCAATCCAAAATAAGAGAGTGCTGTACGGACGTGCATTTCTACGCCTAAGGGCAGAGTATTCTCATCAATATTGAAATGTGGGTTGTGATGAGGATAATCTGTCCCTTTTTCTTTGTCACCTACACCGAGAAAGTAAAAAACCCCAGGTACCTTTGAAGCAAACTCAGCAAAGTCATCACCAGCCATGGTCCTGGTTTTTGCTGTCACGTCTTCCTTAGCATTGACGACTTTCTCGGCCGCCAGCTTGGCCAAGTGCGCCATTCGTGAGTCATTACTTAACATGGGATTACCTACTTTAAACCTTATCTCATAATTAGCACGGTGGGCTTGACAAACATGGGTAACGACCCGTTCAAAATTCTCAATGCATTCTTCACCACCTTTATATAGAAACCTAATTGACCCTTGGATTTCCACTTTTTCTGGCACGATGGTGGTATTTGACCCAGCATGTATCTTGGTAAACATAATCACGGCAGGATTTAGCGCGTCTATCTCTCTGGTTTGTATCGCCTGCACTGCTTGAATTATGTTGGCAGCAACATTAATTGGATCAACAGACTGATAGACGAAACCAGCATGCCCTCCCTTACCCTTTATTGTAAGATAAAAGTAGTAACTAGCTGCCATTACCGGCCCGGTGCAAATATCCACTTTTCCACTTTCTAGCAAAGACCATAGATGGCCGCCAACAGATGCATCCACTTTTGGGTTTTGCATTACGCCTTCTTTTACCATTAAATATGCGCCGGCATCTTCTTCATTTGGTTGGAATACAAACTTGATATTGCCGTTTATCTTATCTCTATATGTGGAGAGAATCTTTGCTGCAACCATTAACATAGCAATATGGCCATCATGGCCGCAAGCATGCATTTTATTATCGTTCTGTGACTTATAAGGTAGGTCATTCTGCTCTTGCACCGGCAGTGCATCCATGTCAGTTCTCATCAAAAGCGTCTTTCCCGACTGCTTCCCCCGCAACAGACCTACTACACCAGTTTTGGCCATTCGCGTTACTTCCAAACCTAATTCTTTAACATACCGCGCAACAATATCTGAAGTACGAAATTCCTCAAAACCAAGTTCAGGATGTATGTGAAAATCTCGCCTTAAATCAATCAACTCTTTTTTTAGCTCTTCCACCTGCCTTTTGATTATCATAATTTCACCCCCTTTCCTTATTAATTTTTTCTGAAACTCAGTTCCTTATATACTTGACTTTCAGAAGATATTTTTTTATTTCGCCCCCAAAACCTAGGTAAATCCTAATAAACAAATATTTCCATTCATCCTTGAAGTTTTATTCGTTTGCCACTTCTTGACACCCCTGGCTATTGCCTAAATGCTTAGATAACTGACAACAAGCAGTATTCAAATTTTGTTGGATGTCCATTATTTTATTAAAGGTCATTCTGAAAGATGGCCCTGAAACACTTACGGCTGCCACAATTTCGTTTTTATGATCTCGAATAGGCATGGCAATACACGATAATCCAAAGCAGAATTCTTCATTGTCAATAGCGTAGCCCTGCTTACGAACCTTTTGCAGTTCTTCTAAAAAGCCTTCCAAGTTGATAATGCTGTTATTGGTATAGGCTTTGAATTCTTGATCTTTAAGAAGGTCCTTTACTTTTGTCGTCTCCACTTCCGATAACAGTACTTTTCCTAAAGCTGTGGCATGCAGCGGTTCTCTTTGTCCAATGTGAAGACTGGCCTTTAATGTGGTCTCCGGATCAACTTTAGATGCAATTACCACCCCATCATCCACTCTTACTCCAACGTTTACAGTTTCGCCATACTTATGACAGAGCTCTTCAAGTATACTCATTTCCAAGTTAGCCAAATTCCGTTGTCTTGGAATGGCACTGCCTAATTGGAAAAAACGCCAGCTTAAACGATATTTATTTTTTTCTGGGGTTTTTTCCACATATCTATAAGCAACCATTGTATCCAATATGCGGTGAATGGTACTCTTACCAATACCCAACTTTCTGCTAAGATCACTAATTCCTAAACCATCGCCAGCCTCTTCACCTGCTAATATTTCAACTATTTCCAGAGCCTTTTCTAAAGTCTGTACGGGATATTTGGGACTATGATTTTGTTTCTCAGACAACTTAACACCACTCCTAAATAATAGTTTTCTATCATACAGAACACATTTTCTGCTTTGGTAACTATTACGACAGGCGCAGTCAGTTTACCTGCATTATCTGTGTTAATTGCCGTAGTCAGGATAGGTGCGCAGAAACCATCACGACTTAGTGAGTGCACTGCCTTTGGTTTAAGATTTCATAATTATAGCAAACACATAACTTAATTGCTTAGACCCAACCTCTAATCTTAATTGCAGCACTAACCTTTTGCAGCGCATTTATCCATGCCGCAACTCTCATGGAAGTTCCTTTTTCATCTGTAACTGCCTTAGTCTCTTGGTATGCTTTCATCATTCTTTCCTTAAGTTTCTCTTTCACTTTATCCATATCCCAGTAGTCATCAGTAAGCCCTTGAATACGTTCAAAGTGACAGACAATAGCACCGCCAACGTTGGTAACCACGTCAGGCACTATTTGAATGTTCCTATTCAATAAAACTGTTTCGGCCGCCGTAGTGATGGGCCCGTTAGCAGCCTCAAGAATTAATTTAGCCGCAATTTTGTCAGCGTTTTCTTCATTGATGACACTTTGAACTGCTGCAGGGATTAATACATCAACTTTCAGTTCCAGAACTTCTTCATTAGAGATAGCTTTAGTACCCGGGAACTTGGCCACCGAGCCGGTTTCTATCACATATTCTTCCAGCTTAGCTATATTTATACCATCTTTTGAATAAATGCCGCCGTTAATGTCACTGACGGCAACAACCTTAAAACCTTTATCAAATAGTAGTCGTGCCGTAGTACCGCCAACTTGGCCAAAACCTTGAACTGCTACAGTACAACCAACATCTAGTCCCGCATCTTTAAAAGCTTCCATCGCAACATAGAACACGCCTAAACCGGTGGCTTCCCAACTCCCTACCGTACCGTTAACCGCCGCCGGTTTATCATTAACCGCTGCCGGGCTATGGAAACCCATTATTTCTTCATATTCATCCAGCATCCAAGCTTGAGTCTGGGTGCTGGTTCCAATATCCGCACCAGGAACATCCACCCATGCGCCCTTAATGGGCAGCTTACGCATAAAAGCTCTGCTTAGACGTTCTAATTCCCAATTACTTAGCTTATTGGGGTCGACAATAATGCCGCCCTTACCACCGCCAGCAGGAATGCCGCCAACTGCGTGCTTAATTGTCATCCAAAGTGCTAATGCTTTAACCTCATCCAACGTTAAGTTGGGCATGAAACGGGTGCCGTCTTTAACCGGACCTAATGCATCGTTACAGTGAACCCTGTATGCAGTAAATATTTCTACCTCACCGTTATCCATTCGCATGGGAATAGTGAATTCCATAATTCGCTTCGGTTTGCTTAACAGTTCAATAACTTTTAGATCAATCCCACCTGCTTCCCCTGCACTGTGCAAGGTATTCAAAGCTGTTTCAAATGGATTTCTACTCATTTCATTCCCTCCAAACCTGTATCACTAATAGTTTTTATCGTAAAGAACGTGTAACATGAAGGAGTCAAACTGACAGATGACCCCTTCATTTATCTTTGCTATGGTTGAGGAATAGACAAATCCTCTTTGTGATCGTTCATAACTATATCAACACCGCTGCGGTCAATCCATTCTAAAATAATTTGAGCAATCTTTACTCTCATTTTAGCCAAGTTATCACCGTAATTGGGATTAGAAGAATCTATCCAAGTGTTATAAAGTTCAGCTTCAGACGGGCCTGGCTCAATTTTGAAATATACCGGTGCACAAATGCGAGCAATATCAGCAGCTTCATGATATCTCTGGAAACCACCCATAGATTCAACGAGACTCATGTAGACATCTAATGGAATATTGACGCCGCCCTGTCTAATGGAAGAAAGCATAGGCAGTGTCAGGTCTGCCAATGGGTTGAAGCTGTCAGCGCCTAAAGCCTGTAATAAAGTACCCCCAGCTGCAGTACCATGCCCTGCAAATACTGAAACCTTAAACTTGACATCCTTGGGGATAATACCTTCTCCTCTTAAACCCTGTAATACCGTCAACATACCTTCGTCAGTGACCAAGAAACCGCGAATTCCTGCCTCAAGACATCTGTCAATCTCCCTTAAATAATGGTACATTGCATCGTGCCCTCTCAGTCTCATGCCGGACACATATCCTTCAGGGGTGACGTATTGTCTACCCGTATCCCAACCTCTACTGCTAACGGGGTTAACCAATATTTCCAGATTATTATCTCTGCCAATTTCAGCAAAATGCTTTAACTCTGCATCATCCAATAAAGTAGCACCTTTTACTAAAGAAATTACTCTGTGCACCGTAACATTACGTTTCTCTGCTTCTTTAACCATGGTTTCTAGGTTTGAACAGTTTTCAATCCCGGAAATTTCTACCCTGGCATGAGCACCACCCTCAAAACGCTGGTCGGAATCCGGTAAATCATAACGATCCCTCACCGATAAACTAGTCTTTTCTTTCAAAAACTTCTCGAATTTTTCAAAGGCCATTTCTTTAAAACCTCCACATTTAAATTGGTTTTCTTAAACTATAATTTGTTAGGATTAATCAGCCGCAGTACAATTTGACACCTAATCAGTCCTATTCAAATTCCTTAAACAACTTCTCAAAGGCTTCTTTACTATCCTTAACGTGATAGACATAATCATCTGTAGGAAACTTACCTTCCTTAACATCAGTAACATATTCTTTAAACCCGTTAATAGCGTCCTCGGCAATGTTAGCATATTTTTTTACAAATTTCGGAGTAAAGGCCTGGAACATACCCAACATGTCGCCGCATATCAGTAGTTGACCGTCACAAGGTGCGCCAGCGCCAATTGAATATACTGGAATGTCCAACTTCTTAGCCAAAAACTCAGTCAATTCCGGCGGAATAGCCTCAACCAATATTGCATATGCCCCGGCTTCCTGAACATCTAAAGCATCTTCGATTAAATTCTTTGCAGTCCCAACGTCCCTGCCGGTCGCTCTAAAGCCACCCATTTGTCCAGAACTTTGAGGTGTTAAACCTATATGTCCACAAACCAAGATACCCGCATCAGTAATTGATCTAATACAACTTGCAACCCTTTTGCCGCCTTCCAGTTTCACGCAGTCAACATCCGCTTCCTTGAGAAAGCGAACTGCATTTTCAACAGCTTTTTCATCCGAAACCTGATAAGAACCAAAAGGCATGTCTCCTACAATCCAGGTATTGGGAGCACCTCTGCGAACAGCCTTAGAATGAGATATACAATCTTCCATAGTAACCGGAACAGTACCGTCGTAGCCAAGCACTACCATCCCTAATGAATCTCCTACTAAAATCATGTCCATTTCGGCCTGCTCCGCAAATGAAGCCATAGGGAAATCATACGCGGTTACCCACGCTACTTGTTCACCTTCTTTTTTCATTCGGATAAAATCCAGCACATTTTTCTTCTTTGCCATGATATCCTCCCTTTCTTTGAACTAATAGAGCGAAAACTTGCATCAGGGGTTTTGTCCCGCAACTGATGTTTAGTTAACCTATCCAGGAGCTTAGCGCCACTTACCCCAATTCATCGGGGACATTCCTTAACTGGGTTATTAGTGGCGGTTAGCTATCGGGAAATAGAACTGCATTTAATTATTAAGAAAACATTCAAATTGCTTTTGCCTTACTGCTCCGCCTAAAATCAATATAACAGTAAGCATCAATAAGGGTTTACCAGTAGTTCATGTATTTGCTTCTATAGGCATCTTCTACATGCCTTGTCATAATCCTCCTAAGAAACTAAATTTTTTCTAAGTTTTTTATACCGCGTTCCTATATTTAGAACACTTACTAGATCGAACCTTTAATTTACACCTCAAACGGCGACGCCACCTTTTATTATTCAAAGCTTAAACCGTGCTTCCGTCATACTTTATGTGTGTTTTCCTGTATTTAGAACACATATCCCAAAAATGAATTTGGGGTACCCGCAGGGGGCATATCCAAAACTCTAGAGCAACAAGTTGCTAAGAGTTTTGCTATACCCGCAAGGAGCATATCCAAAACTCTAGAGCAACAAGTTGCTAAGAGTTTTGCTAACGGTTTTCCAGTTGAATTTCCAAAAAAAATAAGCGTCCTTTAAAGATTAAAAGGACGCTTATATACACTATTTGCTAACTTACTACTTACCTGCAGCGGTATGCACTGCTTCTTGATGCTCCGGTGATAGCTGATTATCTTTATGCCTGCGGCTGTTTAAGAAGTGAATATCAAAGTGACCGCTTACGCCGTTGGACGCACCTATTTTTTCTATTGAATGTGGCATAGCGGACGCTGAAGCAGCAATTCGATGACCGTTAACCACCACGATCACCGGACGAGTTACCCAACTCCAGCCCCCCCAGACTGATTTCATAGTTGCGGCATCTTGCGCAGTGACTGGTTCTACGTCTGCATGAAACGCCCCATATGAACGCTGCACCCGCCAACTCTTTCCGGTATTAAAATCAATAACTGTAGCCTTTGTATCCGTTGGCCATACATATTGAGCAGCGGTCCACCAATCCAGCAGCTCACCATGCTTAGAATCTACCGTTGGCTGAATAGGTACATGGTGAACAGGAATAGTTAATTTTTGTCCATCATACAATGTATCGTTCTCTGATATATTATTTACTTTTAATAACTCGAACATAGGAATACCGTAATCTACACTGAGATTCCAAGCTGAATCATTATGTTGTACCGTATGAGTAATATAAGTTATATATGGTTCAGTACCTTGAGGTTGCTCTGTTGGCTCTGTTGGTTCTATTGGTTCTATTGGTTGTACGTTATTAGTGAAGGGAATTCTTAATGTTTGTCCAATGTAAAGAATAGATGCTTCATTTAAGTTATTTATCCTGAGAAATTCACTTAAATCTATGCCAAAACGCTGACTGAGCAGCCACGGCGTATCACCGCTCTTTACTATGTAGTCCTGATACTGACCCGACTCCCCAGCAGCATCCTTACTTCCAACTAACTTTGGTATCTTAATGGATTGGCCTACATAGAGAACCGTGTATTGATTCATGCCATTAATGGCTAATAACTGGTCAAGTGAAACATCAAATCGTTGACTTAGTAACCAAGGGGTATCACCTGACTGGATTATATGGGTAAAATATTCGCCTGTGTTCTGCATCTGCTTAATTAACAGATGCTGTCCAACATAAAGCATGTCAGAGTTTAACCCGTTCAACTGGCGCAGGCTGTCTACAGTAACTCCATAACGCTGACTCAATTTCCAGAGGCTATCCCCGGCCTCTACTACATACTTTACGTAACTAGTTTGTTTTATGGTTTGCGAAACAACTTCTTTGGCAAACGCTCCAGGCGTATAAGAAAAAACAAGCATCCCGGAAATAACTGCTGCCACTAACTTTTTCCTTCTCATCCTCCGTCCCCCTAAAAATATTTAATTTGGTACTGTAGGCAATATTCGACAATTTCCCCAATCAGCCTTTATGTAAATATTTACTCTTGAATTCGGGGTACCCGCAGGGAGCATATCCAAAACTCTAAGAGCAACAAGTTGCTAAGAGTTTTGCTATACTCGCAGGGAGCATATCCAAAACTCTAAGAGCAACAAGTTGCTAAGAGTTTTGCTAACGGTTCTCAACTTGAATTTTTATAATAAAAAAGGCGATGACGTTAATCATCACCACCTTGGAAAACTTTCTATCTTATTCCCGACACCTGTATTTCCTTGAAAAATGCTAAGCCTTTCAGAGAAATATCTAATCCTGCGCCTTGTATTTTAGCTTTCTTATCTAAATAAACATTAAGACCGTCGCAATCAAACTTTTTATAATGCATCTGATTCTTGGGAGAGCCTACGGACACGGTAGGCCTACTTTCAGTACCGCATCAACTGCTAAAATGCATCAAATCAATTACCACGTCTCCCCCTTTTTGCAAAATGTAGTTCTTCGCCTTTTCGCTAATGTTAACTCCAGACATCAGAAACACCTCTCTTTCGCAAACTATAGTATTAACATATTGTTTCCTTATTATCATTGTAAATCCTGTTTACTGCTAAGTCAACCTTTACATAACAAAAGCCGTCTTTTCAACAGCTTAAAGCATTAGTTAACTTCAATAACGCAGCAATATTGGCAAATTATTATTGCATCAATCAAAATTTCATACTGTATCATAAAATATCTTTTTCATACATTTCTTCCATTGAAATTTCAGATTTATCAATTTTATAGTTTAGTTCTTCCTTAATTCTCTGCATCTTCCTCACAATTGTGGACTGATTAACACCTAGAACATCCGCAGCTTTACGGATACTCCCGTATCGGTCAACCGCCTTTTCAATAATTTGCTTTTCCACTTCTAAAGTTGCCCGTTTAAGAGGCATAATTCCTTTTACCTGTATATTTGCATTACTACGATTTTCAAATAGAAAGTCTGGTACACTATCGCCAGTAATCTCTTCCTCAGTGGAAGTTACTATAATCCTTTCTATGACGTTTTCCAACTCCCTGATATTGCCCGGCCAATCATATTTTAGAAATAAACTAATTACTTCAGGAGAAAGGGTTTTGTTTAGGCCAAAACGCTTGCAAATATTTTTGACAAAATGCCTACACAAATGGGGGATTTCCTCTTTTCGCTCACGCAGCGAAGGAACCTTTAGCGGAACTACATTAAGCCGGAAATATAGATCTTGTCTAAACTCTTTTTTTTGCACCATCATATTAAGGTCTCGATTAGTAGCAGCAATGATTCTTACATCAACATTTCTTGGTTTAGACCCGCCTACTCTAGTTGTTGTCCTGTCCTGAATTGCCCTTAGTAGTTTTACCTGCAACTGTAAAGGGAGTTCCCCTATTTCATCCAAGAATAGCGTCCCTTTGTGTGCCACCTCAAATAACCCAGCTTTACCGTTTTTACTTGCCCCGGTAAATGCACCTGACTCATAACCAAAAAACTCGGTCTCCAGCAAGTTCTCCGGAATAGCCCCACAGTTGACAGTAATAAATGCCTCCTTCTTCCGGTTGCTATTGGTATGAATATACTTTGCCACTATTTCCTTACCGACTCCCGATTCTCCCAAAATTAATACAGTAGAAACCACTTTTGCAACCCTGGAGGCAATATCAAAAACTCCTTGCATAACCTTAGAATTAACAACAATATTTTGCTGTTTCAACAGCTTGTTGCGTAACTCACTTAATTCGCTGTGATACCGTTCTGACAGCAGTTGAGATTTATTTAGCGCTTGTTTTAAGCAATTAAGCTCAGTTAAATCCCTAACGTTAATAACTATACTAGTCAGCAAATTTTCACCATTGTTAACAGGATTAGCCGTTAACAGTAGTTGCCTATCATGAAACTCACTAACCACTGAAACCCTATCGCCAGTCTCTTGAACGGAAGAAATAAGTACTTTTGGAATTTTTCTTTCTAAAGCTTCAGTTCCAATCTTCTCACCAATTAATTCATCTTTGCTTAAAGAAAGTAACTTCTCAATAGCCTTATTAGCTTTTAAGACAACTCCAGTAGCGTTAGTGACAAGCACTCCATCAAAAGATGCCTGAATCGTTGTTTCCAACTGATTATACAACTGCTTAACTGATGATAGTTCCTTTGATATTGACTCCATTTCCATCAGATCGTGGAGAATCGCCACAGCACCTACAACTTTACCATGACTTATTATTGGTGTTTGGTTTGTTAGAAAGGATTTTTTACCTTTGCCTACCTCAATAGTTATTTTATGACCAATATTAGCAACCCCGGAATCAGCTACGGCATCTAGCTGCCTTAATATCTCTTCATAGCTGCCCTGATCATAATATAGCAGCTTCTTAGCTGCTTGATTTGCTACTCTTATCTCTCTCTCTTTTTTGACCGAAATAATACCATTATAGGCTTGATCCATTATCCCATTAACATATATATTTTGTTCATAAATCAAATCAAAGGCTCTTTCAATCACTAAGTTTTTGGAGACAATGCCCAAAACTTTATGTTTTTCCCCAAGCACAATAAACCAGCTAACCGACAATCGGGCAGCTTCCTGTATTAACAGGTCATCCGAAACCAAAAGAACATCCCTATTAATAATCTCGTCCCACTCAAGTTCGCCTTTTAGCATTGGGAAAGTTAGTGTTGCTTGCTCTAGAACGCCAACTAATGTATCATTATCTTTCACAAGCACGATGTGATGTCTAGTTTCCACCATTAATTTTATAACTGCTTGAATGTTTGTATTAATATTAATTACGGGGGTTGGTTCTACATACTTACCAATTAACATATTTACCTCCCCTTTTTAGACAAAATTTCCCAAATCGTTGCCTTGTTAGATATTTCTACACTTACACTTTTTCCCCTTTATTGGTTTAGTATGTTATAAAAAAGCTTATAGACCATATCAAAACTCTTTACCTTTGACCCCATACTCAGTTACGACAAACGTAGCTATAAAAATTTTTCCACGTCATCTTCCCCAATTATCTCACTGGTACAATGTTGATAAATATCTTCTATAATTCGCTCCAACTGCAAAGCCTCACCATGCCAAGTCCTTTCTATTAGACTCTCCACCGCAGTAGCACTAAATTTTTTAGTCACTCCCATTTTGTTATTTAATTTCTTCTGGAATGCCTGAACCATTTTCAGGATATCTTCTTTTTTTTCTTCAAACGTGGGGATAAATATTGGAATTACGTTTAACCGGTAGTATAGGTCATGCCTAAATTTCCCCGTTCTAATCCTGTCTTGTAGGTCAGTGTTGGTTGCGGCAATAACCCTGGCGTTCACTCTTTGCCTACGGGCACCGCCCACCCTTGATACTTCCCCATCCTGTATCACTTTCAATAACTTGACCTGCAATTCTAAAGGTAACCATTCAATATCATCGATAAAAATGGTCCCATTGTGAGCCAGTTCTAATAAACCAGATTTCTTATATAAATCAGTATCTAAATCATCACTGCCTTCCAAACCAAACAGTTCCACTTCCAATAAATCTTGAGGAATTTCCGAACATTTTATAAAAATGAAGGCTCCTTTACTGTAACCACTATTATCATGTATGGCCCTAGCTATTAGTTCCTTGTCCACACCAAGTTGACTATGAATTAACACGGTGGAATCTACTTGGGCTACTCTTAAAGCTAACTCCAGAATTTGTTTCATATTTGTATCCTGGGATTGAAAGAATTTGGCATTCACCTTAGTACGAAGAAAAGATAGTTCTTTTGCATAGCTAGTGGATAATTGCTCCACCTTCTCCAGGCGTTCCTGCAGGTACAATACTTTGCTTACATCCCGTACATTTATTACCCATTTTGAAACCTCTTGCCTGCTATCCAATACCGGCGTCAGCAAAATGTGAAGTTTATTACCGTTGAAATTAAAGTATGTAAGGGATATCGTATTTTGTTTCTCGCACATCATGGTATACAGATTTGAATTAAAAACACCTAATTCAATTAATTCCCTAATGTCTGTTTCCAACAATTTTTCAGCAGCCAAACCCAGCACATTTAGAGTTGACTTGTTTGCCTTTTCCACTAGCCCTTTATCATTAATAACCAAGATTGCATCTTTTGATAGATTGATGATAGTCTCCAGCTCATTGTTCAAGTTTTTCACGGTTGTAAGTTCTTGGCAAACATCCTCTATTTCTGAGATATCTTGTATGATACCAACAGCCCCAATCACTCCACCATCTTGGACAATAGGAGTCCGATTAGTAATAAACTTTCTTCGACCCACCTGAAACTTTTTACCATACTGCGGCTTTCCTGTCTTCACGATATCTAACAAACCTGCCGGAGCCACAACATCTGTTAGAAATTTACCAATAGCTTCTTCCTTAGCACATTTAGCAAACCCTTCAGCCGCCGGATTCATTGAGGTCAAGTACCCTTGTGCATCTATTGCAAAAATTCCATTATGTGCACTATTAAAAGTTGCTTCTAATAAGTTCACCCGATATCTTAGGCCATCTAGGTAAGCCTGGTCCAACTGTTGCTTTGTAATAATGCCCAAAACTTTTTTATCAGAGTTAATAATTGGGCAAACAAGATGGTTTAGCGGCCATACCTCCTCAATTTTTGCATTCTCATCCAAAACCGTGAACTCTCGCATAAGAAATTTGGTAATGGGTGTAGAAGGATGCATATTATCTAAACCTTCTTTGAAAATGCTTTCCCGGGTTACCATCCCTAACACTTCGCCTTTGGCGTCTAACAAGGGCAGTCCCGCTAGTTGACTGTTCAGCAGCAGACGGTATGCTTCTTCTAGTACCTGATCGGCACGCAAGCAAGTATCAATTTGTTTCATGTAATCTCTGACTTTCGCTGTCATATTCTCCCCGCCTTTTACGCAAATGTTTAGAAACGATGTCAACCTTTAAATGTCTAAACCGTGATGGTGTCAGTAATATAATCCATTCCTAACCGGAATGCTTTCTCATTTATATCCAATATTTTGTCTGTAAAATAATCCTTCATAGCCAGAAGAAAATGCTCTTCTTTGATTGGTATAACTCCAGTGCCGCAGACCGCGCCAACCATAACCATATTAGCCACTACAGGGTTTCCTGCTTCTAAAGCTATTTCTGTTGCATTCAGAGTATACGTTTGGGCAACATGTTGTTTGATACTCTCTAGAATTTTAGTCATATCTGGATAAACCTGTTCCCCTGCCAGGACACCAATAGGATATACGGGACGGGTATTAACAACCACCTTAGTATTAGGGTTACCATACCTAGCGAGAATTCTTAAAGTTTCCATCGGTTCGAATCCTAAAATAACGTCAGCTTTTCCTTCAGGAATAAGAGGACCGGGGCTGTTATTTTTATAAAGACGCACATGGCTCATTACAGAACCTCCACGCTGGGAGGCACCGAAGGTCTCTGCCTCAACAGCCCCATAACCGGCTGCAACTCCTGCTAAAGCCATCATCTGAGAAGCAAGTACATTTCCCTGTCCGCCTACACCGGAAACGATGATGTTAATTCTTTCTTCCATAATTTAAACCCCCTCTTCCACAGTTATGGCACCGGCCGGACACAGACTGGCGCAGACGCCGCACCCGACACAAAGCGCCTCATCAATGCGGCCTTTACCGGTTTCCAGGTCAATAATGTTAGCCGGGCAGCCAAAAGCTCTGCTGCAAAGATTATTACAACCGCAGTCTTTACCTACACATTTTTCTTGATCGACAGATACCCGTCGCGGCTTTTCTTTTTTGGATACTACTAGTGAACATTCTCTTCTGAGAATTAGTACTTTAGGTCCCGGTTGCGGCAGTAGTTCTAATACCATGTCTCTGGTAGTGTTAATATCATAGGGATCGGTCACGACCACATTGATATCCAGCCCGGATATAATCTCCTCCATGTTCAATGCAGGTACCTCTATGCCTCTGGCATCTAAAGAAGAGCCAGGATGAGGTTGGTGACCTGTCATTGCTGTCGTTGAGTTATCCAGAATAACACATAAGAACTTGCCATTATTATGTTTAGCATTTACAAGTGCCGGGATTACTGCGTGATAAAAAGTAGAATCACCAACAACCGCTATGATAGGTTGAGTAAAATCAAATTTTTGCAAAGTACCGAATCCGTGGGCAATGCCAATCCCCGATCCCATGGAGTGTACGCTTTTTACAGTATAATATCCGGTACGCCCTCTACCCATAGCGTAGCATCCAATATCGCCTAGGACAAACCCGTCATTTCCCTCTAGGGCCAGAGCACTTTTTAACGCCCAATAAGATGCCCTGTGAGGGCAGCCAGGGCAAAAAGCTCTATCCCGTTCCGGCAGACTTCCACCAACAGAACCGAGACAATTTGCTGTCCTGCCGCAGAAATCAGGACGCCCCAGTCCTTTAATCTCAGCTAAACTATCTATCATTATATCCGTATTTAATTCACCAATGCCCGCGCCGAGAGGACTCTTAATATAACCATTTCGTTTTCCATAAAACTTAAAAACACCTAAGTCTTCTGCATGGTAGGCTGCAAAACTGGTGATATTTTCTTCGATAAATGGGTCTATCTCTTCGGCAAATATAATTTCTTTCTTATCTTTAAGCAAATTCACTAGGTCATCTTCCGGCAGCGGCCAGGTCATTTTTAAACTTAACACAGCAACCTCATTATGCAGCCCCAATACTTCCAAGGCTTCCTTGGCATAAAGCGTACAAGGACCAGATGCGATAACTAAACTAGACGCGTCTTTCGGGCCTAAGTATTCCCACATATGCTGTTCAGATGCCCATTGGGCAATCTTGCGAATTTTTTGTTCCAGTTCCGGATGGGCCTGCGGAAAGCATAAAATCGGCTCAGTATATGCCGCCTTAACCGGTTCTTTGATGTGTTCCGTGTCTCCAAGACTCACTAAGGAAGTAGCATGGCAGACGCGAGTAACGAGGCGCACTACCACAGGAAGTTTTAACGCCTCGGATAATTCAAAAGCTTTAGTAGTTAAGTCTTTAGCCTCTTGAGAATTAACCGGCTCTAAAATTGGCAGACGTGATAACTTGGATAAATGACGAGAATCTTCTTCTTTAATGCTTGAGTGAGCAGATGGGTCATCACCAACCATAATTACCATACCAGCATTGACACCTGAATAAGCCAAACTGGTTAAAAAATCTAATGCTACATTCATACCATCAGGTTTCAAAATAGTAAGAGAACGAACACCGGCAAAAGATGCTGCAGCAGCAGCTTCACTTGCTACTTTTTCATTGCTAGACCATTCTGCGTACAACCCAAATTGGGAGGTGGCGCTTGCAAGTATCTGCAGTACTTCAGACGTGGGTGACCCGGGATACGACGCTGCATACTTCATGCCCGCTTCGATGGCACCACGGGCTACCGCTTCATTCCCTGTCAGCATCACCTTTTTCCCTGGGGCTTCCAGTTTAACGTTGGCTATACTCATCTTAATTACCCCCTTCTAGAACGCCTTTGCGATAGGCTTCATTCAGCATTAAGTAACTGGGAACTGAATCCCCTCCACTTGTTTGTTTTAAAACCCTTTGTTTTTTATTAAGGACGGCCTGCCGTAAAAGTGGGATACGATCGTGCGGATATTCCTTGACCTCCAAGACACCCTCACTCACAGCGTTTTTAACTAACTCTTTCCCTCTATCTGTTCTTACAATTAGTGTATTCCAATTGTTGTCAAATTCCGTAGCGCCTACAGAAACATCCGCAAATTCTGATGTTGGGTCAAAGCATTGTTCGCAAGTTGGGCGAATGAAAGAACGTATTTCGTCTATCGGCCACTTATATTCCCCTTTATTGGTTTTGACCACCATTCCGTCGACTGGAATATCTAAACTTTGTATTTCCTCGTTGTTTGTCTTTTGTAATAAAAATTGATAAAAATCCGCTGTCAGTGACCAAAAGCAAAACAATCCAATAGTTAAAGCAACCTTCTCCACCGGTAATTCTTCTCTCTTATCGGTCAGAGACTGCATTTTTTTTACTGCCAGTACTTGGCATGGTCTGCCCACAACAGCCAAACGATTAAAACCCTCTTTGGCAGCCTGGTTAAGTAGTGATAAAGTTGGTGCAGCAGAATACTTCGACCCTGCGGCTGCTAAAAGGTCACCTCGGGTCCGAGCCAGTTTTGGTTCCGGCAACTTGCCAGGTTTTCCATCTGTTACAATCGCACCATCGATTTGACCTTTATTAATGGCGTAACCCAACAAGGCAGAAGTGACACCGGCATATTGCCCCTTTTCAGCAAACATCTTATCGGTCGCTCTTGCAAAGTAAAGATTTTCGAAATTACCCAGTGCATGGTCTTCTCTGCTTCTTCCAAAAATCTTTTGGTCCATTTGGGACCATGCTGTTTCCCCCCGGGGGCAAACAGCATAGCAATTGCCCTCGTCTAACTGGCATTGATGGATAAATGCGGATGATTCCTTGTAATTTTTAATGTAAGGACAAATACCCACGCACATCCCGCAGGAGGTACACCAACCAGGCGTCATAACTTCCTGCTGCAATCTTTTAGAAGATTGTTCGTGTTCCATAGAAATCCACTCCTTTTTTGATTGACCTGCTCTTTCAAAAACATCAGGCCAGCTAATTCCCAACGGACAAGTGCGAGCACAATTACCGCAGTTGCTGCATTCCTCCATGCCGCTGCTGTCACCGGTTGCAAAATATGCTAATAAAGCACCTTTCCCGCCGATCCTCGGGCTGCCGTAGCGGCCTTTGGACGTAGCGAACGCATGGCAATCGTTTAAACAAAGCCGACAATCCATACAGGCAAAAACCTCTGGAAGTCTACGACGTAAGGCTTTCCGCCTGCCGTTATCAAGCAAAACCACATGGACTTCCCGGGGACCGTGCATACCCTTTACCAAGACACCTTCCACGTCACCGGTTTGACTGGGCCCGGTATTAAACGACAAATAATTGCCAACCGATTTATGAAGACACTGGTCAGCTAAAAACCTACCAACTAGAAGGGCATCGTCCGTAGTTTCAACAATTTTATCAATACCGGCAACTGCGATATGAACGTCAGCCAAGTTAGCAATGCCTCGCACATTTCCTTGAGTTTCAAAAAAGAACAGGGAACCCGTTTCGGCTACAATAGCGTTTATGCCGGTAATGCCACAACGGCAGTTGGTCATGATCCTGCGAATATCCTGCCGGACAAGGATAGACAAGTCTTTGATGGGCAGACTGCCATATCTTTCATTCAGTATCTGGCTTGCTGCCGCCACGTCCCCTCTAAATCCTGAAATAGCGTTATTTCCCTCTAATTGTGCAATATATTCACTGATCTCAGTTTCCCTGATATCACTAAGTACAGTGTTTATGTTAATCTCTGTTACTGTAGCTGAATGGGATTTTACAACCGATTCTGCACCTACAATACCCTGTACTATGGAAGCAGCTTCCGTAGCACCATCCGCAATATGTACGCAGCAGCCCTTTTCTTTCAAACGATTGACCGCCAATTTCTCCAGTCTGCCAAATTCCCGCCACATTTCGTCATATCTTTCCCGGTAAGTCTCAACCAACTCTGAAGAATTTAGCATCCTACATCTCCTCCCGTTCCATATCAAAGGATCTAAGTAACAGCTCCGACAAATGCACTACTTGCTGCTTGGCACCCACTCGATGCAACCCATCACTGAGCTGCAGACGGCAACCTGGACAACTAGTCACTACCATGTCAGCATCGGTTTCCTGCAGTTGAGCCATTTTTCTTTCTGCTATTTGACCGGATAGACGGTGAAACTGAAGATTAAAAGTACCTCCAAAACCACAACATGTATCTTCAGCTACTTCCTTAACAGTCAAACTCGGTATCTGTTGCAGTACCTTTCTGTCCTGATGACCCGAAACACCTTGTTTTAAGTGACAGGGACTATGATAGGTCACAGTCTCCCTCAGTGCCCGCCTAGGTAGAAGCTGCTGATATTTCAACAAGAAACTCGAAAGATCATAGGTTTTTTCTAAAAGTCCATCCGCAATAGTCCGCCAATATGGATCATCTTGGAATAGACTTGGGTAGCCCTCAAATCCTTTACCGCAACTGGCACAATCATAAATTACCGCATCCACCTGCACCTCATTAAAGGCCTGCAGGTTATTCCGAGCTAATTTTTCAGCAGTCCGAAAGTCTCCATTAGCCTGCAAAGGTAAGCCGCAGCAGTTTTGCGTTTTAGGGATCAAAACGTCTATCTCCTGAAAATTTAACAACACAACGGTAGCCATGGCCGTTTCTGCATAGGTTAGATTGTTTAAACAACCTACAAAGTATCCTACCTGCATGCGTTTCTGCCCAATAGCCGGTACTCTGTCCGCCGCTTGTTCCAAGAAGGGCTTTTTATTCAATAGTGGTACTTTTCGGGATGTTATGTTTCGGATTTTTGGTTGGAGACAGTCGCCATTGCGGCTCAGGAAAATTGGTGCCATGGAAAGCGCCAGTTTTTGCAACGGCTGCTTCGTCAAAAAACCCTTTAAAATTAGTGACTTTTTCCAGCCCAGGCCCTGATCCGCCACTACTTTCTTCCGCAAATCTTTTATTAGATCATCTGTGGGTATAGCATTAGGGCAGACAGTTTTACAACGGCCGCAGCCCATACAAAGTTCCAAGCCTCCTTTCACGGCTTCTGCCAAGCCATATCTGATATAGGAATGAAGAACTCCAATACCGCCAAAGAAGTTAGTGCCGAAGTTCTCACCAATTTCCGCAAATACGGGGCAGACTCTGAGACAGTGACCACAATTGATACAAGCCAAGGCATGGGCCACCGATTCACCCAATATTTCCCACCGCCCCTGCTCCAGAAGTACTACATGCACTTCCTCCGGTCCTTGACCTTGTAGCAGTTCGTCTAACAAAACATTCTTATTGCCTGACGGTCCGCTAACGACAGAAACGTATGCCCCAATATCCTGACCAGTGCCAAAAGCGGCAGCAGTCTTGACCACATGCAGCGCATCCTCTAAAGTAGCGACCATTTTTTCCACCCCAGCCACTACCACATGCTTTCGGGGCATGTTGGTCACAGCGCGGATGTTGCCTTCATTTTCAGTCAAGACGATAGAGCCGGTATCTGCTGAGATGGCATTAGCACCCGTAAGACCCACCGGTGCACTTATTAAATATTCTCTCAAACTTTCCCGTGCTTTCATCACGATCGCTTCGTGGTGCGGCGGAATTTCTTCCTGTAAATTGTCACTAAAGATTTGTGCTACTCTTTCAATCGGAACATGGACAGCCGGCCCTAACGGGTGCGCTGCCGGAATATTACCCAGCTGGCAAATGCGATCACCTAAATCAGTTTCGATCACCTCAACATTTCGTTCTGCCAACTTATTAATGAGTCCTATTTCTTTAACAGCATTACTTTTGGATTTTACAACAGGTCCAGTATCTATTACAGATAGCAGATAATCCATTGCCTCCTGATTAGTAGCAGCCCGAAACACTTTTATGCCGTTAGCCCGCATGTTTGCCACCGCTTGTTCTACTAAATCAGATAGATTATTGCGGGAGGCGGTCTTAATCTCTTGCAGATGGAGTGCCAACTCCGGTTGTTCTTGCAATACTTTTTCTATTTGCGGCCTGCGCCGAGCAAAAATTTTATGGCGAATGTCCGCTGTTACGGGGTCCGCAAGCCCTTGGTTTACCTTAAATTGAATATTGCGACCCATACTATTCACCTTCTTTAGAGACAGTTATTGGCAGCCAATACGACATTAGCTTGGGAGACTATTCTGTCTATGACCTCTTGCACCGTCGGGATATCGTGAATATTTCCTGAACCTTGGCCCATAGTTAGCACACCTTTATCTAGTAATCCTTGTGCCATAACTTGTATATAAGCTTCGCCGCCAATCACCTCTTTTAGTTCTTCAAAGGAAGCGCCTTCAATTTCTTTAGCTAAAACCCATTGACTGAGCGGTGTTTTAAGCACTCGTCTGGCATTTCTAAAGGATCTTTCTATCATAATCGTATCGTTCTCATTTGCCTGGATGATTGCTGATTTTACATTTTCGTGGGCCGGCGACTCTTTGGTAACCAAAAACCTAGTTCCCATCTGAACACCATGAGCACCTAAACACAATGCAGATGCTAATCCCCTGCCATCGGTAATGCTGCCTGCGGCTATCACGGGGATTTTCAAAGTATCCACTGCTTTAGGAATTAGAGAGGTAAGACTAACATCATCCATTCCGGGGTGTCCGCCCCCTTCGCAACCCACCACGACCACGGCATCCGCGCCAAGCTCTTGAGCCTTTAAACCGTGACGCACCGCAGTGACCACGTGGACAAAAATTATACCGTTATCTTTGAGCATGGGAACGAATTTTTCCGGATTACGTCCAGACGTAATGATTATTTTTATTTTTTCTTCCACGCATGCCGCAAAAAACTCGTCCATAGGCCGTCGCGTACCCAAAGTAATATTGACCCCGAAAGGCTTTTGCGTAAGCTGCCTTGTTGCGGCAATCTCTGCCTTCAATGCAGCCCCATCTTTATAAGTACCGGCAGTAATCAGCCCTAAACCACCCGCTTCCGAGACCGCAGCAGCCAATTGCGCTGTTCCTGCCCACTGCAAACCGCCTAAAACTATGGGATACTGAATATCAAATAAGTTCGTTAACTTATTATTAATTTGTTTTCACCACTTTTCTTTAGAATGGCTAAGAGGCGGTACTGCCGCCGTCCACAAAAATAGTCTGCCCTGTCATAAAATCAGAATAATGGGAGGAAAGTAACAACAACGCCCCATCAATGTCTCTTTCAGTTCCTAAACGTCTCATAGGCACTCTGTTCAAAATTACATCACGCTTCTTGCTAATGAAGTCTTTTGTCATCGGTGTTTCAATATAACTGGGTGCGATTGCGTTAACCTGCACATTAGCATCCACCCATTCCAGCGCCATCACCTTGGTTAGTTGAATTACCGCTCCTTTGGAACTACAGTATGCGCCCAAAGACGGCCGTCCTTTAATACCAGCCACCGAAGCAATATTAATTATCTTACCGGACTTTTGTTTAACCATAACTGCCCCTACTGCCTGACCCACCAAAAATACACCTTTTAAATTGGTATTGATGACCTTATCCCATTCGTTCTCTTCAAGATCCAGTAAAGGCTTGCGAACATTCATCCCGGCGTTGCTGACCAAAATATCGACTCGTCCAAACTTATTCAAGACTTGATCCACCACATTTTGCACCTGAGATTTTTTAGTTACATCAGCAGCGCATGCCAGAGAAGTTACTCCGAAACCTTTGATTTCATCAGCGACTTGCTGCACCTCATCAAGATTGCGGCTCACGATTACTGTATTGCAGCCGAAACGGCCTAATGATTGTGCCATACCTTTACCGATTCCTTTACTACCACCAGTTACTAACGCCACTTTTCCTTTTAATAAATCACAATGCATTTCTTAACACCTCTTTATATGCAAAATTTATTCCAATAACTATTCAGTGCTCCCCCCATTAATTATCGCGTGGATTTTACTGGTGTTTACCCTGAGTACCACATTAGTATGCGAACAGCAGAAGTGAATAAGTTATATTATGTTTTTGTTAAAACTAGCATAGTACGAGCTTCTGCCGGCGTAGCAACCGGACGCCCGTAAAGATTAGCCAGGTTAACCACACGCTCTACTAATTGGGCATTAGACTTAGCCAGTTCTCCTTTGCTGTAGTAAATGTTATCCTCTAGACCCGTCCGGACATGGCCTCCCATCGCCATGGCAACGGTATTCATGGCCATCTGCCCGCGTCCGCCTACACCTATGGCGGACCATGTGCTTCCTTGCGGAATGGTTTCCTCCATATGCACCAACCATTTGACCTCCGCCGGCAGTCCTCCTTTAACGCCTAGTACAAATTGAAAATGAAGCGGTGGAATTAACAGTCCTTCCTGCATTAATCTCATAGCGTTGTAAATCATACCAATGTCAAACACTTCCAGTTCGGGTTTGACGCTATAATCCAAGCATTTCTTAGCTAATTTTTTAAGAAAACCCGGTGGGTTAGCAAAAACCCGGTCCGCGAAATTCATCGTACCAGCATCAAAAGAAACGAGATCAGGCTGCAATTCTATTGGACCTAACCTCTCTGTTTCTGTCAAATCGCTGCCGCTGGTAGTAAGACAAACAATTAGGTCCGTTTTCGCCTTGATGCCCTCGTAAATTTCCCGATAAACGTTTAGGTCCCCGGTTTGGACAGCGTTATTGTCCCGGGCATGAATGTGAACCGCCGCTGCTCCAGCCTGCCAGCAATCCACAGCCGCATCAATAATTTCCTGAGGAAGTATGGGAACATACGGGGTATCTTCCTTAGTAATACGTGCTCCAGTCAAAGCAGCACTAATAATAACTTTATCAGACAAACCCATCACCTCTTAATTAAATTTAGCCGGGCGTTTCTCAAAGAATGCTTTAACCCCTTCTTCATGATCCTCTGTAGCGACACATAACCCCTGAAAACCAGCTTCCCTCTCCAATGCTGCCATTAGGGTATCTTCTTGAGCTCGGTTAATCAAAACTTTACTTAAACCAATAGCAACTGACGGCCCTTCTGCCAATTCTTCCGCCATACCTTTTACTTCTCCAGCCAATTGCTCCGGTGGGACGATCTTATTAACCAGTCCCCAATTCAAAGCTTCCTGCGCAGATAACGTCCGCCTTAAAAGTACCATTTCTTTAGCTCTTAGAGCACCGACCAGCTTAGGAAGCAAATAGGTGCCGCCGCCATCCGGTACCAGACCTATTTTGTTAAACGGAACACCAAATTTAGCCTGAGGAACGGCCACTACTAGATCACAAGCCACCGCTAAGATACATCCTACGCCTACTGCGTATCCGTTAACAGCTGCAATCACTGGTTTTTCCATAGTCCATATTTGATTTACCAACGGATTAATTCCTTTTATCATTCTCTCTCTTCGCATATAGGGTTCGTTGATACGTCCCATATTACTGATGTCTCCCCCAGCGGAAAAAGCGCGTCCTGACCCAGTAAGTACCACAACTTTTACTTCAGAATTATCTGCAGCACTGGCTAAAGCCTCGGTCAGTTCCGTCTTCAGTTGGTCACTTAGGGCATTTAAATTTTCGGGGCTGTCCATGGTAATGGTAGCCACTCTACTTTCAATTATAGTTGTTACTAAAGACAATTCACTCACCTCCAAATTAGTATAAATATAACAAGAAACTCTCTAAAAAAAGTATTTGTTAAATATAGCGATTAACCCCCATATCAGTGGTAACATCATTAAAGCATAGACATAGTTTTTTCTGATTGCTATTTCTAATGGTGATTTGTCCAGCATCCCGGCCATCATTAGATTAAGTGCAGCAAAAGGTGAAATTACAATCCCCACTCCCCACCCCACTATTAAGCCTAATGCCAACAACATAGGATCCCACTGCACTGTAAACAGCGGTAGACTAGATACCATAGCGGTTATAGTGATAATTGGATTGAGCCCAATTATAAATAACGCCGTAATACACAAAGAAATAGCCATCATTGAGACAAAAGGATCCTGGCCTGCAACCTTTTCCAGAGCAGTCACGAAATAATTGCCTAAATAAGATACAGTCAGTGCAGCACCAAATATTCCAGCGCCGGTAAATAGCACTACCTCATTGGCGTGCCGTGGCAATTCCTGTTGACAATAGTCTGTAATGATCTCTGGCAAAGCGGATAATTTATGCAGATATCCCAGCCAAATAAGCGGAAAAATCAAGGAAGCAGTTGGTACCAATACCAATATCTCTATCTTGTACCATGTTTCTAGCAAAACAATTACTACAAGCAGTAACAATCCGAAGGCCATCAGTTCCAATAATTTGCGGTAATCTACTGAATATTTCTCTTCCTTGGCAGCATTTTCCTCATGCATCACCTGAGGAACTTTGTATATCCATTTATGGATTACATCCAATGCGAATCCCAGAGCTAAAACGGAAATACTTATCAGCACGCCATAGGGAAAGAGATCAATCCAGTGGACACCGGTCATACTCAGTACTAAGCCAACAGAAAAAAAGTTGGGAGACCAAAAAATGCATGCCGTAAATCCTCTAATTGACGCAAGAGCAATTAATTCTTGGCGTTCCTTCCCTCCTTTACCGCCCAATAGTTGATTGACTATATGAATAGCCGCCAAATTAAAAACCGCGCCTGTTAAAAAGGTAAAAATCATGACAAAACCATACACCTGAAAGTTCTTTTTAACATTACGCCGAAACAGTCCCTCCACAGAAGCCAGGTAATTGCCGTACCGTAAAGGAACACTTAAAAATGGTAGCGTAACAAACAAAACTATTAAATCCATGTTTGCAGCGATGCCGTGGCTCCAATCAGAAACTTGAGCTTTGGATAAAATAAGAATTAGGCTGGCAAGGCCGATTAGAGAGAAACCCACGATTTTGGATATTCCGTGGGCTGCCGGTGCACTTAATACTAATAAGGCCGCCATGATAACAGTGGCACTAACCATCAAAAAGTTTGCGTGCAGAAAAGAACCACTTAAAAAAAAGAAGGGTAGAACCCCGGTTAATGCAATCCGTATCGAATAGGCTGCGTTGCGCCTGCCTTGTTGAAATGTCTGGGTAGTCTCTATTTCCTGTGTTCCCAAAATGAATCCACTTCCCTTTTACAAATTCCTGGGCCTAAACGTATTGGATAAGCTCATGTTAACCTACTATGGTTTCCGCCCCAGCCTGTGCCTCCTGTTTTAATTTCAAATGCCTTTTTCGCATTTGCAGTATAATAGCCAATGCTGCAAATGAAATCCCTATTGCATCCGTCGTAATCTGAGTGTTAATTAAGAGCAGCGCAGCCGCCAAAAATGCAACCCGTTCCACAACTCCAGCTTTAGTTACCATCCAGCCTTGAATACCGAACGCTATCATAGCCACTCCGGCAAGAGAGGTTACAACAGCTATGATGATCTTTAACGGTGAGCCAATGAGAATCAATGCAGGACCATACGCAAACATGAATGGGACCACATAGGCCACAATGCCAAAACGCGTTGCTGTTATCGATGTTCGCATGGGGTCGCTCTGCGCGACTGCCGATGCCGCATATCCGGCAATAGCCACCGGTGGAGTGATAACGGACACTACCGCAAAATAAAGCACGAACAAATGGGCTGCCATGGGTTCCAGCCCTAAGTTAACCAAAGCGGGAACACCCAAAGTTGCCGTGATAATGTACGCAGCGGAAGTGGGGAGTCCCATACCTAAAATAATACAGGTAATAGCAGTCAGTATCAGGGCTAAAAATAAATTGCCACCGGAAAGCGTTACGATCAGGTTGGAAAACCTCAGTCCTAATCCAGTAATTACCACAACGCCAATCACAACACCGGCAGTAGCGCAGGCAGCGACTACCACCAAGGAATTTCTTACCCCCAATACAAGGGAATCCAGAACATCCATTAAACTCATTCTATCCTTCTTACGCACCACCCCAATTAAAAGCATTAATCCAGTAGCAAACAAAGCTGATTTAGTGGGACTATAAGCCACTATTACTAGTAAGTAAATTAAGAGACAGATAGGAAATAAAAACAACCATCCATCCCGCATTACATCTTTAACTATGGGTAAATTTTCTTTGGAAAGCCCCTTTAAACCCAATTTCACTGCTTCAAAATGCACCATTAAGCCAACAGAAATAAAGTACAGCAAAGCTGGAATTGTGGCAGCTAAGGCGACCTCCGAGTAAGAAACACCCATCATTTCCGCCATGATAAATGCTGCCGCACCCATAACTGGCGGTAAAATCTGACCGCCAGTAGAAGCAGCAGCTTCTACTGCCCCAGCAACATGAGGTTTATATCCAACCTGCTTCATTAACGGAATTGTAAATGCACCAGTGGTTACCACGTTGGCTGCTGCTACCCCGTTAATTGTGCCCATAAATGCACTGGATACCACCGCACTCAATGCCGGCCCACTGCGGCTACGCCCAGTGGCGGCAAAAGCTAAATCAATAAAGAATTTGCCTCCGCCGGACTTCTCCAGCACAGCGCCAAAAATAACAAACAAAATTACGAAACTTGAAGAAACCGCCAATGGCGTACCCCAGAGACCCTCATGGGTATAAACCACCTGTTCTACCACTTGAATAAAGCTATAACCTCTATGAGCTAGCAAAGACGGTAGATAAGGTCCGGCAAACGCATACCCGATAAAAGACAGGCCGATAATGGTCAAGGGCAAACCACCGATTCTTCTAGTTACCTCAAATACCAACAGCACCAGTGTAGACCCCACAATTATATCTCCCAAACTTGACCCTACCAGTGCCCTGGCGGCAAGCTGTTCCGGCGTTGCGAAGCTTATCATATACGCCGCTACAAGAAGAGTCAAACCGATCAAAGAATAATTGACTACCCGACCTACGCGGCCTCCCTTAGTTAAAGGATAGTAGAGTAAAATAAGGACCATCGCAAAATATAGGTGAATACTCCGTTGGAGCATTGCCGTGAGCAAACCAAAGCCACCGGTATATATTTGAAAAAATGCCATGGCCAATGCTAAAACCCACGCGAAATTGACGATATTTTTAAATTTATCCCGGCTGGTCAAAATAACACCCCTTTCAATGTATATCATTAAGCATTATTGCTAATAGGGTCTGGTACCGCTGCCAACGCTCGATGTCAAAAGTAACCCTGGTCCCAGAAGGTACCAGGTCGGGAAGGGATATCTTTTCTCCCTTAACATAAAGCATCTGTGGGACTGTATATGCCACCCTAATATTCCAATCATCTACCGGAAATATTCCGTATTTGTCGATATTGGTAACGTAGGCATAACCATCATCAGCCATATAAAAATCACCAGGGTATGTGTTTTCTCGGTCATCGTAGTTAAAGACTTGAAAACGGTGGCTTACCGGGTAGATAAAGTCCTCTTTATCTACCCGGTAGTTTTCCTCCACCCAGCCTTTCTCGTAAGAATGGATAAAACGAAATTTAATCATATCTCCAGGATGAACTACTTTAGAATATAGTAGTCCAGCACTTCTATTAGGTCCGCGCAAAGTTACCACTTGATTGGTACTTAATAATACGAACGCCATCGCGCCAACCATGATTGCCCCTATCAAAAGAATGTTTAGTTTTTCCTGTCCAGCAATCATCGGTTTATCACTCCAGCTTTTATTACTTCATTTCCGGCGGAACTAGTTCGTCAGGAATATCCATTCCTTTCTCTTTATAGTACCTAATGGCTCCCGGATGTAGCGGAATGGTCATACCTTCCATTGCAGTTTCTAAAGTCATGTTTTTCACTACCACATGAACGTCCTTCCACTCATCGCGATAGTCATAAGTGGCTTTTACTATTTGATAAGCATCTTCTTCGCTCATTTCATCGGTAGTCATGATTAACCCACGATAAGCCAGTGTTGGAATTGGCTCAGTTTGCCCTTTATATGCGTTGGCAGGAATGGTAAAAGGGAAGAAACCAGGCAGCTTATCAGCCAATGTCTGCTGGGCTTCTGGAGTTAACCCTAACAACTTAACATTATGTGTTACTGCCAATTCGGTAAAAGCTCCGGTTGGCACCGGCATCAAGGACATGGATAGGTCAACGTTGCCATCCTTAAGTCCTGTCACATGGTCCGGAACACCCAGGAACTGTTCTTTCACATCATCGTAAGTTATACCGTATTCTTCCAAGACAGTCTTTGAAAAAACTTCAGTACCGCTGCCGGGCGCACCCACCCCAATAGATTTACCAGCCGCATCTTCTAGACTTTCTATACCGGTACCTTCGACGGTAATAAACTGGGCCGTTGTTGGATAGCTGCTCATTAATCCCCGCAAATTCTTCTGCTGTTTACCTTCGTACATATCCAAGCCCTGATAAGCTTTCATCGAAATATCAGGCTGTGCAAAGACAACCTCTACGTTTCCTTCAACTAAGTTACGGACATTCTCCAAACTGGCAGCACCGGTCTCAGCGTTAGCCTTAATATTGGGAACGTGCCTGTTAATTGTGGCTGCAATCCCACCGCCAATCGGGTACCAAGCTCCAGCTGTAGATGCTGTGGCGATGGATATCCACTTTTCTTCTTTTGCAGAAGAATTATCATCAGAAGAGCTGTTATCGTTGGTAGGTTGATTATTGTCAGTAGTATCACTTCCTCCACCACCGCAGGCCGTCAGAGTAAACATCAGTATTCCTATTAGAAGTACTGGCAATAATAATTTTAAAGTTTTCTTTGTCATTAGATCTTACCCCCTTAATTATTAGTACCCTTTTTCTAGGTCAATCCTTTTCACCAACATACTGCTCTCAGATAATTTTTCAGGTTTTTCTGAAATATAAGAAAAGCCGTAGTCGCATACACAGGATATAGTGCTGCAACGTGGGGCGTTATGATATTGCCAGATTTTTTTCTAAGAATTATTATTCTTTGGGCCTGCGGCGAAGCATAATTGTATGTTCACCTTCCTGAACCACCTGCCCCCTCTGGTTTATTAAATGCAAGTTTTGTATCATGATGCCCCGGTCCGACTTAGATGTATCTCGTTTTTCTTTAATAGTTACTTTTGCATGCACTGTGTCACCAAAAAAGATTGGGCCTTTGAAGTTCCAGGTCAACCCTAAAAATGCCATTACTGTTCCTTCGAAGATGCTCATTCGAGTCTTCAAGCCCGTAGATACAGCTAGTCCCAACAACCCATGAGCGATACGCTGACCAAATATGGTCTGTTTGGCAAATTCCGAATCAGTGTGTAAAGTATTATAATCCCCTGACAAACCGGCAAAGGCCATTACGTCCGATTCGGTAATAGTCCTGGCGGTGGTAGTATATTCTTCACCGATTTCGATGTCTTCAAAATATTTTCCTGCCAAATTACTTACCTCCAATGCTTAGGCATCTACCTTAAACTCTTTTAGCAAGCGATTAGCAATAATGATTTTCTGAATTTCGCTGGTCCCCTCGTAAATTCGGGTAATTCTGGCGTCACGATAAAAACGTTCAATTGGGAATTCTTTCATGTATCCCATGCCTCCATGTACCTGAACAGCCATATCAACCACCTTAGCTAAAACCTCGGAAGCGAACAGTTTTACCATGGAAGATTCTTTAATAACCGGGTCTCCGTGGTCTGCTGCCCAAGCAGTACGATAGGTTAAATAACGAGCTGCTTCCGTCTGAGTAGCCATATCCGCCAGCATCCACTGAATCCCTTGGAAAGATGCAATTGGCTGACCAAATTGTATCCGTTGCTGTGCATAGGTGGTACACAGTTCAACCAGCTTATTACTAGTACCGACACAGCGCGCACCGAGAGTAATTCTTCCCTTGTTTAATATCTTTAGGGCATTGGCATAACCCCGACCTATTTCTCCAATTACGTTTTCCTGAGGTACTTCGCAATCTTCAAAAACCAATTCAGAAGTGTAGGAACCTTTTAAACCCATCTTCTTTTCGACAGTACCTACGGAAAAACCGGGAAAGTTCTTCTCGACAGCAAAGGCCGTAATGCCACCCCTAGCTCCCTTAGACTTATCAGTTATCGCCATTACAGTAATAACATCAGCCACAGGGCCGTTGGTAATAAAATGCTTCAAACCGTTTATCACCCATTTACCATCTTTTAATTCTGCCGTAGTCTTCAGATTAGTTGCATCTGAACCAGCGTTAGGCTCGGTTAAAGCAAAGGCACCAATCAATTCGCCCGTGGCCATACGTGGTAAATATCTCTGTTTTAAATCCTCTGAGGCCATTTCGACAATACCAGTTGAACCGATACCAGTGTGGGCTCCCAACAGGCTGCTAAAACCGTTTTGAGTGCGCCCTAATTCTTCCAGGATGATACAACGTTCTAAAAGATTTAACCCTGTACCGCCATATTCCTCAGGGATGCTCATACCGAAAAGCCCCAACGCTTTTGCTTGTTCGATAATTTCTTCAGGTATCTTATCATTCTCTTCTATTTCTTGTGCTTTCGGTTCGATGACCTCTTCGGCAAAACCCCTGATATTATATCGTAGTGCTTGTAGTTCTTCTGATATAGTAAAATCCATTAGTATAGCACCTCCCTTTATTTACCCTTAAAATTACTTGCTCTCTTTTCCAGAAATGCCGATGTTCCTTCCATGCGATCTTCTGTACCGAATGCCACTGTTTGCGCAAACTTTTCAAAGATCAAACCTGAAAAGATATCGGTATTCATACCCATATTTATTGCCGCTTTCGCCAAGCTCACCGCTACCGGGCCTTTTTTAGCAATCTTGGTAGCTATCTCTTTGGTCTTCGCCATTAAGGCTTCCTGGTCAGCTACAATGTGATTAAGCAACCCCAAATCCTTTGCTTCTTCAGCACTGATAATATCACCGGTAAAAATCAATTCTTTGGCCTTAGCCAAACCTACGTACCGTGCCAAACGCTGCGTGCCTCCGGCTCCCGGGATAATACCCAAGTTAACTTCCGGCTGCCCCAGTTTGCTTTTTCCCGTGGCTACACGCATATCACAGGCCATGGCCAATTCACAACCACCCCCTAACGCATAGCCGTCAATAGCAGCAATCACAGGTTTAGTAAGATTCTCTATAAAATTCAAAATATCATTGGCTTCAGATTTTAAGACATCCAAAGTCCCTCTTTCCCTTAGGCTCCTAATATCTGCACCCGAGGCAAAAGCCCTGCCGCCGGCACCAGTAATAACCAGCACCTGCACATCATCATCATCTCTCATCTGACGTGCTGCATCTCTAATCTCATTCCAAGTCTGCGGGTCTAGGGCATTACGAACTTCAGGCCTATTAATTGTAATAATTCCTATTCCCTCTTCCTTAGTAATCAATACGTTCTGCAACGTCATTTGCTAACACCCCTCTTTTTATTGTTTTAAGAGTACCCCAACATTTTCCTCTGAGCGACTTAGGCGCAGTTGCAAGAATAGAACCGCTGCCATTAGCCCAAAGCCAACCAAATCCGTTATTGGACCCGGGTTTACTAAAGATATTGCCGAAATCAATAGCAGCAGTCTCTGCCAATTTGGCACCGCTCTTATGAAAAATCCTTGAATGCCGGCAGCAAAAGCTGTCAAGCCCAACGCAGTGGTCGCCACTCCTAAAACTATCTGCCCCAAATCGCCTTGTAGAATTAATGTTGGGTTGTAGACAAACATATACGGTAGCAAAAACCCCGCCAACCCGATGCGTACTGCTTCCAATGAAGTTTTCATGGGATTGGCTCCCGCTATCCCCGATGTAATGTACGACGTGATAGCAACCGGCGGTGTAATGCCGGAAACAATGCCAAAGTAGAAAACAAATAAGTGGGCTGCCATAACCGGCACGTCGATATTGGTTAAACCACCAACAGCTACCGTTGCTAGAACCACATAAGCCGAAACAGTTGGCATCCCCATTCCTAAAATCATAGAAGCAACCATGATTAAAAATAACATTGGCAGCAAATGACCGCCTGACAAATCAACGGCAACCCGGGAAAACCTTATTCCCAGTCCCGTTAGCAGTACCGCACCAGTAATGATACCAGCACCGGCGCAGGCCATAACAGTTGCCATGGAGGTACGTACACCATTCTCCAAAGCAGCCATCAATTGGACAAAATTCATGCGCGTTTCCTTTTTAATAAAACTCAACACGTAAACTAAAATCAAAGCCCAAAGACCTGCCATCATGGGACTGTATCCCTTAACCATCAAGACCACTATCAAAATCAAGGGAAGCATTAAATAGCCGCGATCACGCATAACATGCCAAAAATCAGGAAGCTGTTCTTGTGGTATTCCCTGCAGGCCCTGCCTGCCTGCTTGAAAGTAAATCACCAAGCCCGCCACTAGGAAATAAAGAATCGCAGGAATGGCAGCATAAGCCGCGATTTTAATATATGGAATCCCGGTATACTCAGCCATGATAAAAGCTGACGCCCCCATAATAGGCGGCATAATTTGCCCCCCTTGGGATGCTACCGCCTCTACCGCACCGGCAAATTCTGGGCGATAGCCAACCTTTTTCATTAATGGAATGGTAAAGGAGCCGGTCATAGTAGCATTTGCCGCTCCGTTGCCGGTGATGGTAGCCATCAAACCGCTGGATACCACTGCCGCGAGGGCAGGGCCGCCTCTTTTTCTACCAGTCAAGGCAAACGCAAATTCGATAAAGAAACGTCCCGCTCCGGACTTCAGTAGCAATGAACAGAACAGCAGAAATAGAATTAAAACTGTTGACGCCACGTAAATCGGCGCTGTAAAAATTCCCAAAGTAGTTATAAATAAGTTATCAATCATCTTATCGTAAGTGAAGCCGGGGTGCCCCATTAGGCCGGGAATCCAGGGCCCTACAAAAATATAAGCCCAAAATATAAAAGCTAAAATCGCCATAGCCCAGCCCACCGTACGCCGAACGCCTTCTATCACCAAGAAGATCATGATGGTACCTACCACCATATCGAAAGTTGTGGGGTTTCCTTCACGCAAAGCAATCTCTGGATAAGCTTGATAGATGAATATAGTAACTAATATTGATAGAAGCAAAGGCACACCGTCAAACAGCCAGTGTATACTTGCGCGACCTTTTTTAAAAGGGACCCAGGAATAACAAAGAACTAAAAAGATTGACGTAAATATCCCCCGGTGCTGCCAAGCCGGCAGGCCCCCAAAGCCTGCCGAATAAATCACATATATTGCCAAGAATATGGCCAACAGGGAGCTGGCTAGCCGCCCCACCCTGACCGTCAAAGCGACACCGTCATGGTTATAAATGGCCTTTTCCAAGTAACTAGGTTCCTGTTCTTCCTTTATTGAGAGGTCTATTTCGCCGACATTTACTACATTTTCCTTTTCACTCATCCGTCTTCACCCCCTTATCTGTTGCAAGTTATTTCGCCACTCCTATTTCCTTATAATACTTCAAAGCGCCGGGGTGTATGTTAGTTTCTGGGTCAGGTATTCCAGTATATCCGGTTTCCGGATCAAACCACTTACCGCGAACCGGCTGCTCTTCTTGAATCCGTTTAACATTCTCCCAAAGATTCTTAGTTAATTCATATGCTACATCATCAGCTACATCTTTATTAACCACTAATACCCCCATGGTGACCAGGGCAGGAACTTCATCTGTTTGGTTTTTATACGTGTTTGCAGGTACTTTCCAATCAACTGCATAACCATATTGTTTTTCATCTATCTTGTCGATGGTATCCTGAGACAAAGGAAGCACCTTTATGGGTTTAGTTGCATCCACTTCTGTGAAAGCAGTTACGTTGGGCGATCCGCCGGCTACTGCCATTTGAATAATACCGTCACGCAGCGTATTTGCAGCATCGGTATAGCTGCCTAGCGATACTTTTCCGCCAGCAGCCTCATAAGCTTCATAGGAGTCATAGCCTAATTCAGCTAGCACGCGCAGGAAAGTCTGTTCACTAGAATATCCCGGTTTGCCTGGGTTTACATGAACTTTAGCCTCAATAGCCTCTTCCACACTGTTGATATCCGCATTACTGTTTAACGTAACAAAATTCCACCAAGTAGGATATAATGCCCCAATAGCCATTATTTTCTCTTGCTTTTCACCTTCAAATGCACCTACTCCTTTAAGCCCATCTATGAAGTTAGATGCAAAAGTTAAGCCAGATTGGGCATTTTCCCCCTTATTCACAGTTCGTACGTTACCAACTGCTCCGCCTTCAATTACTGTGACGTCCAACCAATCAACATTGTCCATCCAAATATCAGAGAAAAGGACGGACATTGGGTACCAACCGGAACCGGTGGGGCCGCTGGCATGAACATGTCTTACGAGATCATGCTTCTCGGCAACCTGTTTACCGTTGTCAGTCTTAGAACCATTATCATTGGAATTAGAACCAGAATCCGCGCTGTCTCCTCCGCCGCAGCCGTTAGCTACTAAGGCCAATGCAATCATTAATACCATCATAACCAGAAATACCTTTTTTTTCATTTTAAACCTCCTAAAATTATTTACCTAGTTTTCAAACAACACATTAAAATCTTTGCTTTGATGCATCACCCCCGTTCGTAAAAATCTGATATGTTCAGGTAAGCAAGTAATATAATCAACCCATGTGCTTGTTTAAAACTTTAAACATTCAGAATATTCCAGAGATAAAAAATTGTATTAGTTCTAAGAATATTAATGCAATAAGTATGCCATATAATCTGAGTTATATAGCATTAATGTGTCTGTCTTCTTCGCGTTTTTGTGTGCACTTTAGCATCACCTTTTGCAATTATGCAAATATTTAAATTTTATAGAAAATTCAAAAGTTCATTAGATCCCATTTTCTAAACTGAACTCTGTCTCTATCCCTAATATGAACCTCAAGAATTGGTTCCTATACGCTGGCAGATCTGCGCACATTCCTTCTCAGTAGAATTAAACTTCGTCAGAAGCGGTATGTTCCTAATTTTTTAACCGCAAAAATGACCTGGTTCTTCACATCAGGGCAAGCTAATTTCGTAACATTATTAATCCAATCTTCGGGTAATGTGGGCCTACCGATGGCATTAAAGTAGGGAATATGTGCGGCCAGGGCATATAGGCACACCGGCCCTTCGTGATTGGACTTAAGCACAAACCCATCAATTTCAAATGTATCTCCCACGCTAACTCCGGCAGAGCAGTTTCCTTTTATGGACTTCACAGTTACCTCAAAACGCAATTTACAATCCCCCCAATTTTATGGAAGTCTCTCAATAATGGTGGCAATACCTTGACCGCCACCGCAGCATGCGGTGATTAAGCTGTATTGACCCTTAATCCGCTCCAGCTCATAAATCGCTTTTACCACTAAGATAGCCAAAGACCCGGCAATAGGGTGGCCCAAGGCAATAGCTCCGCCGTTGGGGTTAAAATTCTCTTTATGCCAGTCAATCCCCAATTCTTTACAGCAGGCAATGGATTGAGAGGCGAATGCTTCATTTAGTTCTATGACATCCATTGCTGCTAAAGACAACCTCGTCCGCTTCATCAGTTTTTTCACCGCAGGCACCGGACCAATTCCCATTATGTTGGGGTTGACCCCTGCTGCCGCAAAACCCACCACCTTGGCCAGAGGCCTCACTCCCAACTGTACAGCTTTTTCCGTACTGCCCACAACCATAGCCGCAGCTCCATCATTAACCCCCGAAGAATTACCTGCGGTAACTGTCCCGCCCACTTTAAAAGCCGGAGGCAGTTTAGCAAGTTTTTCTATTGTAATACCCGGGCGCGGATGCTCGTCAGTGTCTACCACAATATCTGTAGCCTTCCTTTGCGGTACCGAAACAGGAACAATTTGCTCCCGAAAGCGACCTTCACTTAACGCTCGGGCAGCTTTTTCCTGACTGAGAACGGCGAATGCATCTTGTTCTTCCCGGGAAATCTCCCATCGCTCAGCGATATTTTCCGCTGTGATACCCATGGGCGGATCACCTATGATTTCAGGGGCCAAGGGACGCTTCTTGTAAAAAGATGGAGCATACCGCTGGTAAGCTTGGGTTGGTTTAGGGAGAATCCATGGCTGTTGGCTCATACTTTCTGTGCCGCCAGCAACATATAAGTTTCCCGCCCCGGCTATTACATAGGCGGCAGCCACATTGACGGCAGTAGAGCCGGAACCGCACTGCCGGTCTAAAGTTAAACCAGGAATTTCAATCGGCAATCCTGCTTGTAAGGCGGCCACCCGTGCCATGCAGCCAGGAGCACCCAGCACATGCCCAAAAACTATCTCTTCTATTTCCAACGGATTTTCTATTTTACTTCTCATAACGGCCTCATTTAGCACTAATGCGCCCAATTTTTCCGGTGCAACATCTCTCAAAGCGCCACCTACACGCCCAATAGGAGTACGCGTTGCACTCATTATTACAGCTTCTGCCATAATATTTTGCCTCCTTTTCTGAAACTTAATTAGACTTTAAATTTTGCAGTTTCATTGAAAGGTGATATAGCAACAACCATGCCACCGATTCCCCAGTAGGCCAATGTTCGCTAAATCTTTTCTAGTCCATTAAGTTTTCTACTATAGTGGCAATCCCCTGCCCGCCACCTATGCAGAGAGTATTCAACCCGTAGTGACAGCCTCTGTCTCTCATTTCATATAACAACTTTGTCATTAGAATGGCTCCAGTAGCACCTAAAGGGTGACCTAATGCAATGGCGCCACCGTTCACATTAGTGATGCCTTCGTTTAGTCCCAACTGCTGAATTACCGCTAGAGACTGCGCAGCAAAAGCTTCGTTAAGCTCTATCAAATCAATCTGGTCGATGGTCAAATCAGCTCGTTTCAAAGCAATTTTGGTGGCCGGCACCGGTCCAATTCCCATAATGTCAGGCCGGACACCCGCGGCTGCTTGAGACACCACCCTAGCCATTGGTTTCAAACCGTACTTTTGAGCTTTTTCCTTTGTCATGAGCAATACTACACCAGCACCATCATTACGCCCGCTGGAGTTTCCAGCGGTTACGGAACCACCTTCTTTAAAGACAGGTCTCAATTGAGCGAGTTTTTCCAGGGAAGTTGCCCGCGGATGCTCATCCACTTTAAAGACTTTGGTCTCCTTCCGTTTCTTTATTTCAACCGGTACGGTTTGTTCTTCAAATTTGCCGGAAGCTATGGCCTTATGGGCTCTTTCCTGACTTTGTATAGCAAATCGGTCCTGCTCATCTCTTGAAATATCATATTTTTCAGCTAGATTTTCGGCGGTAAGCCCCATGGTCAAATTACCGTACGTTTCGATTGGTTGCGAACGAGGTTGGCTTTCGGTATTCGAGTCCACCAATTCGGCATTGCCGGCCCCATACCCAAAACGGGCACTGCGCAAGTAATAGGGAGCGTTGCTCATACTTTCTACTCCCCCGGCAAGCACAACTTCCGACACCCCACTTTTAATAGCCTGTACCGCATTATTAATTGCCTGCAGACCGGAGCCGCATTGCCTATGTACGGTGTAAGCCGGAACTTCCACCGGAACGTCGGCGTAGAGCGCAGCTACCCGGGCAATGTTCGGAGCATCGGTAGTTTGTTTTGCATGGCCCATAATAACTTCATCCAATTTATCGCCGGAGAAATTAGCTCTTTTGAGACATTCTCGAATTACTACTTCACCTAATTTTTCCGGCTGCACGTCTTTGATGGTACCTCCCATACGTCCTACAGCAGTACGAACTGCTGATACTATTACCACTTCCATCGCCTTATCCCCCTTATCTCCCTAGCCCAATTCATACCTCATTTTTTTTAATAGTCATACCAACCCTTGCCGGTCTTACGTCCGTACTCGCCTGTAAGGTATTTCTCCTCCAACACCTTGGCCGGTTTTTCGTTAGGGTCGCCGGATTCTTCATACCGCTGCTTACGCACCAAGTAGGATACGTCAATACCGGTAAAATCCATTAACCTGAACGGACCCATTGGAAAACGTAGACCTTTCTCCGCGCCGATATCTATGTCTTCTATGCTGGCGATGCCATTTTCCAGCAGAAACAAGGCCTCTCTATGAACCGCACCTAAGATACGGTTGACTACAAATCCGGATATTTCCTTTTCTAAAAGTATCGGCACCTTATTTGTCCGTCTGGCAAATTCCATGATCAAACCCACCGTATCCTGGGAGGTATGCGGGCCTTTAACAACCTCTACCAGTTCCATTACTAGCGCCGGGTTGAAATAATGCATGTTACAGACTTTATCCGACCGCTTAGTAGCGTCCGCTATCTTGGAACTGACAATAGTTGAGCTGTTACTTGCCATGATGGTCTCTAGCGGGCAGATATTATCTAGTTCCGCAAACAGTTCCCGTTTTATGTCCAGTTTTTCGATAATAGCTTCAATCACTACCTGAGCATCTTTAGCAGCCTCTTCCAAAGACGGGGCAAACTCTAGATTATTTAGCCCTGTTTCTGCTTTTGCTTTGGTCATTTTACCTTTTGCAACCCGGCCGTCCAAATAATCTTTAGCCCATGTTTTCGCATCGTTCATCATATCAGCACTTACGTCTGCAAGGCTTACTTTAAATCCATAGAGAGCCGTATTCAAGGCAATCTGTCGACCCATAGCTCCCGCTCCTACTACACATACCTTATTGACATCATCGATGTTCATAATTTTCCCCCTTTTTATTAAATTGCTTCAGTTTGAATTAAGTTCTTAATCTCCTCTTTGCTGTACCCCAAGCCGGCTAACACCTCTTCGTTATGTTGTCCTAGCAGGGGCGGCGCATATCTGACTGAGCCGGGAGTCTTAGAAAAACGCGGCACTATGCCAGGAACAGTGATTTTACCAATAACGGGATGATCTATTTCCGCAAAACTACCCCTATATTTCAAATGCTCATCCCCGCATACCTGGGCAATGTTTTTTACCGGTCCATTGGGGATACCGTGTTTATCCAGCAGTGATTCAAGAGATTCTATATCGAATTGGGCTGCCCATTTGCCAATTTCCTCATCTAAATAATTCTTATACTGTAGTCTTTTTTCCGAGGAACTGTAGATTTCTTTATCCATCAGATCTGTTCGGCCCATCAGCTTACATAGTCGCGTGTAGTGTGCATTTGGCTGGGCTGCGATATAAATCATACCGTCTTGCGCTTTATAGACATTACCCGGCGCCGTGGTCGGCCGCTGGTTGCCTGTACGAGGGGTATCCCGCTGAAGCATAAACCAATTGGTTAGAAAATTTTCCATAATTGATATCGTCGCATCCAACATAGCAACCTCCACATGCTGCCCTTCTCCTGTCCGCCTCCTGCCCTGCAGGGCACCCAGTGCGGAAATGGCACCATAGAGACCCGTTGTAAAATCAGAAACTACGTTAGCCGTTCTTAACGGCATACCATCGGGCTCGCCGTTAATGGACATTAAGCCGCTCATAGCCTGAACTACCATATCCAAAGCCGGTTTGTTCTTATAAGGACCATCACTACCAAATCCCGATATAGACACCATCACCAGCTTCGGGTTTACCCGAGATAAATCTTTGTAACCCAACTCAATTTGGTCCAAAAAACCAGGTTTATAATTTTCTACTAGAATATCCGCCTCTGCTGCAAGCTGCCGGAAGATTTTTTGACCCCTACGATCTTTCATATTAATGGTTATTCCCTTTTTATTTCGGTTGAAACTGGCATAGTAAGTGGATTCCCCATTGATTACGGCATAAAAAGACCTGCCTGCATCACCGATTTTAGGCCGTTCAACTTTAGTTACTTCCGCTCCCATGTCACCAAGTATTTGTCCACAAAAAGGCCCGGCTATAAAGTGAGATAATTCCAGTACCTTAACTCCTGCGAGAACTCCGCTCAAAGTCTTCCTCCCCTTAACAGACAGGAATAGGCCCGAATGCAGCGCAAACAGACTATCCTGTTTTTTATGTGTTGTTTCCTCTGATCATTAATGCATCTACCACTTTAACCCCTTGGCCGTCAGGTAGTACCAGTAACGGATTGATATCCAGTTCCGCCATTTCGCCTTCCAAATCAGACGCCAACTGCCCAACTTTCACCAAGGCATCGGCCAGTGCATCCACATCCAGAACTTCTTTCCCCCTGGCTCCGACTAATAAGGGATAGGCCTTTATTTCACGAATCATTCTATAAGCTTCAGCCTTACTTAAAGGCAGCACCCGACGAGAAACGTCCTGCAGTATTTCCACAAAAATACCACCCAACCCGAACAGAATCACCGGTCCAAACTGAGGATCATTGTTCACTCCTAAAATTACTTCCTGGCCGCCGCTAACCATCTCCTGTACCAGTACTCCGTTAATGACCGCTTCCGGTTTGTAGCTGCGAGCATTGGCCAATACCTCCTCAAAGGCCAGGGCTGCTTCTTTGTTGTTGTTAATGTTTAATTTGATAGCTTTTGCTTCCGATTTATGAAGAATGTCCGGGGATTCAATCTTCATGCAGACCGGATAGCCAATTTGCTCCGCAACCATCACTGCTTCATCCCTCGCAGTAGCAATTATCTCCCGAGTGACACTGATGCCGTAATGCTGCAAGACTTTCTTTGCCGAATATTCACCTAGATTGCCCGAACTCTGCTGCAATATTTCCAAAGCAGCAGCAGTTTCCGCGCGCCCTATTTCCTTACCTGTCGGTGTCTCAGAACACAAAAATTCGGAGTAACGATACAAAGCACCCATCACGCGACATGCCCTCCCATGGGACTGATAACAGGGAACACCCCGCTCTTGTAGTGTCTGAGGGCCGGGATTTGCAAACTTAAAGCTGCTGCTCCAAATGGCAAAAACCGGCTTAGCGGTTGATGTCGCTACATCAGCGATATCATTGGCTAGCTGTTCCGCCAGTACCCCGGAAGATGTAGCAAGCATTACGGCCAACATGTGAATATCAGGGTCTTCCAGAAGAGTATTCATTGCCTTTTTAAACATGGCGGGATCGTTTAGCACCTGGCCTGTAATATCAACCGGATTCATGGCCGAGCCGAAGGAAGGTATTATCTCTTCCAGTTTCCGTCTGGTCTCACCCTCCAATTCCGGCACGTTGAGACCATATTCTTCAGCCTTATCCGCCGTTAAAATTCCTGCACCGCCCGAAGCTGTTACAATGGCCAAGTTGCCTCCCTTAGGGTATTTCTTTGGCAGAAAGCCAACTGCATAATCTATCAGTTCATCTAAATCACCCGCTTCTACCACACCCATTTGTCTGAATACTGTACCGTAAGTTGCGTTAGAACCAGTCAGTGCTGCCGTGTGCGATAACGCCGCTTTTTGCCCAACCTGACTCTTTCCGACCTTGAGAAACACCAAAGGTTTCTTCTTTTCTTTTGCTCTGGCCGCGAGGTCAAAAAATCTTTTACCGTCTCGCCAACCTTCCAGGTAACCTAGAATCATATCCGTATCCGGATCATCGACTAGAAAATCCAAGTAATCTCCAGCAGTTAAGTCTACCTCGTTACCGGAGCTAATTATATAGTTAAAACCGACACCTGCCTCCTGCGCAATGGTAAACATACCGTGACCAAGGGCGCCGCTTTGGGACACTAAAGCTACTTTTCCTGTTTGATAAGCAGCGTGTTCAAAAACCGGGCTGAAACTAGCTAGAGCTTTTAACGGTAAATTCACCACCCCGATACAGTTTGGGCCGCAAACGGCAATGCCTGTCCGATCGGCAAATTCCTTCAGTTGTTTTTGATAAGTTTCACCCTCTTGGTCTGCTTCCGCAAATCCAGAAGATAGAATGATGCAGCTTTTAACTCCTTTGTCAGCACATTCTTCCAAGATAGGGAACAGTCGCTGAATACCAACTCCAATTAAAGCGGTATCTACCTCACCGGGAACATCCTTTATTGAAGGATAACACTTTAAACCCTGCACTGATTCATACCTAGGATTAACCGGATAAATTTCTCCATCAAACCCCTGTTTCAAGTATTTTAAAGGTCGCCCGCTGATAGAAACTGGATTACTAGAAGCACCGATTACTGCTATGCTGCCAGGTTGAAATAAAGGTGTTAAATTTCTTTGGCCGGACATGTCACCGCCACCTTTCCAAACGTTTTAGTCCAAGCGTTCTATGATAGTTGCCATACCTTGACCGCCACCCACACATAATGTGGCCAAACCGTAACGGTCTCCACGGCGCTCCATGTTGTTTAATAAAGTAACGATAAGACGGGTTCCCGTACAGCCCAAAGGATGACCCAAAGCAATCGCACCGCCGTTGACGTTAACTTTATTCATATTCATGCCCAGTTCTCTCATGCTGGCCAAGGCCTGAGAAGCAAAGGCCTCATTTAACTCAATCAGGTCAATATCTTCCAGCGTCACACCTGCCTTTTCCAGCACCTTGCGTGTAGCGGGTACCGGCCCGATACCCATAATCCGCGGAGACACCCCTACCGCACTTTGGGCAATTATGAGGGCACGAGGCTTGATGCCCAATTGATCCAATTTTTCCCGGGACATAATCACCATTGCAGCTGCGCCGTCATTTCTGCCGCAGGAATTACCTGCCGTCACAGAACCATCCTTACTCACAACCGGTCTCAGCTTAGCCAAAATCTCCATGGTGGTATTTGGCCTGGGATGCTCATCCTGGTCAAAAATAACTGTCTTTTTCCTCTGCTTAACTTCCACAGGTACAATTTCCTCTTGGAATAGGCCTTCTTCTATGGCCTTTGCTGCCAGTTGTTGACTCCGTATAGCAAATTCATCTTGATCCTCTCGGCTGATATTGAACTCCTTCGCGACATTTTCAGCAGTTTGAATCATACCCAGGTCATCGCCATAAACTTCCATAGGCTGAGCTCCAGGTCCGCCTTCTACATTGGAATCTACCATATGGACCCGACCCCCGCCCCAGCGAGCGTCACGAATATAATAAGGGGCACGACTCATACTTTCCATACCACCCACCACCGCTATATCGGCATCGCCAGTTTGAATTTCCTTAACTCCGGAAGAAACTGCTTGCATCGCAGAAGCGCACAATCGATTTATCGTAAAGGCAGGCACCTCTTCCAGGAGGCCTGCTCGCAGTGCTGCCACCCGAGCACTATTGGAAGCTTCCGTACTCTGTCTCACTTCACCCATAAACACTTGGTCAACTTGGTTTGGTTGGATGCCAGCTAGCTTCACTGCCTCCTTAATCACCACGGCACCCAAGTCTGCCGAAGAGGTATTTTTTAATGTTCCGCCATAGGCCCCAATGGCCGTACGGCAGGCTGAAACAATTACTGCACCTCGCATTATCTCATCTCCTTTTAGATGTTGGGATATTCGCCGCACAACTGCCAATTTCCTAAGTTATACTTTTTTTTTTAATCTTCAATCCCTGCTAAATACTTTGCAATAGCTTTTTTACTCTCCATATCATAAGTACCGTTGATTGCGATTTTTTCCATAATGGGAGACCCGCCGCCATGGATACCACTTATCTGAGCGGCTGCACCCGGTGCCGAAGCAATTAGGTTTTCAACCAAACGGTAGCATAGCTGTATTTTGTCTGAGGAAACTTTGGGGTTACGCATAATATACTTATCCAAATAAGGCTTAGTAATCGGGTTTACAAAATCTTCTTCACGTGGCAAAGTGGCTGCCAATCCGCCAGCCAAATCCGCTAAAATTTCATACTCCTCATAAATATGAACACCTGCATGGTAGCGGCCCACATTGGTATAGATAACATTTGGCACCTGAGTACCCGAGGCAGCCTTACGGCTTTTTAGGCCAGCGGCAATACCTGCAGAGTACACTAATTCAGCAACAGCAATATAGTCAGCTAGTTTATCCCTAACATGGGACGCCTTACCAATACCGTTATATTCTGATACCAGAGCAGCAGTTCCCATCAGGATATCACTGATAGCCGGTTTACAGCCGGTATAGCTGTGACGGTGGTAGGTTGCAAACAAAGCAGCTAATTGACCGGCAAATTCAGTTTCACCGCACATAAATACCCGTTCCCAAGGAACGAATACATTATCGTACACGGTGATAGAATGCGCACCTCCGGTATCTCCGATTGGAGCCGGGAAATGCTTACGATCTCGTTGGTTATGAGCAACAGTAATTAGATATAGTCCTTCAGCGTCTGCCGGTACAGCGCAGGCTACTGCCCAATCCTTATCTTCAGACTTCATAGCGCGGGTAGGTACGGCAATAATTTCGTCCGCATACGGAGCGATGGTATTATGGGCCTTAGCACCGCTGATGATAATCCCATCTTCCTTTTTTTCCACTACCCTTAGGTAGAGGTCCGGATCCACCTGCTGATGGGGACGCTTGCTTCGGTCACCCTTAACGTCTGTTTGAGCACAGTTGCCAATTATATCGTTTTCCTGATACCATTCCAAATACTTGTTAAAACGCTGGTGATATTCAGTTCCATGAACATTATCGATATCTTTGGTCACTACCGATAACGCATTCATCACATCCACACCCATACAGCGTTGAATACAACGTCCCGCCTTATGACAGTACAGCCTGGTCATTTCCTGCTTGGTCAAGAGATCCTCTTCACATTGATGAATATGTGTGAAACGGTTAATGGTTTTTCCTGTCAGGTGAGATTTTACGTAGGTCATTTCCTTCAACTTCTCATCTTCTTCCGGCAAAGTAAAAGTTAAGCCGATAGTTTTAATTCCCGGCTGAAACGCCGGATTCATTCTGTCTACCAATTGCCCCCCCATGTAAACATTTGGCCGCATTTTTTTCAAACGTTCAACATATTCTTCAAAAGTCCTCAAATTAAACCCTCCTCTAAGTATTTGTTTAAGATTTAACTAATCTATCTAGGAGATTCGAACTCAAAAGACGCTCGAACTAAATTCCCTTCGGAGTTGAACCTCAGCGCCATCTCTTCCCCAGTTATTTCCAAAGTAATTTCTTGGTCTGCTTCAGCAAAGAGACTATCGGTAATCAAAAATTCACCTAGCTGCAGGGTATTGTTAATCCAGACCCCTTTAACGTCTTGAGGGGTAACGTCACCCATGGTCAACAATGCATTCTCTAAAACTTCCCGATCGCTGTCAAAGTATATTGGTACCTTCGCAGCAACAGGAAACATAGACGTAATAGCGTTAGCGTAAGTAGACTTCTGATCAATCTTATTGGCCAGCCTCGTGGTTGTAAAATCAGCTCTACCAATCCCAATAGCATTGCCACCGGTCTTTTCTGTCAAATCTCTAATGAACAATCTCAGCACTTCGGGTTCAGAGACGCTGTGGCTACCAAACTTACGGCCTACCACGTTGGGGTCTGCGCCGGAACCGCTGATATCTTTTCCTATTTCATCGATAATCAACAAATCCAGATACTTAAACGGTATCCTGGGCATCATGCGGCGCGCCTGCTGCAGCAGTTCACTTTCCCGACCTTCCATGTCTTTGGGCTGAACAACTTCCAAATGAGCTGTCTCATCATAACTGTTTTCTAAAATCGCCAAACCGAAAAGCAAGTTAAGTGTATCCCTGATAACCCGTGAAGTTTCCAACAAAATTGTACTGTCCGTACCTCGCTTTATAATTCCTTTATGCACGGTTAAGGCACCCTTGTGCTTGCCCAACCCTATTGCCAGCATTTTCATCAGCCCACTTTCCACCGGACCGCTAAATAGGGTATGAGGTTTAACACGGTTAATGACAATAACCCCTTGTGCCCGAGAGCAGAATTTATCAACATAAACGGGGTTTCCCCGTTCCGTTTCCCCAATCTGCACTACTTCCATGGAGGATTTAATGGGGCAACACATATTTTCTTCGGTGATACCATATTCCGCTAAGACATTACGTTGACCCTCGGCTACAGCGCCGCCGTGACTGCCCATGGCCGGTACGATAAACGGCTTAAATCCTTCTTTTTTCAACCAAGTGATAACCTCTTTAACAATACGGTCAAGATTGGCGATGCCGCGGCTACCAACTGCAACACAAACCTCATCCCCCTGTTCCAACTTTCCTTGATAGAGCTTGGCATGAAGTTGGTCGCGAATGACCTGCGAGATATCCCCGACCTTAGTCTTATCGCCGTGGAATTTCACCTTGACCCATCTAGTGCCCTCCATAATACCATTTCCTTCCTTTTGCACATTTCAACCACAGCAATTGCTGTTGCTAAAGCTTACCTGCAGCAATTAGAAGAACAAACCTCCTCTCAAATCACCCGGATAAGAGCATCCCGGCATTTTGTCTAACATGTAAGTGCGACGAGAAGCGGCTTCTTCTCGAAAGATTAGTGCAGACTTACGTCTGATG
>JADQBR010000092.1 GCA_016278515.1 Bacillota bacterium
GGTAACTCGTTGCGGTTTATGCCGCAATAGATGCGACTGCCCGTCGCACAAAAAAACCTCCAAACTTACTTGGAGGTTCTATGCTTTATTTCCTTCAATTCTTACCTCTTGTTCATCATTCATCACATGTAACTCAACTGTCTCAGTTAGTACGTCTGTATAGCTGAACGAGATCCTGCGGATACTTTTTGTCTCATTTAACCTAATAACAAAAATGTTTGGGTAAGTCTGCTCTAATACGCCAACCTTTTCCATAACCTTTTTTCTACCACGGTTTGCCTTTAAGCGAATTTTATTGCCGACATATCCTTCTAAATCTTGTTTAATCTCCGCTAATACTTTTTTTGCTGCCAAACGATCACCCTCTTTCTATACTATTCTATTCTACCAAATTCGAACATATCTGTCAAGGCGAAATTAATATTATACTAGACTATTGCCCCAGCGTCAAATATTTTTTTTTATACCTAGGGTAAAATTAGAAGATTATGTCCTTTATGTGCCAAAAAATTAGCTAAATCTTATGGCATACGCCGATCAATAAATTTATTTTGCTTCTAATGGTTAATAAGGCGATTTGGGATAGCCCAAACGAAACCTTCCACGGGTCTCGACTCCTCCCACCCCGTCAGTTCCTGTGATGGTATTTTCAATTACATCTTGGATTGAAAGCTTTTCGACAATAGAAGTGTATGCTACTTTTTCCACAATAAACACCGGATCAAAAGCATGTATAAAAATTCTTAGGGGTGAACTAGCAAAATTTGCACCTGCGTTAAGTAGGGCTTCATAATGTGATTGACATGCACCGGCATAGACTACCAATTCATCTTTACTAGGTTCAATAGCTCGAGCTGCTTTTACTGCTTCTACAAAATAGCGAGAATGACGGTAACTACTTAAATCGCTAAAGTCCTCTTTCCCCTTAATAATACCGTCATGACCCGTTAACACCAAAATATCTACAGGCTGTTCCCGTAATAAGCTAGGAACCCTTTTATACTGCTCAGTTTCCGGGACATATTCACCCCGCACTTTTATATTCAGTTCGTCATAAGAATTCATACATTTACCCAAATATTCCTTGTCGCCATCAATGTGAAGTACATTTCCAGGAACTTCGAAGAACTCATTATGCATAGGCCTTTGATATCGGTTCATACTTTGTCGGAATTCCTGTTGGCGTCTTTTAAAGATATTTTTTTTGCAGTCGGAACATTTCTCCTGAAAATTGTTTTGATAGTACTTGACATCTTCTTCATTCTTTTGCAACAAGTCATTTACAGGTGCATCAGCAATCAGTCGAATATCCAAACCTCTAAGCTCTGCCGTCTTTTCCTGGTTTGTCTCTTTAATATCCACGACCTTGAACAGCACGTCACTTCCATAGGATTTGCGGCCGACTATATCTCCCTTTTTTATCACCATAGTCCCTCCATGTTAAAGAATGCGCTTTTTTCTACATGATATGCCTAATGACCTAAAACAGTTAAGAACAAACTGTGCTCCCATCTGCATAACATATATAAAACATCAGGAGGGTACAACGGATGTTAGCATTTGTAGTGCCGGCACAAAACGAATCCAAGACTATCTCTCGAGTTATTAGGAACCTATTGTCTTTTAACACTGCTTTAATAGTAATTGTAGTTAATGGCTGTTTAGATAGCACGCTATCTAAAGTGCAAGAACTGAAATATTCGCAAATTCATATTCTATACTTTGATGAAGGGTTAGGAATTGATGTTCCCCGCGCCATCGGTGCTTCTTATGCATTTAGTCTCAAAGCTAGTAGAGTAATCTTTGTCGACGGTGACATGGTAGGGCCTATTCAGGATCAAATAGCATTGTTGGATAAATGTTTAACTGCCAACTGCGATATGGCCCTTGTTAATTGCTATCCTTATATAACCTATCGGCATCCCTTAACTAATAGGGTTCTGGAATTTCGAGGGCTGTTAAATAGGGCGTTGGGTATGTACTCTGCCTTGGGGTTGGCAAATCCATCCCATGGCCCCCACGGCATCTCTAGACAATTATTTCAGGAAACAATGACTCAAGAATTAGCCATCCCCCCTGTCTCCTTAACCTTATCCGTCCTAAAAGGCTTAACCGTCAAAGTTGCTGCCTCAATACCCCATTCAATTCTAGGGTCCAATATTAGGGGCCCTATTCATTCGGAAAAAATTGCTGAGACCATCATAGGAGACTGTATTGAAGGTCTTAACCTTATTAATAACAATATTCGCTCAAGATTGTGGAAAGGGATGAACTACGTCGGGTATAACTCTAGTAGAAGATTCGATTTATTAAAATTTTATTTAGATCATCCGAACAAATTAAAAATTTTTAGGAATTAAAAGTTTTATTTTAAGGAAATATTTATTACTACTGGTTAACATTTGTACATGCAAAGCTGCCTTTCTTAGCTTATAATAACAGGGACATCTTCTAGGGAGGCAGAAAATTGATATTAAAAAAGAGAAAGATTCTAGTGTCATTAGCTATAACGGTCATTTTTATATTTACTGGCCTCACTAATGCCTTTGCTTGGACTTACTCCGTAAAAAAATGGGACAGCCTATATTCTATCAGTAAGAGTTTTGGTAACAATGATACACAGGTTTTAAAGAAGGTTAACGGACTCGCTAGTAACAACATCTATCCAGGCCAACATCTGTGGATACCGGAAGAGAATTATCAGGTTTACTGGGTTCAACCAGGCGACTCTCTATACCTAGTTTCCCAGCGGTTTGGTGTCTCGGTAAAGCAAATAAAATCACTCAACAAGCTGTATACAAATACTATTCGTCCTGGGAAAACCTTGTTATTACCCAAATACCCGGTCAGACCTGCCGCTTCCACATTTTCCCGAAGCAGTTCCAACCGCGAAGACGTTATGATGTTAGCTAGACTGATCTATGGTGAGGCGCGCGGTGAAAGCTATGTCGGTAAAGTTGCTATAGCAGCAGTATCTTTAAACAGAGTGGCAAGTCCCAAATTTCCCAACACTCTAAGGGGCGTTATTTTTCAACCGTGGGCTTTTACAGCCATTGAAGATGGACAGTACTGGCTGCAACCTGATTCAGAATCCATAAAGGCGGCAACGGATGCCCTAAATGGTTGGGATCCAACTTACGGTGCCTTATACTATTGGAATCCTGCAATAGCAACCAGCACATGGGTTTGGAGTCGTACTATTACTGGCCAAATTGGACGCCACCTATTCGCAATATAAGATGAATGCCGATGGGTTTTGACAATTAAAACGGAGGAGATAGCCTAACTACCGGCTTGTCTCCTCCGTTTTTCATCCTCTGGACTTTCTTTTCTCATCCTATTTACTACTTTCCTTGTCAGACCTAATAGGACCAATCGCCTTTTTAGCTCCTGCTCCGGTGTCCAGCTCATTTTCACACACCTTTTTCGATGGCTTGTTAGTTAATATTGTTACCAGCTGAACATCATCTTAAACACTGATTTATTTTGTATATTTATCGGCCACCGTAGACGCACCGCAAGAGTCAGGTTTAATCTTCGCGTCAAACCCACTACCTACAACCATCCCAACTATTTCCTTAATAAGATCTTTGGTGTCCCCATTAGGACCAATATCTAAATGAATCTCTAAATCCAAGTGATCACGGCCATCCTCTGCAAGGATTTCCGTAATCTTACTGGCAGTGTCTAAACTGAAAGCCGTTTCAAAAAATATTTTTTGTCGCAAGCTCTCAATCTTCCGAAGTTTCTTCTTTTTATAATAATATCTAGCCCCTTTACCTACTTGGTGGACTATAATGGCAGTGACAAAACAGGTATAATTTTTTGCTTGCGAGTCGGTTCCAATTATGATTTTAAATTGTGCATTTGGTACAGATTCGATAAAATCCATCATATCCTGATAAACCTCTTCCAAAGACAGTCTCCCCTTAGTAGGGCTGATAAAGCACATCAGTGCACACCTCTTTTAGCGGTTTATAATTGTTCCTTCTAGTGAATGATTAAAATTCATAGCCCTTTCCTGCTTCTTTAATCTCCTTGGCGATATGCGCAAACTGCTCAATAGATAAAGCCTCGCCCCTTATTTTTTCGTTAACCTGCATTCCAGAGAGTATTCCCGACACCAGAGCCTTATCAAACGCCATGGGTGAATTAGCCAACGCGTTAACCAAAGTCTTTCTACGCTTATTAAAGGCTGCCCTTACTACCTGAAAAAACAGTTTTTCATCCTCAACTGACACCTTATGCTTATCTAAAGGAATTAATTCCACTACTGCAGATTCTACTGCAGGTTTAGGCAAGAATACTGACGGAGGCACATAGAAGGCAATATTGCATTGGCAGTAGAACTGCACTGCAACAGTAAGCGCTCCATAGTCAGAGGTATTAGGCTTCGCAGCCATACGTTGTGCTACCTCTTTTTGTACCATTAATACCATTTTAGAGATGTTAAAGCCACTTTCCAAAAAATGCATTATTAGGGGAGTCGTAATATAGTATGGCAGGTTCGCAATTACCTTATATGGAAAACTTCCTTTCAGCTCATTCACTAAAAAATCAAAATCTGTGCTAAGGGCATCACCCTGCTTAATTTCAATACCATTGTATTCGGCCAATGTTTCTTTCAACACAGGAATTAAATCCCGGTCCAGCTCCAAACATATTACCTTCCCCGCTTGAACACCCAAGTGTTGAGTCATCGCACCTAATCCGGGTCCAATTTCTACTACTGTTTCTTCTGAATTCAAATTGCCCTGACGAACTATTTTTTTTATTATATTTTCGTCTATCAAAAAATTCTGCCCAAATCGCTTTTTTATGCGTAGATTATACTTTAATAATAATGCATGTGCTGTTTTACCCGAGGCAACTTTCAAAAAACATTCCTCCCTAGAACTGCCGAAACGTCTAAACTACCTTCTTACAATTATTAATTATACTATAATAATCATTCCTAAACAAAAATGCCTCAACCTATCCGAAAACACACAAAAATAAGGCGTATATAACGCCTTATTCAATGATATAAGCTTTAACTTTTCGTCTACCCCAAGTCAGAGCTTTCTCTCGACTTTCAAAGAATAAATCAATGCGATTGCCTTGAATATATCCCCCTGTATCCTGTGCAATAGCATTCCCATAGCCTTCAATGAAAAGCTTAGTTCCCAACGGAATTACTTTGGGGTCAACGGCAATAGTCCCGACTTTCGGATATACCCCGGTAAACGTTGGGTTCCCGGTATGGGTATAACCGGTAGCTACAACCTCCACCGCTTTTTTAAAGCGAAAATTATCAGAACCTCTTGAGTAGGATTGAACCGTCCCCATCGCAACTAGCTGTTCACGCGGTTCTTTAATTACTTCTTTATCAACTATTTCTCTAGAAACCTCTTTCCCATTTTCGTAGGTAATTCTAGTCAGCACACTCTCTTTTCCAGGTTCTCCTCGCTGGGTAATCCGCCGAAGTCCCCTTGCCATATTTTCGTCATCTTCTCTAACGATGGAATAAGGTATTTCATGAATTTCTTCCGAGTCTTTGGTTGTTACCCGTATGACCTCTACCTTTAAAGGAGCTTGCACAATCTCCTTTAAATTGGGTAAAACCTTGTCCCGTTCGTTTAATGATACATCTGCCTGTTTAAGTACTTCTGAAACAGTGCCCGGTGTAGTTATAACATTGGTTTCTTGTCCGCCAACTGAAACCGTAACCGGAAATGCCCTGATAACGGAAATTTCCATTCCGTCAAAAGCTTCACTGGAAACTGCCGGTTTCACCAAGTCAGCATCATTTAACTTCAAACCTATTTCACTTAGAATTTCTCCTGTAGTCTTTTTAAATGTATTAACATTATAAATATGGTTATCGGCAGAAACAGTGACAAAGTTCTGTAAGTGAAAATAAGTAAAGCCTACTGTCACTAATAGCATCAAGGGCACTAAAATCAGAAGCAAACTTTTATAAATTGTCTTATTCCGATTAATATTATGCATAGCGCCACCTCCTAAAGTCATCTTATTCTACATTAATCAAGGATGTCCTCTGTCATAATTTATCAAATACTAGTATACCCGCTTGGCAAATAAAAACAATGTCTAATCGAGCCCTAATATTTTCTTTGTATTGTTAAAAGTAATGAAAGCCAGTTCCTCAAAGGAATCGCGCCGTAACTCCGCAATCTTTTCTGCAACATACTTGACATACGCAGGTTCATTACGTTTACCCCTTTTAGGTTCTGGGGCTAAGTATGGGCAGTCCGTCTCCACCAACAATCGATTTATATCAATAAGCTTGGCAATTTCTTGGGGACGGCGCGCATTCTTAAACGTTACCGGCCCTGCAAGCGAAATATAGAATCCTAATTGCAGGCATTGTTTCGCCATTGCCCAGCTGCCGGAGAAACAATGCAAAATGCCGCCGACTGCATTTGCCCCTTCTTCTTTTAAAATATCAATAGTATCCTGATGTGCATCCCGATCATGCACAATAATGGGCAGCTTTAACTCCTTGGCCAACCGTATTTGCTCCCTGAATACCTGATGCTGCTTCGCCTTTGGGGATAAGTTGCGATAATAATCCAAACCCATTTCCCCAAGCGCCACCACTTTCTCATGCCTGGCTAAGCGCCTAATTTCCTCTAGAGTATTATCTGTTACCGATGCCGCATCATGGGGGTGAATCCCTACCGCAGCATATACCTTTCCGTGTCCCTCAGCCAGCTTTACTGATGCCCTGCTCGCCTCTAAATCATATCCTACATTAAGAATATGTGTGACACCATTTTCCTCCGCTCTTCTAATTACGTCTTCCCGATCATTCTCAAACTGTTTGTCTCCTATGTGAGCATGACTGTCAAATAGCATTTATTTCACCTTACTTCCTACCGGAACATCTTTTTCCACAGTCAGCAGGCTTAGCTTTTTACCTTTAGAAGCGGCCAGAATCATTCCTTGAGAAGTTATCCCTCTTAAAGTAGCAGGCACTAGGTTAGTTACTAAAACAACTTTTTTACCTAATAACTCATCAGGTTCATAATGCTTCGCTATACCGGCCACCACTGTGCGTTCTTCAATCCCTAAGCTTACTTTTAGCTTTAACAATTTGTCAGTCTTCTCAATCTTGTCCGCGACCGTTATCTCTGCAATTTTAAGTTCAACCTTAGCAAACTCACTAATGTCTATTAAGTTTGCAGCTTCTTCTGTTGGCGCTTGCTTTGGTTTACTATCTGCCTTTTCTTGAACAACTTCTGCTTCTTCAGGTTGAATCCTCGGGAATATTGATTCCCCACGGTTGATCTCTACCCCATAAGGTATACTTCCCCATTTCTTAGCACTGTCCCAGCCGTGTATTTCTTTATTGTCGGAAATACCCAGTTGTTGGTATATTTTATTGGGTAAGGTCGGCATATAGGGCGTACAAAGAACCGCAACTATCCTAATAACTTCTGCTAAGTTATACATAACCGTGCCAAGTCTTGCCTTTGTATCAGGATTTTTGGCCAAGCTCCAGGGTGCCATATCTTCAATATATTTATTTGACTTATTTACTAGTTCCCATATCTTTGCCAGAGATCCTGCCATTTCCATTTTTTCCAATAATTCTTCTACTTCACCCGGAATCCGGGCAGCTAAATCAAATAATTCCGTGTCCTCGTCCTGCATTGAGGATGGTTCCGGAATCTTGCCGTCACAAAATTTATTGATCATAGCAGTTGTACGGCTAAGGAGGTTACCCAAATCATTTGCTAAATCCATATTAATACGATGAACTAGGGCACCTTCCGAATAGCTTCCATCATTCCCGTATGGCATCTCTCTTAATAAGAAGTATCTAACCGCATCTACACCATACTTATCAATTAGTATCAGAGGGTCTACTACGTTACCCTTAGATTTAGACATTTTCCCACCTTCAAGCAGTAGCCAACCATGGCCAAAAACCTCTTTAGGCAAGGGAATATCTGCCGCCAGTAAAATAATTGGCCAAATAATTGTATGGAAACGGACAATATCCTTTCCCACTAAATGTATGTCGGCAGGCCAATAGCGGTTAAATGTTTCAGGATCATCCAGGTAACCTATGGCAGAAATATAATTGGTTAGAGCGTCAAACCATACATAAATTACATGGTTATCATCAATAGGTACGGGAATTCCCCAATCGAAAGTAGTACGCGATACACATAAATCCTCTAACCCTTGTTTAATAAAACTAATCATTTCATTTCTTCGCGCTTTTGGCTGAATAAAGTCCGGATTGGTTTCAATATATTTAAGTAGTTGATCAGCATATTTGCTCATCCTGAAGAAATAACTTTCTTCCTTTAGTAATTCTACTTCCCTCCCGCAATCAGGGCATTTTCCTTCATCCAGCTGGCGGTCCATCCAGAATGTTTCGCAAGGGGTACAATACCGCCCTTCATATTCGGATTTATAAATATCGCCTTTGTCATAAATGTTTTGAAAAATTTGCTGTACTACCTTTATATGTCTATCTTCCGAGGTGCGAATAAAATCATCGTTAGTAATTAACATCTTTTCCCAAAGGTGTTTAAAATTAGCTACTATCCCGTCCACATATTGAATAGGCGTTAACCCTTCACTTTTTGCTTTACGTTCTATTTTCTGACCGTGTTCATCAGATCCGGTTAAAAACATAACATCATATCCACGCATCCTTTTATAACGCGCCGCTGTATCTGCAGCAACCGTGGTATACGCGTGTCCAATATGTAGGTTATCACTTGGATAATATATTGGAGTAGTAATATAAAATGTTTTGTTACTCATGTCTTTTTACCCCCTCAGTTCTATTTACATAAATTAGCCTCCCATCCTTTTAGGGACGAGAGGCTCGTGGTACCACCCTAGTTCGCCTGAGTAAAATAGGCCTTAAGAATATTTTTGCTTCCCCCCTTAACGCGGAGCACGGCTAAGCATACTAAGAAACTCACTAATTCTATTAAGCTTAACAACTTAAGGGCCATATTCAGCAAACATTCAGTACGGGCTTAGACCATCGCCACTCGCTATAACTTAATATTTGCTTACTCTTCCCTCTCACAGCTAATAAAAATATTAATTTAATCTATACTGTACTGTATTATAAAATTTAACCCGCATAATGTCAAGTTTTCCCTAAATTGCAATTCTTATTAATTCTTTTCCAAAAATTTGTTAGTTGTGTATTGACTTTAACTGGAATCTCTGGTACCATTTACTTGTAATTACTTGTCGAATATTGTTGAAGGGAGAGGTGATAGTCATGATTAAATCGACAGGAATCGTTCGTAAGGTGGATGAACTAGGTCGTGTAGTTATCCCTATCGAATTACGTCGTACACTTGGCATCGAAGAAAAAGATGCCTTGGAAATCTATGTGGATTCTGAGAAGATTATTCTTAAGAAATACGAACCTGCATGTGTTTTCTGTGGTAATGCAGAAAATGTTGAGATTTTTAAAGGCAAAAACGTCTGCCGTGAGTGCGCTATTGATATGTCTGAAAAAGCTGTCTAGAAAGTTAGCTGCTTGTAACAAATCTAGGCTACTAATAATTTACACTACCTTATTGTACAAGCTAGAAAGGCCGACAAAACTGTCGGCCTTTCTTTAATTTCCGCCGTCTACTTTATTTATAGCTATATTATGTTTCTTGATGGTAATCGTTGTAAATCTCTCTTTTAGGTTTATTTCTTGTTTTAGCCGCTTCCTTGATTGCATCATTGGTACTAAGTCCCCGGCTAATAAGTAAATCTACATGCTCTCTTTCGGTTATAACGTTCCACCATTCTGCCTTCTCCACCTCTATTTTTTCAGCACCTTCAATTAACAGACAAAATTCCCCTTTTATCTGCCTTTCACTAAAATACTGGCTGAGTTCCGCTAATGTTCCGCGCCGTATTTCTTCAAATTTCTTTGTCAATTCACGGGCAACTACCCCATGACGTTCTAAACCAAAATAATCTTCACAAACACGCAAAGTCTGTTTTATGCGATGAGGAGCTTCATAAATAACAATTGTTCTAGTCTCGTGAGATAGACTTTCCAGTCGTCTTTTTAGCTCCTCTTTCTTTCTTGGTAAAAATCCCTCAAAAATAAATCTATCGGTAGATAACCCCGAAACCACTAACGCACTTATTGCCGCACTTGGTCCTGGAATAGGACAGACTGTTACTTTGTTTTCAATAGCTTCCTTTACAACCCAGTAGCCAGGATCAGAAATACCGGGCATGCCCGCATCAGATATCACAGCAATATTCTCACCTGATAGCATTTTCTGCACCAACAATTCGGCCCGTCCTTTGGCATTATGCTGATGATAGCTAATTAGGGGTTTTTTAATCTCATAATGCTCCAGCAGTCTTTTGGAATGGCGGGTATCTTCTGCGGCAATCATATCAACTTCACTTAATATCTCCAATGCGCGAAGGGTGATGTCTTTTAGGTTCCCTATGGGCGTCCCTACCAGGTAAAGAATACCCGTATCGTTCATTCTCATTCACCGGCCTTCTTTGAAAATCTCTTGCAGTTCCTTAACATATTCTCCGTTCTTTCCATAAATAATTAGCGGCGGCTCAATTGTCAACTGACGCTTACTTTGTTTTTCTCCCTCTACTAAAACCATATTGGCTTTCTCATTGACCAATGCATGCACAAAACGCAGCCTGATAGGCTGCAGTTGATTATCCATGCATTGGTCAATGATTTCTGTAAGTCTGTCAGACTTGTGAACTAATGCCACTTTACCACCTGGCCGCAACAGTTTCGCGGACATATTAAGCACTTGCCCCAAATTACAGAAAACCTCCTCTGTTGCTATCCTCTTACTTGAAGATAAGCTTTTTCGCCCTGTTCCCGTTTTTCTATAAGGAGGATTTGTCACTACATAATCAAAATGTCCTGTTCCCCATTTTTTATCAATTTCCCGAAGGTCACCTTGAAAGATTGTGATACTGTTCCCAATATTGTTTAAGTTAATATTTTTTTCAGCCAGAACAGCCAATTCCTTCTGGATTTCCACAGCATAAAATTTAACCTCTCGAGTAAGGGCAGTAATTAATAAAGGCAGGACACCCACCCCGGTACCCAAATCTGCAACCATATCCCCGGTGGAAACACCTGCAAAAAAGCTCAAGAGGACAGAATCTAATCCTAATCTAAACCCATCCTTCAACTGCCAAATTTTGCGCCCGTCTAAGACCAAATCATCTAGAGTTAGTTCTTCTTTCATCATCTTAGTTCCCCGTTAGATTTTGCTTTTTAATAAAGCTCATACAAAACAAACATCCCTCATCCCTGTTCCTGTAGCTGCCAAAATGAGCAGGGCAGATGTGAAAGCCTTCTTCATAAAGGCGCATCAAGTTGTCCAAGCCTTCTCCTCCATCTTTCTTGTCATAAAGCTGCTTACGTAAGGCCTCATTCTGCTCTTCCAAAGCATAAACCTGCATCTTCAATTCCTGGATCTCCAGTAGTAATTTATCTACGCTCTCTTCCATTCTAATTAACTTCTCGGTAATTTTTATAATAACCGCCCCCTCACTGGAGCCACAACTTTGATATCTACTTCTCCTCGATCTCTCCTATAGGATACTCTCCTATTCTATCTTCTTCCGTTAGCTGGACTAACACTGTTTCTTTCAAAATGTTGCTTTTAATTACCTTACCGGGCCCTTCATTCGTTGTTACTGCGGTCCCGTTATTGGGAAATAGACTTCTAGCTTTTTTATACGATTCTGTCTCATATCGCAAACAACACATTAATCTGCCACAAATCCCGGATATTTTGTTCGGATTTAAAGAAAGATTCTGTTCTTTTGCCATACGAATTGAGACGGGATCAAACTCTCCCAAAAAGGACTTACAACACAGGACACGCCCGCAAGAACCTACCCCGCCTATCATCTTAGCCTCATCTCTAACCCCGATCTGCCTTAGCTCTATCCTTGTACGAAAGACCGAAGCTAAATCCCGTACTAATTCTCTGAAATCAACACGCCCATCCGCAGTAAAATAGAAAATAATTTTGCTTACGTCAAACGTATATTCAACATCAACTAATTTCATCGGTAACTCATGTTCTTCAATCTTTTTGACACAAATATTAAAGGCTTCCTTTTCCTTGCGCTCGTTTTCGACAACCTTATCATGATCTTCAGCAGTCGCAACCCTAATGACCTCCTTCAGCGGACTAACTATTTCATCTTCCGCCACTTCTTTAGGTGTAACAACCACTTCACCATATTCAACGCCCCTCGACGTCTCAACAACCACTTTATCTGCAACCTCTAATTCAAAATCAGCGGGATCAAAATAATAAATCTTGCCTGCTTTTTTAAACCTTACCCCCACTACTTTTATCACTTAAAAGCCTCCCATTCTTTCAGTCCCAAGTTTCTATCAATTATACACCCGTGCCCATTTTAATAACAAATTTTCCATGGTTATTTGTTTGTTTGCATTGCGAGTGAGAGCCTGTTGTGCATCAATTAGCATATCTAATATCTGGGCTATCTCTTCTTTTCCATCATCATTTTGGTTAATTAGGTCAAACCTATCTATATTTATTAATAGATTGTCCGCGCCTGTCTTGTTCCATACCTCTAGGTCCCGATACCAAGCAAGCAACAAATCTAACACTAGTTCGGGATCACCCTTTCCCCAATCCTCCGCTAGAAATAACAACTCCGAGGCATTGAGATTTTTTATGTTAGCAACAATATCTAGCAATTGTCGTCTAAGTTCCAAAATCCCTTCCTCTATTAATTCAACTGCAGAATCCTTATCTCCTTTTGACAACTGCAGAATGTATTCAGCCAGACGTAGATCAATGCCACTCTCTTCCGCTAGTTTAGAAGCTAGTTTGATTGGAGGAACTGATTTGAAAATCAGTTTTTGGCAGCGAGAAACTATTGTTGAAAGCAGCGCAAAGCTGTTTTCGGCAGTTAATATAAAAACTGTGCCCGCCGGCGGCTCCTCCAGCAGTTTCAGAAGGCTGTTTGCTGCTTCACTTGTCATCTTCTCCGCATTATGGAAAATAACTACCAGGTGTCCCTGCTCCACTCTTCTAAGAGAAACCTGCCGTTTCACTTCCTTAATTTGATGCAACTTGATAGTTGCTCCTTCAGGAACAACAGTTTGCACATTAGGATGATTACCGTTTAAAAATTTTATACATGAATTACACGTTCGGCAGGCAATATCATCTATTGGCGTGTGACAATTCAACGTTGCCGCTAATAAGCTTGCGGATTGCTCCTTCCCTGAACCGGTTGGGCCCTGAAATAAATATGCATGCACAACTCGGTTACTGCTAAGAGACTTCCGCAGCTTCGCCCACACCCAAGACTGGGTTTCCAATATATCAATATTTAACATATTTTTCCACATCCATAACAAATATAACTGCTCCACCTATGGGTACCTCAATAGGATATGGTATATAAGCATTAGTTGGACCTGCCATAGGCGAAACCGGCGTGACTATTTTTTCACGCACTGGACACACCTCTTCTATAATACCAATTACTTCACTCACTTGTCCAGCATCAACGCCTGCAAATATGGTGGTATTCCCTTCTCGAAGAAACCCTCCGCTGCTGGCTAGTTTTGTAACATTAAAGTCCTTTTCCGTAAGAGCAGACAGAAGGTTGCCGGCGTCCTTATCCTGCACCACCATCAATACCAACTTCATAATTAACCTCCTAAAAAACTAGCAACTGCATGCCAAACTTGCGTAGAAACTACATCCACCGATTTTGTAGCATCAATTACTACAAACCTACTGCTGTCATTATTGCTTAAACTTAAAAATCCTTGACGTACTTTTCGATGAAACATTAGGTTCTCACTCTCCAACCGATCCAGATCATTTCCCGTTTGTATTCTTTTTAGTCCCTCTTCTGGGGGGATATCCAGCAGGATGGTTAAGCTAGGCTTTATTTCTCTAACCGCATACTTGTTAATTGCCGAAACGAATTCCAGGCCCATATCCCTGCCATATCCCTGATATGCAAGACTGGAATCTAGAAAACGATCGCATAGCACCACTTTCCCTGCTTCCAGTGCAGGTCTTATGACTTGGTTTACATGCTGAGCCCTAGCGGCAGCATAGAGTAAAATTTCTGCCTCATTACAAAGATCCTTTTGCTCAGGGTCAAGTAATATGCCCCTAATAGACTCTCCTAGTCCTGTCCCGCCTGGTTCACGAGTCATTAATGTGTCATTTCCTAGCTGATCCAACTTGTCTGCAACCTGCTTTATTTGCGTTGATTTTCCGGCGCCATCCGGGCCTTCAAACGTTATAAATATTCCTTCCATATAGCCTCCACTATTCCACTATTAGAATTTTTTCTATGCTGGGATCGAAAGTCCCTTGAAAATGTATCTTTAAATCTAGTAAATCCTTAATGGCTTTTTGTATTTCGTAAGTGATTTTTTCTCCCGGTACTACCAACGGTATGCCAGGAGGATAAGGAATTATGAACTCTGCGGCTATTGCTCCCTCCGCATGGGCCAAAGAAATTTGTTTAGTATTACTGTACGTTGCTTGTCGGGGATTAAGTATTACTTCCGGAGGCTGCAATGCCTGTACCAAAGTTCTTAGCTTTAGCTTAAGCATCGCTTCATAACTGATCTCCTTTGGTATTGCAGAAGAAACGTTCTTTAAAGCCCCTTTAATAAGTGCTATTTCCTTCTTAGTGACACCAGGTGTAACAATTAGTACCACGTGTTTTATTCCTGATAGTTCTACTTGCAGTTTTTCTTTCCGCATTAACCTTCCAAGCATACCCCCGTCAATCTTAGACGAAGAAACTGTTATCCTAGTCTTGTCCAGCCCACTCATTCCCTGCCCCTTAACATATTCTTCTTCCAATAGTTCTAATTCAGGCAGCTGTCTGATATACCTTCTAAGTCCGTTAGCAATTTCTAAGGCTCCGTCCCAATCACTTTTTCCACAGCTTCCCAAGTATTCCTGAGCACTATCTAATGAGGCCAATAGTAAATATGAAGGGCTGGAAGTCTGCAGTATATCCAAAAACCCGGATATTTGACGAATATAGTTTTCCCTAACTGCGTGTACCATTGCTGTCTGGGTTAGGGTTGGTAAGGTTTTATGACTCCCGTGAACTACAAAATCTACATCATAATTTAAAGCTGAGACAGGTAGCTGAGAGTGAAATGTATAATGTGCTCCATGGGATTCATCCACTACCGCGGCAGGGCTATCCAAAGAAGCAAGAATTTTATCTGTCGGAGCATTTACTCCTTCATAGGTGGGGTTAGTTATCAAAAGAGCTTTCTGTTGATACTTTAAGATATCCTCCTTAATTCTCTTAACGTCATTACCTAAGACAAAACCCCAATATTCGTCTATCCTTTGAGGCAAATACACTGGTTTGCATCCAGTGAGAATAAGCCCCGAATAAACACTTCTATGAGAATGTCTTGATATGACAAAATCCTCCCCTGGGGTACCTAATGCCATCATTGCAGCATGAATTCCAACTGTTGCGCCTTGAACGGAGTAAAAAGTCCGATTTGCATTAAATACTTTTGCTGCCCTCTGTTGGCTGTGTGCAATCACACCCGCTGGTTGATGCAGGTCATCCAACCCCGGCAATTCGGTTAAATCCATGGATAATACTGATTGAAACATTTCTTTCATCCTTGGCGAAAAGTATCTTCCCTGCTTATGCCCAGGTGTATGTAAAGGATAGTATCCCTTATTAAGGTAGCAGTCCAACGCATCTAATAACGGTGTTTTATTTTTCAAATGTTAATAACCTCTTTTTGTCTGTTATTGATTGTAATTTTAACATAATTTGATAAAAACTGCTAGAAAATGAGTGTCTCAACGGTACATAAAGGACGCTTGGGGAGAAAAAATAGTATAGGGTGAAAAATTTGCTTAAACGAATTCCTGACTATGTAGACGAAAAGACTCTGGCAAAAAAATATAAAGTTAAAGTGGGTCCCATAATACGTGCGTGGAAAAGTGGGCGTTCTGACCAGGTGATAAGTAACTCTATGGGGGTAGATATCTGGAAATTACAGCAACTAAGAATGGATGTTCAAAAAGCTCATTTTCGCTATAGGCTGCAAAAACAGGAAGATGTTAAACGGGACCCACAGCTTTACTAACGTTTATAACTTGTCGCAAAAACAAACAAGCCCCTCATTGGGCTTGTTTCTATGTCCAGATTTTTTTTAGCGAATTTAAAAGATCATAGTAACTATCATCGTGGTAGGATATATTAACAATATCCTCTTCGCAGGTAGAGCAGATGAACTTTCCACCAATCATTATCCCGTCCCTCATACCATTCAAAGGTGTTTCCTTACATATCAAACATATTGGCAATATTTTAGTCATTTTTTTCACCAACCAACTTTTATTACTACAACCTTACTCCAGTAGGCTACCAAGTGTGTATGTCTAAACAATAATATTGTTACCATTTGATGCCAAAATATACCTAGTAGAGTAACTTAAAAGTTGATTGCACCTGGTTTTTAACTTTGACTCCTTTGAATACCTTGATGATCCACGTAATAATCACCGGGCAGCAGTAACTCCGAAATGGGAACGATATCATACCCTTGTGCCTGTAAGGTGTCCAAAATTGGCTCCAATGCTTCTGCTGTATGCTTGCCGTTATTATGAAACAGCACAATAGAGCCTGGCTTTACCTGTTTGATAACACGATTATAGATCTCTCTTGCGCTTAAATCCTTCCAGTCTAAGGAGTCTACATCCCATTGAATAACATGATAACCTAGGGCCCTAGAATTATTAATAACCTTATTATCGTAGTCCCCAAAAGGTGGCCTAAATACCTTAGGGTTGTAACCGGTAAGCTCTGATATCATTTGGTGGTTCTCTAATAGTTCTTGTTTAATTTGTCCCTCTGATAGACTGGTGAAATGAGGGTGAGATGTTGAGTGAAGCCCGATTTCATGACCTGCCTCAGCAATTTTTTTTGCCACATCCGGGTAATCCTTTAACCAAATATTCACCAAAAAGAACGTAGTTTTTATATCATGTTCTCTTAGTTTAATCAGAATATCGTCCGTATAGGCAGCTCCCCAGCAGGCGTCAAAGCTGATTGCTATCTTCTTTTCTTCCGTCCCTACTGCATATATTGGCCTTAACTTATTACCCGACGTTGTCAATAAAGCCTGAGGCGTTCTGAAAAAGAAAGCAAATATAAATAACATAACAAGGAATACTACAGTTCCAACGAACCGCCGTTTTCTTCCTTTCACAATAAGAATCATGCTATCCCCCCTTATCTTTATAATTTTTATTCTAGGATAAGGGTCATTATTACGGAAATAGGCATTTAGGGTTATATTTAGTATCTAAATAGTTGTGACTGGAATTTGGCTTATGGTAAGATAAACCCATTGGCGAGAGGAGAGAATACATTGAATGAACAAAAGTCAGGAACAATATTTATACTTGGGGCAGCTACTTTATGGGGATTGCAAGGTATTTTAAGTAAATATATTTATCAATCAGATATCAGTCCTTTAGATTTAGCGGTCTATAAAGTGGGCATATCTTTTTTAGTATTGCTGGTTGGACTGGTTATTTTTAAGCCTCAACATCTTAAAGTTCAAAAAAAACACCTGTTTTTCCTAATTCTGTATGGGCTGACGGGAGTAGGGTTATTTAATATTTCTCTTCTAACGGCAGTATACTACAGCACTGTATCCACAGCCGTAACCTTAATGTACACTGCCCCGGCATTTGTATCTATTTTATCAGCATTATTTCTGGGAGAAGCATTTACAAAGACCAAACTATTCGCCCTCATGTCCACCTTGCTCGGATGCTATCTTGTTGTAGGAGGTTATAAAATAGACTGGGCTTCTTTAAATTTACCCGGTGTCATAGCTGGTCTGTCCGCTGGTTTTACTTACGCCTTATATAGTGTTATTGGTAAGAAAAACGTTCAAAAACTTCACCATTGGACCGTAATATTTTACGGTCTTGGTTTCGGAACTTTGCTATTACTAATAATTGCTCGCCCAACAGCCATCGGGCATTATTCCAGTTTAACTTGGCTAAATATAATTATTCTTTCGCTCGGAACAACTCTGCTGGCATTTCTCTTTTATGTTAGAGGTCTAACCCTTCTTGAGGCCAGTAAAGCAAGTATTATTTCTTCTTTGGAGCCAGTTATAGCGGTCATATCCGCAGCCATTTTTCTTAACGAAGCTATTTCTCTCAGCAAATTTTTTGGGTTTTTATTGGTGATGTTGGCTGTTTTCCTGTTGACAAAGCCTGCCAAAATTCATGACACCAAAAATGAGCATCAAAAAACGGAGACTCAAGGTCTCCGCTAAAATTAGATTGTGGCAACGACCTACTCTCCCAGGGTTTAAACCCAAGTACCATC